>SFNC01000046.1 GCA_004554255.1 Bacteroidales bacterium
CATCGGTCATGTAGCTCGCTACATTCCCTCTTCAACTTGCGAAATTTCCTCGAAAATACACCGCCCCTGCGTTAACAAATATTGGGGAACGGGGTCTTACTTTAAGGTAAAACCGCCGGGGGACACAGTGTGCGTCCCGCGGCGGTAAAAACGGTGGCTATAAATCAGATGCGGTTCACCAGCTCCTTAACAAGTGCGAGCATGGTGGGCTGAGCGTTCTCTGCGGCCTGGGTTACTTCCTCGTGGCTGGGAACGGTGGTTATTTCCTTGCCGCCAAGGTCGGTGATTACGCTTACACCGAAGCAGCGCATGTCGGCGTGACGTGCCACGATAACTTCGGGGACGGTAGACATACCTACAGCGTCGCCACCGATAACACGGAAGTACTCGTATTCAGCGGGAGTCTCGAATGTGGGGCCGGTAACGCCTACATATACGCCGTGCATAACGCGGATGCCTTTTTCGGCTGCGATTTCATCGGCCATTTTGATGAGCTCGCGGCTGTAGGGCTCGGTCATGGCGGGGAAGCGCGGGCCGAGTTCCTCGTAGTTCTTGCCGCGGAGGGGATTTTCGGGGAACAGGTTGATCTGGTCGGTGATAATCATAACGTCACCAACCTTGAATTCCTTGTTCATACCGCCGGCGGCGTTGCTGACAAAGAGAGTCTCCACGCCAAGAGCCTTGAAAACGCGAACGGGGAAAGTAACGGTTTTCATATCATAGCCCTCGTAGTAGTGGAAGCGGCCCTGCATTGCGATAACGTTTTTATCGCCGAGTTTACCGAAAACGAAGTTACCGGAGTGTCCGGCAACGGTAGATACGGGGAAGTTGGGGATTTCTTTGTAAGGGATGACTTTCTTGTCTGTCATGTGGTCTACAAGGTTACCGAGTCCGGAGCCCAGGATGATTGCGATTTTAGGCATTTCGGCCACCTGAGATTTCAGAAAGTCTGCTGTTTGTTTGATTTTTTCGAGCATTGATGGTATCAGTTTTTATGTTAATATGTTTAGTTTAAACGTGCTGTTTGGGGTAAATGTTTCGGCCAATCGGCACTATTTTGTGATATTGCGGAGCATTCTCAATAGAGTATCGTCGAAAGATGTTGCGGACTGGTCTGGGCGCTCAACAAACTCTATGTGTATGGGCAGATAGAAGATGTAAGGCTTAAGCTCATGCGGGAAATATGGATTTCCCATCAGCCTTACGGCATCTTTTTCGGTGGTGATTATGTATCTGCGCTCGCCGTTCATGGAGTTGAAACGGTTGCGTATGGTGTCCATATCGGCGCGATTGAACTCGTGGTGGTCGGGGAAAACATTGACCTTGACCTTTGGCTCAAAACTTTTAACGTATCTTACAAAAGGCCTGGGATTCGCTATGCCTGAAACGGTGAGGAGCATATCCCGGGCTGTAAGTTCGTGCAGATAAGGGATTTCGGAGACCGCGTCGGGGAAAACGGGACGCAGGGAATCGTATGCAAAGCGCGAGAAGAATCTTGCCTGAGCCGGGATTAAGTCCAGATTCTTGTCGAAAAGCGAATAGTCAAGCGGCTTGATGCCTCTCCGGCACTTGGTTGCGATAACGATATCGGCGCGGCTTAATGCCGCCGTGCTCTCACGCAGGCGTCCGTATGGCATAAGGTGGTCCTGGAATAGCGGCCTGTCGAACTCGGTGAGTACAATCGCTATGTCGGGTTTTACGGCACGGTGCTGGAAAGCATCGTCCAGAACAATCACCTGCAGGTCCGGCAGGAGCCTTCGCAGTTCCTGAATGCCGGCCACACGGTTCTCGCAAACGGCAACAGGTATTTTGCCACCGAATTTATGATACATCTGGTAGCTTTCGTCACCGAGGTCGCGGGGTGTGGAGTGCTTGGACGCCATAACGAACCCTTTGGTGTGCCGGCGGTATCCGCGGCTGAGAACCGCAACGCGGTATGTTTTACGCAGCAGATGAACCACGTACTCGGTGTGGGGCGTCTTTCCCGTGCCACCCACGGCAATATTGCCTATGCAGATTACGGGGATGTCAAAAGATGTCTGTTTGGCAATATTCCAGTCGTACATTTTATTGCGCACCCAAGTGCCCGCTCCGTATAATTTGGAGAGCGGTAACAGAATCGCTTTAGCGGCTGTAGAACGGCTGGCCATATTCTATCGTAATTTATGATTTAGTCACTGTATGGATAGGGGCTGCATGCGTGCCTGAACAAAACCCTGGCGGCGAACACCTAACAGCAGGTTCAGGTTTGCCTTTACGGTCTCGGCATCTACACCGGGAATCTGCGGCAGATTTCTCTGCATGGACAGAATGTTGCGGATGTCAGAGCGCAACGAGCCGTCCGAAACGGAGCCGGTTATCTTGGCCTGCATTTCGTTTTCGGCTGAATTTGTGGCCACAAACCATTGCTCCAGTGCCGACATCTGATATTCGGGCAGAGAGACATAGTTGTCTGTGGACATATTCAGTTTCTTAGCCATCGCAGCGATAGCGTCCTCGATGCCGCCCAGCTCGTCCACCAGACCTATTTCTTTGGCTTTTGTGCCGATCCATACACGGCCTTCGGCAATTTCCTTAACCTTGTTCACGGTCATCTTGCGTCCTTTTGCCACGCGGGAAGTGAACAGTTCGTATCCGCGTTCCACATAGCCCTGCATCGCCTGTTGCTGGTAGGGAGTCATCGGACGGGTTATGCTGGGGAAGTTTGCATTGGCGGTGTTGGCTACAGGCACAATGTTTACGCCCAGTTTATCGGTCAGCAGATCATGGATGCAGGGAATGAGTCCGAAGATTCCGATTGAACCGGTGATAGTGTTCTCGTCGGCGTAGATGCGGTCGGCGCCACAGCTAATGTAATAGCCGCCCGATGCGGCATAGTCAGACATAGAGACATAGAACGGCTTTCCTTTGCTTTTGAAGTATTCGAGAGATTCCCATATCTGTTCGCTTGCGAAAGCCGAGCCGCCGGGCGAGTTTACGCGCAGGACGAGGCCCTTGACATTGTCATCGTCGGCGATTTTCAGGATTTCGCCCACTATCTTGTCGCCGACAATGCCTTTGTCGCCGGCGTCCACAATATCACCTACGGCATAGAGGACAGCGAAATAGCCTTCGTTTGTAACCTTATCCTCTTTTATATTATCCTGCTTGACAAGTCTGGTGTGAGGGTCGGACAGGATGTAGTCGGCGGGAGTAACCAGACGCAGGTCCTCGCCTTTCTGCAGGGAGGTGGCAGTGCGCATGTCATCGTCGAACTGGCGGCGGTACTGAGTGGCGTCCACGACCTTGGCTTTTACAAGGCTTGCCGGGTCGGCGGTCATAAGCAGAGAGTCGGCCCACGCGGTTACAGTGGCTGTTTTTACCTTTCGGTTTGCGGCAATGCTGCCGGCTACGGATTTCCACATTGCGTTTATGTATTCCATAGACTGCAGACGCGATGCCTCGGAGGGCTCGTTAAGGATGTAAGGCTCAACGGCGCTTTTGAATTGGCCGACTTTCATCACCTGTACGGTAACTCCCAGTTTGTCCAGGGCATTCTTAAAGAAGGGGATAGATGCTCCTATTCCGCTTACATCCACCATGCCGGACGGGTTTACCACAATCTTGTCGGCAGCCGATGCAACGTAATAGTCGCCCTGCGTGTAGATATTTCCGTAAGCGTAGACCTTCTTGCCGGATTCCTTGCGGAACTGCAGCAGAGCCTCCATGAGCTCCTGACGTCCGGCGTAACCTAACGCCGAGCCGCTGCATTCCAGCATGATACAATCAATGTTGGGGTCGTAGGCGGCAAGCTTTACGGATTCCAGAATCTGGTCAAGGCGTCCGGGCAACTGTCCGTCGCTCTCTATAATGTCGCTGATATCCAGTTTTTCCGGATATTCGGATATTTCGCCGTTCAGGTCAAGGTGTAATATCGAGTGTTTATTGACTTTCTGGCTTGAGTCGGACGAGAACATCGCACCGATAATCATAAAGAACAACACCAGCATTACTCCGGCCGAAATCCAGATTGCGGCCATAGAGCCGATGAAAACTGTCAGTATTTTTTTAAACATCTTAAGCGTGATATAAATTACGTACAAAGTTAGCAAATAATCCATTTATGACCAAAATAATCGGGCTGTTTTTGACCGATATAAAAATTATTGTGTGAAAAAACGGCGTGCGGTGTTAAAAACGTGTTTATAAATAGTGCGTCGGGCGTATTGTTCCTAACGAAAAATGCGCTAAATTTGCAACCGCTATGAAGAGTTTTCAGCAAGATGTCATAAAATTATTGCCTGATTCAGTGGCGAATCAGATAGCCGCCGGCGAGGTAATCCAGCGGCCGGCTTCGGTTATCAAGGAGCTTGTGGAGAATGCCATTGATGCAGGAGCAACGCTTGTAAACATAGTCCTGAAAGATGCCGGCAAGACACTTATACAGGTCGTTGACAACGGCTGCGGCATGTCCGCCACTGATGCGCGAATGGCCTTTGAGCGTCACGCCACATCCAAAATCCGCAAGGCGGATGACCTGTTCACGCTGCATACCATGGGTTTCCGTGGCGAGGCGTTGCCGTCAATAGCCGCTGTAAGCGAGATAGATATGCGGTCCATGCGCCCGGATGACAGCCTGGGCACGCGCATAATAATCAAGGCATCCAAGGTGGAAAGCCAGGAGCCCGACGTATGTGTGCCCGGAACAAACATTATGGTTAAGAACTTGTTCTACAACTTTGTGGCACGACGCCGGTTCCTTAAGAAAGACTCCGTGGAGCTGAGCCACATAATGCACGAATTCGAGCGGCTTGTGCTGGTAAACACGGATGTGGAATTTTCTCTGACGCACAACGGTACGCTTGTGCACGCCCTGCCACGGTCGCCGCTGAAACAGCGTATCGGCGCCTTGTTCGGCCGCACTGTCGAGCACGGCCTTATCCCGGTGGACACACAGACCTCATCGGTGAAAATATCCGGCTTCATCGGCCTTCCGGCAAACGCCCGCCAGCGCAACGCCTTGCAGTACTTTTTTGTCAACGGCCGCAATATGCGTCATCCGTATTTCCACAAGGCGGTGCTGAACTGCTATAAAGACCTGATTTCCGGCGAAGCACAGCCCAATTATTTTATCAGTTTTGACGTTGCCCCGGACCGTATAGACGTAAATATCCACCCTCAGAAACACGAGATAAAATTCGAGGACGAGGCCATGATATGGCAGATTCTGTCATCGGCGGTAAAAGAAAGCCTCGGAAAATACAATGTCGGCCCCGCAATTGACTTCGATGCCACGGACGTGCCTGATATTCCGCCGTTGCAGCAGGGTAAAATCGTAGAAAACAGTCCTGTAAACGAAGATCTTGATCCAGACTATAACCCGTTTGAAATCAAACCGATGCAGTTTGAAATGCATGCCGAGCCCGAGCGTCCGGCGGTAGCATCGCTGTTTGGCGGAAACGGCTCTACGGTTATGCGCCACGAACGCTCATCGTCGCTGAACAGTAGCCGTAACTGGGAAAAGCTTTACGAGGGATTTATGAAGGATGCCGGCAGCAGTCATGTTGCACCGGTGCAGTCAGAAATCCCGTCCGGGGACGGCAGCGTCACCGACATTGCCGCTCCCGCGCCGATGTTCCAGTACAAGAACCGCTGGATTATTACCTCCACCAAGAGCGGACTCATAATTATTGACCAGCACCGTGCGCATCTGCGTGTGCTCTACGAGAAATTCCTGCCGGAGATAAAACAGGGCAAAATGACCTCTCAGAAGCTGATTTTCAGCGAGGAATTAGAGGTTGATGCCGCACAGCACGCCGTATTGGTGGCAGCGGCGCAACTGCTTGTAGGCCTGGGATTTGATGTGACTAATGTCGGGGAACTGAAATGGACCATTCAAGGGGTCCCCGCCGAACTCGGCAATGTGTCGCCACGCGAGGCGTTGATTTCTGTTATAGGAGATTTGGCTGATACGGGAAACGACCCCACGGACGAGCAGCGGCAGCGCATAGCTATGTCGTTGGCCCGGACTGCGGCGATACGCAATAACCAGATATTGTCGCAGACCGAGATGCAGGCCCTTGTCGGGGATTTGTTCAGGCTGCCTTCTCCCAATTATACCCCTGACGGATACACGATTATACGAATGTTTACTCCGGAGGAGCTCGCCTCTTTTTTCCATAAATAGGAGGTGAGCCAAATTAATACAACATACAGATGTTAAGATACTTAGTCACACTGTGCGCCTTCTGCATTTTCGCAGTGGCCAATGCGGATTTGCGCAGCGACCTGGATTCGCTTTTCAGCGCGAGATATAACAATGATAGCAGCGCACCCGGCGGCGCCGTGATTGTGGCGCGCGGCGACTCGGTGCTGTACGAGCGATACTTCGGAATCGCCGACATGCCGTCGGCAACGCCGGTTACCGACTCCACGCTGTTCTGCCTCGCCTCTGTATCAAAGCAGTTTACGGTCGTGGGCCTGTTGCAGTTGGCCGAGCGTGGCCTGGTGGATATTAACGAGCCGGCGTCGTATTATCTGCCGTATACGGCACCGTTCTGGAAGAAGGTGACCCTTGCCGACCTGGCCGGGCATACATCCGGAATCCCGGATGCCAGAGACCGCTCGGTAAGGGACTCGTGTATTTACGCTACAGATGCCTCGTCAGTTCGGTATTTCAAGGATGTCACAGACACGCAGTTCGAGCCGGGAACGGCTTACGATTATCTTAACCCCTCCTTTCTGTTGCTTGCCCGGATTATTGAGGATAAAAGCGGCCTTGAATTCACCGAATATCAGCGTCGCAATGTCTTTGGTCCGGCGGGAATGACACATGCCGTATATTTTGACCCCGACACTATGCCCGCCACGGCGGCTCACGGTTACGCGCCCGTGGGCGACGGCTGGGAGGAGTTCGACTATGGCGAGGAGACATTTTACGCCACTCGCCCTGACGGTTGTCTGTACGCGACAGCCCGCGACATACTGGCGTGGGAGCGTGCGCTGGCAAAGGGCAAACTGCTTGGCGACAGCTTGTTGCAGCTCGCTTATTCGCCCAGGATAAGTGTTACGGAGAGCAGATGGTGCGACTATCAGAGGCGCCCGCACACCTGGTATGGCCTGGGATGGTTTGTGGACACTACGCCCGGTGAGCCACGCAAAATCTATCATCCCGGTGACAATGGCGGTTTCCAGGCTTATGTGGCGAAACGCCCCGAGGACGATACTTGCATTATTGTCCTGGAAAACCGCCATGACCGCGACCGTTGGACCATGGCCAGGGCTATTGACGCCATTCTTGCGGCACACGGCAACTAATCAGTCTCCAAATTTTGCCGTTTTAGTTAATTGTGTTAATTTTGCATCCGGTACTGTGTGTGAACTTTATATATGTTATGCTGTTCTTGATATATAATGTATAGACATCACACAAAAGTATAACTACATAAAAACGCAGAATTATGAAAAGAGATAAAGAACTGGAGAACAATCCTGAATTCCGGGAGTATCGCCGCAAGATGCATCAGTCGCTCGTCAATCCCGATGACAACCCTGTTACCCGCGAGGAGGAAGCACGTGCCGAGACCGGCCGCAAACCAACCCTCATGCAATACCTTTTCGGGGCATTTATGATTGTTGTTTATGTTGGAATGGGCATCCTGCTCATGATAGGATTTTTGGGAGAGCCGACAAATCTGTTGTGGAAGATTTGCAATTACGTAGTTGGCGTAATACTGGTAATTTACGGTATATGGCGCGCCATACGTCTTGTATTCGGTCTTGACACAAGGTTATAAATACTAAAACTGGAAAATTAAGTAACTCGCATCATATAAAAGAGTTACCAAAGCAATTGTATACATTAACTAATCTATAAGAGTTACTTATGCTTGGAAGAGTAAGTAGAACCCTCTTCGCCGTATTAGCCGCCACCACTGTGATGACGGCTTTTACCGCTTGCGGCGAAGGCGGCAAAAAGGAGAAGAAAGTATCGTCCATGACAATGGTCTGCGACGAGGCATTTAAGAACATAATGGAGCAGGAGGTGGAGGTATTCGAGTACGTCTACCCCAACAACTTTGTGCTTTGCGAATACGTGCCTCAGGCCGTGGCTGTGGATTCTCTGCTCAGCGGCAACACCCGTAATGCAGTTATTGGCAGGGATATCACAAAAACAGAGCGTGCCGCCTTGCGTAAAAAGTTCTCGTCCGTGCGCTCAATGAAGATTGCCGTTGACGCAGTAGCTCTGATTGTCAATCCCGAAAACGACATCAGCACCTTGTCTGTGAAAGAGATAGGTCAGATTCTCTCCGGCGAGATTACCCGCTGGGACCAGATATCTCCCGAGGGTGCCGACGCACCTATTAACGTAGTCTTCGACGACCGTGGCTCGGGACTGGCCACATACATGCGCGATTCGGTCCTCAACGGACGGGAATTCGGCCCAAATGTTGTGTCTATAGGCTCTGTGGAGAAGGTCTTCGAGACCGTAAAAGAGCGTAAGGATGCCATGGGCGTTATCGGAGTGAGCTGGCTCACCCGCTCGCTTAACGAACGTGATACCACTGACATAGCAAGCCGCGTGGAGGATCTGCAGAAGGGCGAGGCCGTGAACGGTATAGAGATAAACGAACGTATGGATAATTCAGGCGTCAAAGTCCTGTCTGTCATGCGTAACGATGCCCTCTCATACAAGCCTTACCAGCAGTATATCTACGACGGAAATTATCCTCTGACCCGCCCGATTTATATCATATCCACTGCCGGTATGGTTGGTGCGGCCCATAAATTCTACACCTTTATAACCAGCAATGACGGCCAGCGCCTGATTATGCGCACCGGAATAATGCCCGCAAGGATGCAGATAAACATTTACGAAGTTACCACAAAATAGCATTGCAACCCCTTAAATCCGTTAATTAACATAGATTAACGCCCAAAATCGAAGTTTTATCGCCGAACAAGTATTGCAGAACAGTCTTTTTTTGTAACTTTACCGCAACAAAAGGCATCACCTGAACTGTGGCCATACGTTTCAGCGTTAAACCATGGTTGTTTTAAGGCGTCAAACTATTATAAATCACAAGATTCAACAACAAGTATAATGAAAAGCAAACTTTTATTAGCTCTATGCGTCAGCGCCGCGCTCTCAGCGTCGGCCGACGGCTTCAAGGACGGCATTGAATATTACAAAGCCGGCCAGTACGACAATGCAATCACTCTTTTGAACCGCAACATGAACAATGCCGACACCGACAAAGCCCTCTCGCTTTACTACCTCGGTGCATCGTACGTTGCAAAGGGTGACGCTGCAAAAGCAAAACAGTACTTTGACCAGGGTGTCGCTGCTAATGCCGATTGCGCATACAACTATGTTGGCCTTGGCGCTCTCGCCCTTAAGGACGGCAACGAGTCTGCTGCACGTGATTACTTCAAGAAGGCTCAGGGTCTTGCGAAAAAGAACAACGAGGTTATCGTTGACATCGCTCGTGCTTATTACAATGCCGACCCCGTTAAGTACGCGCAGGATATAGAGAAACTGCTTGCTAAAGCCCGCAAGAGCTCCAAGAACCAGGAACCCTCCATCTACATCCTGGAAGGTGACCGCCTGGCCGACGCTCAGAAGTGGAACGAGGCTGCAACCCAGTACGAGCAGGCTATTCTCTTTGATGAGGACAGCCCCGAAGGCTATGTAAAATATGCCAACGTTTACTACTATGTGGTTCCCGATTACGCTATCGCCAAGCTCACCGAGCTCCTGCAGAAGAACCCCAACTCGGCTCTCGGCCAGCGTGAACTCGCAGAAAAATACTACCAGAACGGTAAATGGACACGTGCTGCCGAACAGTACGGAAAGTATATCGCCAACCCCAACCACTTCCCCGAGGACAAGGCCCGTTACGCTGTGCTCCTTTACGCCGGCGGCAAATACGACCAGGCTATCAAGACTTGCGACGAAGTGCTTGCCACAGACCCCAACGACTTCCAGGTTCAGCGTGTGAAAATCCGCAGTCTCAATGACCTGAAGAACTATCCCGCCGCTCTGGAGGCTTCTAAGAAATTCTTCGCAAATCCCGATTTCAAGGACCGTTACAACGGCTCGGACTACACCGTATACTCTACTCTCCAGATGGAGGCAAAAGATACTGTAGCCGCATATAATATCCTGGAGCAGGGCATCAAGGCTCTCCCCAAGAACCCCGGTATCCTTAACGCCCTCAGCGACTACTACTTTGACCTGAAGGACTATGTGAAGTCTGCCGACCTTGGCGCCGAGGCTCTTGAGAACGAGGAAAAGCCCAGCAATGCCGAGTACTATAATGTAACCGGTTCGTTCCTGGCTTCTGCCGCACAGCTCTCTGCCGACCCCGAAAAGGCTGCCGCTTATGCCGCTCGTGGCGCACAGTATGCTGCCAAGGCTCTGGAAGGCTATGACCCCGACAATTCACCCGTCCGCTACCTCCGCCGCAACGCACTCCTGCTGCTGGCTGCCAACAAGAATGTGGTGAACGAGGCTGTGTTCAATGCCGCCAACGCGTTGCTTACCCGTCTGGATGCTACCCCCGCTTATGCTGATCCCGCAAACCAGGATAATCAGCTCAAGAATTACGTTGACGCTTACAACTGGATCGCCAAGTATTACGAGGGCCAGGGCGACGCTGAAAAAGCTGCCGCCGCCTTGGAAAAGAGCTCGTATTACGCAGGCCTGCTCTCCTCCGCGAAGTAAGCTGTATCCCATTTTGTAATAATAGTAAAACGGAGCACGCTGTCTTCCCGCGGCGCTCCGTTTTGCTGTTTTTTATCAGGATGGAACATTTAATTATATAATTCCTGAAATATTGTTGTAACTTTGCACCGATGAAAACAATTACAGCAGCACAACGTGTGCAGAATATAGAAGAATACTACCTGCAGCGCAAAATGAAACAGGTGGCCGCGCTAAATGCCGCAGGCGCGGATATTGTCTCGCTCGGCGTGGGCGGCCCGGACCTTCTGCCTCCGAAGGCAGCGGTGGAAAAACTGTGCGAATCGGCAGTGTTGCCGGACGTGAACAGTTATAGTGTAACCTCGGGACTTCCGGTTCTGCGAAAGGCTTATGCCGACTGGTACAGCCGTTATTACGGTGTGCGGCTGAATCCGGACTCGCAGATTTTGCCCCTGATTGGCTCTAAGGAAGGTATAATGCACATATCAATGGCATTTCTGAATCCCGGTGATGCCGTGCTTGTACCCAATCCCGGATACCCGACGTACACGTCTGTGAGCCGTCTTGTCGGCGCTGAGGTTATTCCATACGACCTCACCGAGGAGGGTGGGTGGCTACCCGATTTCGACGCATTGGAGAAATTGCCTCTGGACAGAGTAAAGCTGATGTGGATAAATTATCCGCACATGCCCACTTGCACGCAGCCTGCGGACGATGTTTTCCGTAAAGCTGTGGAATTCGGACGCCGTCACGGTATTGTGATTGTAAATGATAACCCGTACAGCTTTATCCTGTCGGATTCCAGACGCAGTATTCTACATGTCCCCGGTGCCGAAGAGGTTGCCATAGAGATGAACTCGCTGTCCAAAAGCCACAATATGGCCGGATGGCGTATGGGCATGATTGCCTCTAATCCCGAATTTATAAAGTGGATTCTCAAGGTAAAGAGCAATGTTGATTCGGGACAGTACATCCCTGCCATGCTTGCCGCAGCAACGGCGTTGCAGGAGGGCGAGGACTGGTACAAGGCCCTGAATGATGAATATCGCCGCCGCCGTGCGGTTGCCGAGAAGATAATGGACGCGCTGGGCGTGCGGTGGAACCCGGAACAACGCGGACTATACCTCTGGGGGCGTATACCCGACGGCTGGAAGGGAAGCGAGGATTTCGCCGATGCCGTGCTCGAAAAAGCAAGGGTATTCATAACTCCGGGATTTATATTCGGCTCTAACGGCGAAGGATATATCCGTATCAGCCTATGTGCTGATACCGAGCGCCTGTCCGAGGCGTTGACCCGTACTAAGAACATAAACCTATCTGAACAGAAATGAAAGATTTACTACCTATAATAGATGATGTCACCGGCAAAAAACGTCCTATAATCATTGCCGGCCCATGTTCGGCCGAGAGCCTTGAACAGGTAATGGATACCGCCCGCGGCCTTAAAGAGCTCGGGATAGATGTATTCCGCGCCGGGCTGTGGAAACCACGCACGCGGCCGGGTGGCTTCGAAGGCGTTGGCGTTGTAGGCTTGCCCTGGCTTAAACAGGTGCATGACCAGCTGGGCCTGCGGGTGTCTACAGAAATAGCAAACCGCGGACACGCTGAAGCCGCATTGGAATATGGCATGGACATTCTCTGGATTGGAGCGCGTACATCGGCCAACCCTTTTGCAATGCAGGAGATTGCCGACGCCATCGCTGCTTCGGGCAGGGCATCGGAGCTGACTGTGCTTGTGAAAAACCCGGTAAATCCCGACCTGGAGCTGTGGATAGGCGCGCTGCAAAGGATTTATAATGCCGGTGTGCGCCGCCTCGGTGGCATACACCGCGGATTCACAGCTTACGGCAAACACGCATATCGTAATCAGCCTCAGTGGCATATTCCTTTTGAGCTTGCCCGTCGCTATCCCAATCTGCCTATCATCTGCGACCCCTCGCACATTGGCGGACACCGCGAGCTGATAAGCCCGCTCTGTCAACAGGCTATGGATATGGGATACGAGGGTCTGATTATCGAAAGCCACTGCTGCCCTGACAATGCGTGGAGTGATGCGGCTCAGCAGGTGACACCGCAGATGCTTGGCGTGATTCTGGACAGTCTTGTTATCCGCGATGTAAGACAGTCAACAGAGAGCCTCGGCATGATGCGACGCGAGATTGACCGCCTGGACAATGAGCTTGTGGAACTCCTAAACAGGCGTATGGCGGTTTGCCGCGACATAGGACGGTACAAGCTTGAGCACCGTATGCCTGTTGTTCAGACGGGCCGATATGTGGACATCATAAACAGCCGTGCGCATGCAGGTGAGGAATTAGGCATGAGCCCCGACTTTATACGTGCCGTTTTCGCGGCCGTACACGAGGAGTCTGTGCGCCAGCAGATTGAGATTCACCGCGCCGAAAATCAGGAGGAATTATGAGGATACTTATTCTTGGAGCCGGAAAAATGGGCTCGTTCTTTGTGGACCTGTTGTCTTTTGACCATGACGTGGCTGTCCTTGACACCGACCCGCAGAAACTGCGCTTTACATTCAATTGCCGCAGGTACAGCGATCCCGTAGAAGTACGTGATTTTGCACCGGAAATGGTGATTAATGCCGCTACGGTAAAATACACGCTGGACGCTTTCAGGAGTGTAATGCCTTTTATCCCCGATAATTGCATACTGTCCGACATCGCTTCCGTCAAAACCGGATTGCCCGAGTTCTATGCCGGATGCGGACATCCGTTTGTGTCAACGCATCCGATGTTCGGACCGACATTCGCCTCGCTCTCTAATTTGTCCAACGAGAATGCGATTGTAATTAAGGAAGGAGACCACCTCGGACGTATCTTCTTCCTGGACCTGTACCGGCGTCTCGGCCTGCACATAGAGGAATACACTTTCCAACAGCATGACAGTACAGTGGCATATTCGCTGTCCATCCCGTTTGCCTCCACTCTCGCCTTCGGCTCCGTGATGAAGCGCCAGACTGCCCCCGGAACAACTTTCAAACGCCACCTGGAGATTGCGCGCGGACTGTTGTCCGAGGACGATTACCTTATCAGCGAGATTCTTTTTAATCCGCTCACAGCGCAGAAACTGGACGGGATTATTGAACGCCTGTCGCAGTTGCGCATGATAGTGGAAAAGCGCGATGCCGCCGCCATGAAACAGTTCATTGACTCGGTGCGCGCCAATTTCCGCGAACAGACCTGATTCCCCGATACCCCATTTTTATTCATACACCCCTGCCCGCCACACGGACAGGGGCTATTTGTGTTTGGAAATTATGACTGTCCGCTAAACCATAAAACACCTTGTTTGCGGCTAATTTCAACTATTTTATCATGGTCAAGAGATTTTATTAGCTGACCATATATCGGCTGTCCGAAGAAATTACTACTTTTGCGCATGGTTATCTATGTTTTGTCGCAAAAGCAAAGTAACCATTTAGGGCTGACTCCTGCAATAGGTGCCAGCCC
>SFNC01000047.1 GCA_004554255.1 Bacteroidales bacterium
TTTAAATTAAAATTAATAACTAAAACATGCACCCGCGAACAATATAATATTAGCGTATTCTCGCAGCTTCCGGCCATCTTTAGTCTTTTGGTTCAGTCATATAGCCCGCTATGCTCCTTCACCTACAAGACTAAATCTGACCGAAATCTGCGACCCCTGCGTTAACAAATATTGGGGAACGGGGTCTAAATTATAATAATTTAACAAAACGCTGAAACACGGCTACGGCAAAGGGATTGAGGGCTACATGTGAATCGGATTTTCCCACACATGCAAGAACAATATTTTGTATTTCAGCATTTTATGCGTAATTTTGCAGCGCAAAACTACATAATTACTGCCATACCCAGGGCAGAAAAGCCGAAAATCGGCGGCCTCCCTAAAGCGGTCACAGACCTCGCGGACGCGACGTTGCAGACCGGGGAGGATATTGATAAACTAAACACTATATAATGCGAAAACTTAAGATTTTAGTTGCGTCATTATCTTTATTAATTATTTCAACCTCGGGATTCAACAACGCCCAATATGGCGTACAGGCCGGCCAGACCGCTCCGATTGCAGAGCTCGCCAAAGTCACCGGCAACGCCACCGGAATTACCGGCAACAAATCCCTCCTCATCAATTTCTGGAGTGCCACCGACGCGGCAAGCCGTGCCAGAGCAAAAAGCTACCAGACAAAAATTGACCTTGAAAAGACTCAACTCATAAACATCAACCTTTCAGACAATCCCAGCCTCTACAATGCGATTGTCAGCAGCGACGGCATGAATGCCGAAACCAGCATTCGCGTTGACGCCGAGGCTTCCGAAAAGCTGCGCAAGGCCTTTTGCCTGGGCGATAATTACGGTGCGATCTTAGTGTCGGCGAACGGCACAGTGACAGCGGTAAATCCCGCCGCAGAAACATTGTAAGTTCTTTTCTGCCGAATCATATTGCAATTCCGACAGATTTATGCTATCTTTGCCTTGATTTTTTGACAAAACTCCAATTCAATGCAAACAGACATGGCAAATATCCATAAAAGCATAATAGAACTTATCGGCCATACTCCGTTAGTCGAAATTACCAATATTGAGAAGTCATACGGCCTGAAAGCCCGCATTCTCATAAAACTTGAAAGCGCCAATCCGGCATCCAGCGCTAAAGACCGCATCGCCCTTGCCATGATTGACGATGCTGAGAAGCGTGGCCTTATCAAGGAAGGATCCACCATAATCGAGCCCACAAGCGGCAATACCGGCATCGGCCTGGCTTGGGTTTCGCAACTGCGCGGGCTGAGATGTATACTCACCATGCCCGAGACCATGAGCGTGGAACGGCGCAATATGCTCCGAGCCTTAGGCGCCGAACTCGTGTTAACCCCCGGAGCCAAGGGCATGAAGGGTGCGATTGAGAAAGCCCAGGAGCTGAATAAATCCATCCCTGACTCATTTATCCCCGACCAATTCGGCAATCCGGCCAACGCCGCCATCCACGAACGCACCACCGGCCCGGAAATATGGGCTGACACCGACGGCGCAGCCGACATCCTTGTCGCCGGCGTAGGCACCGGAGGTACACTTTGCGGCAGCGCACGTTTCCTTAAAAAGCAGAAAGACAGTTTTAAGGCCATTGCCGTAGAGCCCGCCGACTCCCCTGTTCTGAGTGGAGGCAAGGCCGGGCCGCATACCATCCAGGGCATCGGAGCCGGATTTATTCCCGGCAATTATGATGCGGCACTGGTGGATGAAGTCATCACTGTAAGCGGCGACGAAGCCTTTGACACGGCACGCATGCTCGCCAAAGAAGAAGGAATCCTGGCCGGAATATCCTCCGGAGCCGCCCTCGCCGCCTCAATCACCCTCGCCCGCCGCCCCGAGAACGAGGGCAAAACCATTATCTGCATATTGCCCGACACCGGACAGCGATACCTGTCTACACAGCTTTATTCCTATGAATCCTGACCGCAAAACTGTTATAGACCGATTGTGCAGCCAGCCCGAAGGGTTCGCTCCCATCGTAAACCAGACATCGGGACGGTTGCCGTCGGTGCAACGCCTCGGCGAGATAGTAAAGCTTATCCGCGAGGTTATGTTCCCGGATTTCTTTGACGACAAAGCTCCGGGAGCCCAAATTCTCAGACACATCACCGCCGTAAGGCTTGACACCATATACAGCGAGCTGGCGGCACAGATACGCCGTGCATGCCGACTGATGCGCGCCTCGGACATTGACGAGGACGAGATTGCCGGGCGATTTATAGACGCTCTGCCCTCCCTGCGCGAGATTCTGCTCACCGACGTCGACGCCATGTTTGTCAACGACCCCGCCGCATGCGACCGCGCCGAGGTTATTTTCTGCTACCCGGCATTCACCGGGATGCTGCATTACCGAATCGCGCACGCCCTGCTCGAGATGGGCGTCCCGCTGCTGCCGCGCATAATCACGGAAATGGCTCACTCCAAAACCGGTATAGACATACACCCGGGGGCGGTTATAGGTCCCTACTTCAGCATTGACCACGGCACCGGCGTAGTAATCGGCGAGACGTGCATAATCGGCCACCATGTGTCCATATACCAGGGCGTTACGCTCGGCGCCAAGAACTTTGTGCTGGACGACAACGGCCAGCCGCTCAACATTCCGCGCCACCCGATACTGGAAGACCACGTCACCGTATACTCCAACGCCACCATACTTGGGCGTGTCACCATCGGTAGCCACGCGATAATCGGCGGCAACCTGTGGGTTACGCACGACGTGCCGGCATACGGGCGCGTGCTGCAGCGTCCGCCCGTAAATCATCGTTTCAGCGACGGTGCCGGCATTTGAAAAAATCGGTGCAAAAGTTGTGAAATATTGTTTTTATGCGTAATTTTGCACCCATAAAAGTGACACAGGCTGTTTCAACGAGGCTTGTGCCACATAAATGTGTCGGAAATACACCCACCGGCACAACAACTTAACTGACTATAAATCAATGGAAATACTACGTACTGTAGATGAATTGAAGACAGCGGCGGCAAACGCCGTGGCACAAGGTAAAAGCATAGGTCTGGTACCCACAATGGGCGCCCTGCATGCCGGACATCTGTCGCTCGTGGAGCGTGCACGCCGCGAAAACGATGTGGTATTTGTAAGCATATTCGTAAATCCCACACAATTCAACAATCCTGAGGATCTGAAAACATACCCCCGCACCGAGGAGGCCGACTGTGCCAAAATCAGCGATGCCGGTGTGGATTTCGCCTTCATCCCCTCGGTAGAGGAAATCTATCCCGAGGAAGACACCCGTGTCTTTGACCTCGGCGAGGTTGCCGCTGTTATGGAAGGGCCGATGCGTCCCGGACACTTCAACGGCGTGGCACAGATAGTGAGCCGTCTGTTTGAGTGGGCACGCCCCACCAGAGCATATTTCGGCGAGAAGGATTTCCAGCAGATTGCCGTCATACGCCGCATGGTGGAAATAGAAGGCGGCTTCAACGGCCTTGAGATTGTGGACTGCCCCATAGTCCGCGAAGAAGATGGCCTGGCTCTCAGTAGCCGCAACGTGCGCCTCAGCGCCGATGCACGTATGGCCGCGCCGCTCATCCACAAAATACTGGCAAAAAGCGTGAACTTCGCAAAGGACCACAGCGTGGCCGACACCATACGCTTTGTCACCGAAGAACTGGACAGCCACCCGCTTATTAAAGTTGAATACTATTCCATCGTGAACCCGCTGACCATGCAGCCCCTGCAGAGCTGGGGCGACTGCAAGATGGCACCGCAGGGATGCATCACCGCTTATTGCGGCGATGTACGTCTGATAGACAACATAAAATACAACCACTGAGATGAACGTTGAAATGC
Organism: Bacteroidales bacterium; assembly: GCA_004554255.1. GTDB lineage: Bacteria > Bacteroidota > Bacteroidia > Bacteroidales > Muribaculaceae > CAG-873. The sequence continues at coordinate 3,835 of SFNC01000047.1, forward strand.
TGAAAAGCAAAATCCACCGCGTCACCGTTACCGAGGCGCGCCTGGATTACATTGGTTCCATTACCATTGACGCTGATTTGCTCGACGCCGCAAATATTCTGCCCGGCGAAAGAGTATACATCGTGGACAACAACAACGGCGAACGCCTCGACACCTACACCATCGCCGGCGAGCGCGGATCGGGTGTCATCTGCCTTAACGGCGCGGCGGCACGCAAGGTACAGCCCGGCGACATCGTTATAATAATGAGCTATGCGTCAATGCCTTTCGACGAAGCCCGCAACTTCAAACCCACAGTAATCTTCCCGGACACTGCCACCAACCGACTGGTGTAAGCCGGCTTAACAATACAATATTATGTTTGAGAATTTAAGCGAACGCCTTGAGCGCAGTTTTAAAATACTGAAGGGCCAGGGCAAAATCACCGAGATAAATGTAGCCGAGACCTGCAAAGACGTCCGCAAAGCACTCATATCTGCCGACGTAAACTACAAGGTCGCCAAGAATTTCGTTGACACCGTCAAACAGAAAGCCCTTGGCCAGAACGTGCTCACCGCCATCAAGCCCAACGAGCTGATGGTGAAGATTGTACACGACGAGATGGCTGCACTGATGGGCGGCCAGGCAGCGCCACTGGACGTTAAAGGGCACCCCGCAATCATTCTGATGAGCGGTCTCCAGGGTTCGGGTAAAACCACCTTCACCGCAAAACTGGCAAACAAACTCAAGGAAGAGAACCACCTCAAGCCTCTTGTTGTGGCCTGCGACGTTTACCGCCCCGCCGCAATAGAGCAGCTGCGTGTCCTCGCCGACAAAATCGGCGTCCCCGTTTATGCCGAAGAAGACAATAAAAAGCCGGTGGAAATCGCCAAAAACGCCATCGCAGAGGCTAAGCGCAACAGCAACGACGTTGTCATCATAGACACCGCCGGTCGTCTGGCCGTGGACGAGGCCATGATGGAGGAAATTGAGGCCATAAAGAATGCCGTAAACCCCACCGAGATTCTGTTCGTCGTTGACGCAATGACCGGTCAGGACGCCGTGAACACCGCCAAGGCCTTCAACGACCGCCTGGACTTCAGCGGCGTGGTGCTCACCAAACTGGACGGCGACACCCGTGGCGGTGCCGCGCTCTCAATCCGCACCGTAGTCACCAAGCCCATCAAGTTTGTAGGTACCGGCGAGGGCATGAACGGCATAGACGTGTTCCACCCAAGCCGTATGGCCGACCGTATCCTGGGCATGGGCGACATCGTATCGCTCGTTGAAAGAGCACAGCAGCAGATTAACGAGGAAGAGGCTCGCAAGCTGGAAGAGAAGATGCGCCGGAACAAATTCGACTTCGACGACTTCTACAAGCAGATTCAGCAAATCAAAAAGATGGGTAACATCAAGGACCTGGCTTCAATGATTCCCGGCGTGGGCAAAGCCATCAAGGACATTGACATCGACAACAGCACCTTCAAGAATGTAGAAGCTATCATCAGCTCCATGACCCCGTACGAGCGCCACAACCCCGAAGTCATTAACCCCAGCCGCAAAAAACGCATCGCCGGAGGTAGCGGAACATCCCTGCAGGAGGTTAACCGCTTCATTAAACAGTTTGAGGACATGCGCAAGATGATGCACTTCGCCACCGCCAACAAAAACCCCATGGCGATGATGAAGCGAATGCGAGAGATGAAGAAACAGATGGGACGGATGCCCCGCTAACAACTAAAAATTATGCGGACGCCCCGGTCGGTGCGTCCGCTGACATTACAACCATTGCCAATGAAGATTATAGACGGAAAAAACACTGCCACAGCCATACGCGCCGAAATTAAGGACAAAGTTTGCGAAATGACCTCTGCCGGACTGCGTCCGCCGCACCTTGCCGCAATTATCGTGGGGCACGACGGCGGCAGCGAGGCTTATGTCGCATCCAAAGCACGCGCCTGCGCCGATGTGGGTTTTCTGTCTACAGTCTTACGTTTCGAGGATTCTATCACTCAGGACCGGCTGCTCGAAGAGGTCCGCAAGCTGAATGACGACCATAATATTGACGGATTCATCGTTCAGCTCCCCCTGCCCCGCCACATAGACCCCAACGTGATAATCGAGGCCATAGACCCCGCCAAGGACGTTGACGGATTCCACCCCGTCAACGTGGGAAAAACCGCCATCGGGCTCCCCGGATTCCTCTCCGCCACGCCCGCCGGAATCATGGAACTGCTTAAGCGTTACGACATTGACACCAAGGGCAAGAACTGCGTAATCCTCGGCCGCAGCAACATCGTGGGCAAGCCGTTAGCTACATTGCTCATGCAGAAGTCACGACCCGGCAATGCCACTGTTACCGTCTGCCACAGCGCCACCAAAGACATCGCCGACATCACTCGCCGCGCCGACATCATCATCGCCGCAATGGGAGCCCCCGGATTCGTCACCGCCGACATGATAAAAGACGGCGCCGTAGTCATTGACGTGGGCACTACCCGAATCCCCGACCCCACCGCCAAGTCCGGCAGCCGGCTCTGCGGAGATGTGGACTTTGACAATGTCGCCCCGAAGTGCTCGTACATAACCCCCGTGCCCGGAGGCGTTGGTCCCATGACTATTGTGGCGCTGCTGCAGAACACCCTGAAGGCCGCATTATCGCGAAAAAGCTGATTCAGAATGTTAGGCGCCTTCGCTCACATAATCGCCGCCGCCATGGCGCTGGCCGCCGGAAACGGGCGTGCCGAGATTGTGTTCGCCGGAGACGCCATGCAGCACCAGCGGCAGCTGGATGCCGCGAGAGCCGGCAATAATACGTATGACTACAGCCAGTGTTTTGCCGACATTGCGCCTTGGGTCAAAAGCGCCGATTATGCCGTTGTGAACCTGGAGACTACGCTCGCCGACAAGGGCTTTACCGGATACCCCTGCTTCTGCTCGCCCTACTCCTTTGCCGACGCACTGAAAGAGGCCGGATTCGACCTCCTGCTCAACGGCAACAACCACACTCTGGACCGCCGCGATGCCGGACTTGTCCGCACCATCGACTACCTTGACTCCATAAACGTGGACCATACCGGCACTTACCGCAAAAGTGCCGAACGCGCTGCCCGTGTGCCGCTGATACGCGACATCCGTGGCATAAAAGTCGCATTTCTCAACTATACCTTCTGTACAAACGGCCTGAAAGTGCAGGGCGCACCGGTAGTAGACTACACCGACCGCGACCTTATACGCCGCGATGTGGATGCCGCCCGCAAAGCCGGCGCCGAAATTGTCACAGTCATCCCCCACTGGGGCACCGAATACCGCCTGCTCCCCGACGCTTGGCAAAAGTCCATGGCCGACTTCCTGCTCAGTCTTGACGTGGACATGATTATCGGCGGACACCCGCACGTCATTCAGCCCATGACATTCCGCACCGACGCCAACGGCCGCCGACGCCTGCTGGTATATTCTCTCGGCAACTTCATCAGCGGAATGCGCACCACCGACACCCGCGGAGCAGCGATGCTCAGGACATACCTGTCGCGCGACAAACAGGGCAAAGCGCGTGTCGACAGCGCCGAATACCGCCTCATCTACACCGTGCCCGGAACATCGCCGCAGAACAACTACCGGCTGGTATTCATAGACGAGAACACCGACATCGCCGCCGCCACCGGCGCACGTGCCGCAAGCTGCCGCGCCTTCGTCACCAACGCCACCCGCATCTTCAACGCCCACAACATCGAAGTCCCCCGCCACACCACAGATTAGCCCCACCGGATGAGCACCACCCGGATGAGCGGCATCCTGTCGCTGAGACCCACCGACATAACCCCGGAGGGGTTGCATCTGAATAGCCCCATGTCGCAGCGCGAAGCGATGCCACATGGGGTCAACCCGACACCCGCACATGACAACCCCGGAGGGGTACCACCTAAGACGCGCCGCCCCATTTCCACCCCCTCTTCTGCGTTTTTCCGCACCTGCCGCAAAAATCTACTTAAATTTTCTACATGTGTACGATTCTTTCCCACCCTTGCTATTATCTTTGTACCGGCATACCCCAGTTTTGAAAAAAAATTGTAACTTTGTATCCGTAAACAACGTTGTGCGCGCTATCAATGACAAGCCGGACTATACTACTACAATAAGCATTATTAAGAAAGATATATGGACAGCGGACAGATAATACTTTTTCAGACGCAGGGTGGCGAGACGAAGATTGAAGTCCGGCTTGCCAATGAATCTGTGTGGCTTACTGCCGACCAAATGGCGGAGCTGTTTCAGCGCAATAAATCAACAATTTCAAGACATATTAAGAACGTGCTTGAAAGTGGTGAATTACAGCGAAATTCAGTTGTTGCAGAAAATGCAACAACTGCATCAGACGGTAAAACATATATCGTAGCATATTATAACCTCGACATGATTATCAGCGTTGGCTATCGCGTCAATTCACATCGGGGTGTGCAGTTCCGTCAGTGGGCTACTCAGGTCCTGAAGGAGTACATGATCAAGGGGTTTGCTCTGAATGATGACTTGCTGAAAAATGCCGGACAGGGGAATTACTTTGATGAACTGCTTGCGAGAATTCGCGACATACGCAGTTCTGAGAAGGTATTCTATCGCAAGGTGCTGGAGATTTATGCCCTCAGCATAGACTATGACCCTCGAACCTCCATCACCCAACAGTTCTTCAAGACGGTTCAGAACAAGATGCACTTTGCCGCCCATGGGCATACTGCCGCCGAGGTGATTTATGACCGGGCCAATGCCGAAAAGGATTTCATGGGGCTGACCACATGGCGAGGAGCGATGCTAACCAAGCATGAGGCGGAGATTGCGAAGAATTATCTTTCGGAAGAGGAGGTTGATATACTCAACCGCATTGTCAATCTATATCTCGACTTCGCCGAACTTCAAGCTAAGAGCCACGTGCCGATGTATATGAAAGACTGGATTCAAAAGCTCGACGATTTCCTGAAGCTGTCTGGGAAAGAATTGCTGAACCATACCGGAAGCGTGTCAGCCGAAGTCGCCAAGCTTAAAGCAAATGAGGAATACGACAAATTCCGCGAGCGTACCCAATATCAGCTATCACCTGTCGAAATCCATTTCCTTGAAGCCTTTGAAGCCGAACAAAAACGGCTTCTCTCCAAGAAATAAACATTGCAGACAATGAGTGAGTGGCACTCACAAGCTCAAATTCGAAGCTCCGGACGGAAAGCAGCGAAAGGCAGATGTCCTCAATAGCGAGGGGGGCATTCTCCTTGCCTGTATGAGCGGCATCCTGCCGCTGATACCCACCGACATAACCCCGGAGGGGTTCCACCTGAATAGCCCCATGTTGCAGCGCGAAGCGATGCCACATGGGGTCAACCCGACACCCGCACACGACAACCCCGGAGGGGTTGCATCTAAGACGCGCCGCCCCATTTCCACACACCCTTCTGCGCCCGTTTTTCTGCGTCCGACGCAAAATGTTGCATTTTTTTTGGCGAAAAATTTGGCCACCTCGAAAATTATACGTACCTTTGCAGTGCTAAAAACGAAATGGTGAGCATAGCTCAGTTGGTTAGAGCGTCGGATTGTGGTTCCGAAGGTCGTGGGTTCGACCCCCACTGTTCACCCAAAAGACATCAGGGACGTGCCGCATCTGTGGCCCGTCCCCATTCTTTTTATAAGACCTCATCCCAGATATGAACGACTCCATTTTCGACGTTAACGCCCTCGCCGACCTCCTAAACACCGAGGCCGCACGAATCAACAATCCCGACTTCATAGCCCTGGACCCCGTGCAGTTCCCGAGGCGGTTCGACAAGAAACAGGACATTGAAATTGTCGCACTCCTGGCCGCGACAATAGCATGGGGAAACCGCACCATGATCTGCCGGAATTGCGTGAAGATGCTTGGCCTAATGGACCATCAGCCATATAATTATGTTATGGACTGCGGCTACGAGGATCTGCCGGACATGAATATCCACCGCACTTTTTTCGCCGCCAATCTCAGGCACTATCTGCGTGGACTGCACAGTATCTACAGCCGATTCGACAGCCTGGAGGATTTTGCCGCATCGGTAGGCGTGCAGCACTCCGAGGCCCCCGCCTGGCTGCTGGCCGAAGCTATCGCCAACGAACTCACCGCCGCCAACAACGGCATCGCCGACTCCCGCTGTCTGCCCGGAAACATCGCCAACACCGCGCTGAAGCGCTTCAACATGGCCCTGCGATGGCTGGTCCGCGACGACGGAATTGTGGACATGGGCATCTGGAAAGCAATCCGTCCCGCTCAATTGTTTATACCTTTGGATGTGCATGTGGCCAATGTCTCTCGGCAACTGGGACTGCTGACACGCAAAAGCAACGACCGCAAGGCTGTGGAGCAGCTCACCGAGGCTTTGCGCGTTTTCAGACCCGAAGACCCCGTGTATTACGACTATGCCCTCTTTGGCATCGGCATAGAAAACAAAGGCCGATAAAATTGCACATTCCGCCGAAAATGTCTAACTTTGTAATATATTTATACTCCGACTCTAATGCTACAATTCATACCCTGCGAAAACAATAAATACAGTGTCGCCGAGCTGACACAGATGGCTATCGAGGCCGGTTGCGGCTGGATTCAGCTGCATCTGCCCGACGCTTCCAACGCCGATATCCGCGACCTCGCCGCAGAGCTAATCCCTCTGTGCAAGGAGGCGGGCGTGATCCTCACCATCGAAGACCGTCCCGAGCTCGCCCGTGACCTGGGCATACACGGCGTACACCTCACCGACAACAGCCACGGCAGCGCACGGAAAGTACGCGAAGACCTTGGCGCCGGTGCGATAATAGGCATACAGGTCGCCGACCCGCAGAGCATTCTGTCGCTGAAAGGTGCCGATATAGACTATGTGACCCTTAACCCCACACTCACCGCCGACCGATGCCGGCAGATAATCGCCGACGCCCGCAATGCCGGTTCGGAAATGCCCATAGTCGTCACCGGAACAGACATCCCGGAAATGATAACCACCGGGGCGAGCGGCTTCGCAGTCCCCTACTCCGGACCTCTCGCCGACGCCGACGACCCCGTCGCTGCCATCAGCAGCTACATAGACACAATCAACAACAACCGGAACTGAGACTCCATGCGCTCCGAGGCCGCAAAAATGATGATGAAGACCTTATTGCCGTTGGCAATAGGCCTGGCCGTCACCGCATGGCTGTTCTATGACGACTTTAACCCCGACAGCTTCAGGGACATTGACTGGAACCTGCAGATGGTGGCCGGATTCGCGCTGGCATGGATTTTCATGCTGGGGCGAGACTTTGGCCTTGCCTGGAGATTCCACACCATCTCGCAACCGGAACTCAGCTGGAAACGCGCTTTCCGCGTAAACTATATGTGCGCTTTCACCTCGGCGGTAACCCCATCGGCCGTTGGCGGCAGCGCATTTGCCATCTTCTACCTTAACCGCGAGGGCGTGAAACTTGGGCGGGCGACAACCCTCACCCTCACCACACTGTTCCTGGACGAGATGTTCTTTGTGGTATTCTGCCCCATTATAATGCTGTCATTCCCTATGGACCAGCTGTTTGCAAGCGGTGCCGACGCCGGATTCATGGACGGCGTGGAGATGGTTTTCTGGCTCGTTTACGCCGGTATATGCGCCTGGGCGGCAATCCTGTTCATGGGCATAATAGTCAAGCCCCAAGCCGTGGCGCGCGCCATAAAACGCCTGTTTTCATGGAAATACCTCAAACGGTGGAGGCGCTCGGCTTTCGAGACCGCCGACAATATGGAGGGTGCCTCTCAGGAACTCCGCAACTGCACCACGCGCTGGTGGCTGAATGTATTCGGCGCCACCGTAGTATCCTGGTTCTCACGCTATCTGGTGGTGAACGCCCTGTTTTGGGGATTCGTACCGGAGGCCTCGCAGACGCTGATTTTCGCACGACAGTTCGTTGTCTGGGTGGTGCTTATGGTCTCCCCAACCCCGGGCGGCTCGGGCATAAGCGAATGGCTGTTCACTAACTACTACGGAGACCTCATCGCGTCAACTTCCATAGCTTTGATTCTGGCGCTGACATGGCGAATCGTAAGCTACTACATTTACCTTGTTATAGGTACCGTTCTCGTTCCATTCTACTTCTCAAAAAAAGCACAAACATGAACCAACCACTTAAATTCATCGGCATCATCCCTGCACGATACGCATCCACCCGTTTCCCCGGAAAGCCTCTGGCAATCCTTGGCAAAAAGCCTGTTATACAGCACGTTTACGAGCGGGCCTCCGAGGCACTTGACAATGTTATCGTCGCCACCGACGACCAACGGATTATGGATGCCGTAGAGGCTTTCGGCGGCAAGGCAGTAATGACCTCCGCCGACCTGCGCAGCGGCACCGACCGCGTCTGTCAGGCATACTCCAATGCCGCTACGGATGCCGATGTCGTAATCAATATACAGGGCGACGAACCATTCATCAGCGCCGACCAGATAAACGCCCTCAAGAAGTGCTTTGACAACCCCGACACCGACATCGCCACACTGGCGCGGAAATATCCCGCCGACGCCGGTTTCGAGGGGCTGTTCGACCCCAATCTGGTAAAGGTAACCTTCGCCGCCGACGGCCGCGCACTCTATTTCTCACGCTCCATCATCCCATACGTGCGCGGTGTGGACTGGAAACAGTGGCTCGACAAAGCCGACTTCTATACCCACGTGGGCATATACGCATACCGCGCCGATGTCCTCAAGCGCCTGAGCATGCTGCCGCAAAGCTCCCTGGAACTTGCCGAGAGTCTCGAGCAGCTGCGTTGGCTGCAGAACGGATATACCATCCGCGTCGCCGAGACCGACACCAAATCCATTGGAATTGACACCCCGGACGACCTCGCCGCCGCCGAAAAATACCTCGCCCTCAAGAATGGATAAGCCGGACCGACGCTCAAGACCCGAAACCGGATGGCTGGCATTCCGCGATGTTCCGTCTTGCGTGGAGGAGACGCTTGACAATGGCGTGCATCTCCACATCGTGGACAACGGCACCATGCCGGCGAACCGGGTCTCCATCATCTCCGGATTCGGCACCGAAACGGCCGCGCGCACCACGTCAATCCCCGCGGTATCGCTTGCATCGGCCCTGATAACCGAAGGCACCACGTCGCGTTCCGGAGCGGAAATCGCCGCGAACATAGACTTTGAAGGTGCCATGGTCAACTCCCGCCTCACCGAGCATCACTCGTCCATAACCGTAGCCGCGCTGAACTCATCCCTGCCCCGCCTGGTTCCGGTGCTCGCAGACATTTTCCGCAATGCCGACTTCCCCGACCATGCTTTCCGGGCCGCGCGCATACGCAGCGCCCAGCGATATAACGTCGAATCAACACGTCCGGCCGTTGTAGCGGGACGTCTCATCAACCGCCTGATTCTCGGAGAAAACCACCCGCTGTCCGCACCCAACGACGCCGATGCCATCATGGCCACGTCGCGACAGATGGTGGCACAGACTCACCGGATAATCCGCGACAGCGCGTCGGCACACATCTTCTTCGGCGGCAAGGCCGACAAGGACACCATTGCCGCATTGCGCAGCCTCGGCGCCGGCCTGCGTCCCGCACCGCCGGCAAGCCCCCTCGTCCCGGAAATCACTCCCCCGATGCCCGAACCCGCCGGGAAGCACTATGTAGCCATGCCCGAATCCCTGCAGACCGCCGTCGCCATTGCCATCCCCGCTATTCCGCGCAATCACCCGGACTACCACAACCTCAGGCTCACGGTCATGGCCCTGGGTGGATACTTCGGAAGCCGGCTGATGACCAACATCCGCGAAGAAAAAGGACTCACATACGGAATCGGCGCCTACCTGCTCGGAAACCTGGACGGCGCATCCGTCTCTATTTCGGCACAATGTCCCAACGGCACTGCCGACACCGTAATTAATGAAATCTGCAACGAGATAGACGCTCTGGCTACCGCCCCGATGCCCGAGGACGAGCTAACCCGCCTGCGCCGCTATGCCATGTCGCAGCTGATTTCTGTCCTGGACACGCCATTCGCCATTGCCGACTACTACCAGTGCCACCTCCTGTACGGCACACCGGACACCTACTTCGAGGACCAGTTCCGCGCCATAAGCAACCTGTCTCCCGAAACAATCATGAACATCGCCGCCACCTACCTGCTCCCCCGACAAATGCGCATCGTCACCGCCGGCGCATAAATCAGGATTTTTGGAGATTAAGACCCCGTTCCCCAATATTTGTTAACGCAGGGGTCGCAGATTTCGGTCAGATTTAGTCTTGCAGGTGAAGGAGCATAGCGGGCTATGTGACTGA
>SFNC01000154.1 GCA_004554255.1 Bacteroidales bacterium
CATCGGTCATGTAGCCCGCTACACTCCCTCTTCAACTTGCGAAATTTCCTCGAAAATACACCGCCCCTGCGTTAACAAATATTGGGGAACGGGGTCTTATTACCACGCTGGCAACCAATGCCGCATCACAGCGCGTAGCTGTGAAATGCGGCTTCCGTTTTGTGGATAATTTCATACACGATGGATTGGCATGCCACGCCTATCGCCTTAGCTTAAAGCGAGGCAATATGGTCTAAAGCGCTGTTGGTCAGAGCTTTTCCTTGAGGAAGGCTCCGGTGTAGGACTGTGGGCATGCGGCGATTTGCTCGGGCGTACCTGCTGCAACGACATATCCGCCGGCATCTCCGCCCTCCGGGCCGATGTCAATAACATGGTCGGCGCATTTTATCACGTCCATGTTGTGCTCAATGATAACAATGGTGTGGCCTCGGGACAGCAGACGGTCAAACGATGACATCAGTGTCTTTATGTCCTCAAAGTGCAGGCCGGTAGTGGGTTCGTCAAAGATAAACAGCGTAGGCCGCGGCTTTTCCTGCGAAAGGAAGTAGGCAAGTTTGACGCGCTGGTTCTCACCACCGGAAAGCGTTGACGACGATTGGCCGAGTTTTATATATCCGAGTCCCACATCGGCAAGCGGACGCAACTTGGCGGCAATTCGCTGTGTGGTATTGTCGGGGTCTTCGCCAAAGAACTCAATGGCCTCGTTTACAGTCATGTTAAGGACATCGAAGATGTTTTTGTCGCGATATTTCACCTCAAGGATCTCGGGCTTGAATCTTTGGCCGTGACAAGCCTCACATTCTACTGTGATGTCGCTTATAAACTGCATCTCAATGGTGATTGTGCCCTCGCCTTTGCATTCCTCGCAACGTCCGCCTTCGGTGTTGAACGAGAAGAACGCCGCGGTAAATCCCATTTGTTTGGACAGCTGCTGGTCGGCAAACAGGTGCCTTATTTCGTCGTAAGCCTTCAGGTATGTGGCGGCATTGCTGCGCGATGACTTGCCGATGGGATTCTGGTCTACAAACTCCACAGCCTCAATGGATTTGACATCTCCCTCCAGCCCGTCAAACCGTCCGGGAGCATCACCGGCCTCGCCGAGCTCGCGCACCATGGCGCGCCACAGGGTATCGCGTACCAGTGTGGATTTTCCGCTGCCACTGACACCCGATACCACAGTCATGGCCTGGAGAGGAAAGACAACGTCAATGTCCTTGAGATTATGCTCGCGCGCGCCTTTTACGGTAATGGACGAGCGCCATTTGCGGCGTTGTGCGGGCACCGGAATAGAGAGTTCGCCGTCAAGATACTTCGCCGTATAGCTGTTTTTGGCGGATTTGAGACGGCTTATGGGGCCTTGGAACACTATCTCGCCACCGTGTCGGCCGGCTTTAGGGCCAACGTCTATGATATAGTCGGCGGCGCGCATGATTTCCTCATCGTGCTCCACAACCACAACGGTGTTTCCGAGTTGCTGCAACTCGCGCAACACATGTATAAGCTGTTGGGTATCACGCGAATGCAGGCCGATTGATGGCTCGTCAAGGATGTAAAGCGAGCCCACAAGGCTTGAACCGATAGAGGTGGCAAGGTTGATACGCTGGCTCTCACCGCCGGACAGCGAGTTGCTGAGGCGGTCAAGGGTGAGGTATCCGAGCCCCACTTCCTTGAGGAATCTGAGGCGGTTGCGAATCTCAGTGAGCAGACGGTCGGCAATTTTTGCATCGGTCTCGCCAAGTGTCAGATTATCAAACCATTCGGATAATTTATCCACAGGAATCTGAACGAGCTGACCTATGGACTGACCGCCGATTTTCACATAATCAGCATCGCGGCGCAGGCGATGTCCGTGACAAACCGGGCAAGTGGTTTTTCCGCGGTAGCGGGCCATCATCACGCGGTACTGAATCTTGTGTTGCTGAGTCTCCACCCAGGCAAAAAATCCGTCTATGCCGGAGGATGCGCCGATGCCGTGCCACAGCATGTCCTTCTGCTCCTGTGTCAGGTCGTTGTACGGGCGATGAACCGGGAACCCCTTGGGGGCGGCAGCGGCGATAAACTCGCGTTTCCATTCGCTCATTTTCTCTCCCCTCCAGCAGATTACGGCATCGTCAAATACTGATTTTGCCGGATTTGGGATAACCAGAGCCTCGTCAATGCCGAGCACCTTGCCGAAGCCTTCGCAGTGCGGGCAGGCGCCGTAGGGATTGTTGAAATTGAACATCTGCTCGGTGGGCTCCACGAAAGTTATTCCGTCGGCAGCAAAAGCGGTGGAGTATTCGCGTGTTTCGGCAACCTTGCGGTCGTTTCCGAAAATATGCACATACATAACATTGTGACCCTCGAACAGAGCGGTTTCAACACTTTCGGCTGTTCGGGACACCTCGTCGCCGTCATGGCTCACGCCGATTCGGTCTATGAGCAGTTCGTATCCGCCGGCATCTGTAATATCATCGCCGACGGGCATATTTGCCAGTAAATCATCTATTTCCAGGAACTCACCGTCCTTGAAAAGGCGGGAATAACCGGCTTTGCGGCAGACGTCCAGGTGCGTGGCCAGCCGGCGTTTTTCAGGCAGGACCAACGGTGCGGTTATGGCTATGCGGGTGCCCTCGGGGAGGTGTTCTATATCGGCCATTACGTCGGCGACAGTGTGGTGTTTAACCTCCTTGCCGCTGACGGGCGAATATGTGCGGCCTATACGTCCGAAAAGCAGGCGCATATAGTCGTAAATCTCTGTGGATGTGCCGACTGTGGAGCGCGGATTTCGGGTGTTTACCTTCTGCTCAATGGCAATGGCAGGCGGCAACCCCTTGATATACTCACATTCGGGTTTGTGCATGCGGCCCAGGAACTGACGGGCGTAGGCGCTGAGGCTTTCCACATAACGGCGTTGCCCCTCGGCATACAGAGTGTCAAAAGCCAGGGAGGATTTTCCCGAGCCGGAAAGACCGGTGATGACAATGAATTTATTGCGGGGCAGGGTTACGTCAACATCCTTAAGATTGTTTTCCCTCGCTCCTTTTATCTCAATGTCGTTATTTTTATTGGCCTTGGTTTTCGTCATCGTCGTGTGGGAACAGCTTATCTTCTTCGTCAAGGTGAAAGTCGTGCGATAGTGTTG
>SFNC01000155.1 GCA_004554255.1 Bacteroidales bacterium
TGCTTGCAAGATAATTGTTTATTAACTCTTTAACATTAAACGTTATGAAAGAATTTAAATTCTATCTAAAGGTTATGGCCGTAGTATGTGCGGCAGTCCTTGCCTCCGGGGCATTCAAAGCCGAGGCATCTCCGTTTAAGATTGTAAAAGGTCTTACCAAGGCTTCTTTAATAAGAAGTGCGGCCGGCTATGGATTGTATCATGGGGTTCGTGGGCTCCAGATTCAAAATCAGCAGATGCAGCAGAAGGTGCAGCTGCAGATAAACCAGCAGAAGATTACACCCATACGACCAATCAGGCTGTCGGAGCCCCTCATGCGCGCTAAGTCGCTTAAACCTATAAAAGTCAGCTTCGACTATGGGCCTGCCTCAGGCCGGCATGGCGTAACAGCCAAATAAACCTTTATTTATTATAGACCAACGCACCGGTCGTGACAAGTAGTGACGGCCGATGCGTTGTTTGTTATTTTGCGATATTATATCAGTCGATGATGGAGAAGCCGGTGTACTTGCGCAGTACTTCGGGAACAACAATGCCCTCCGGCGTCTGGTTGTTCTCAAGCAGAGCGGCCATTATGCGCGGCAGCGCCAGCGCCGAGCCGTTCAGGGTGTGGCACAGGTGTGTCTTTTTGTCGTCGCCACGGTAGCGGCACTTCAGGCGGTTGGCCTGATAGGTCTCGAAGTTGGACACGGACGATACTTCCAGCCAGCGTTTCTGAGCGCCGGACCACACCTCAAAGTCAAATGTGATGGCAGAGGTGAAGCTCATGTCGCCGCCGCAAAGACGCAGGATGTGCCAGGGCAGACCCAGACGGTCCAGAAGGCTCTGCACGTGGTCCTTCATTTCCTCCAGCGCAGCGTAGGAATCCTCGGGCTTCTCTATGCGTACAATCTCCACTTTGTCAAACTGGTGCAGACGGTTGAGGCCGCGCACGTCCTTGCCGTAGCTGCCGGCCTCGCGGCGGAAGCAGGCCGAGTATGCGCAGTTCTTGATGGGGAGCTTGTCGCCCGGGATAATAACATCGCGGTACAGGTTGGTTACAGGTACCTCAGCTGTGGGAATCAGGTACAGATTGTCCTCGGTGACAAAGTACATCTGGCCCTCCTTGTCCGGGAGCTGGCCCGTGCCGTAGCCCGAGGCCTCGTTTACCACGTAAGGCGGCTGTACCTCAAGGTATCCGGCCTCCGATGCGCTGTCCAGGAAGAACTGAATCAGCGCGCGCTGCAGCTTGGCGCCTTTGCCAAGGTACACGGGGAAGCCCGCACCGGTGATTTTTACGCCTAAGTCAAAGTCTATGAGGTTGTATTTCTTGCAGAGATCCCAGTGGGCAAGCGCATCCTCGCCGAGATCGGGCATCGGACCGCCCGTTTTCTCCACCACGTTGTCAGCTGCGCTGGTGCCGGCAGGAACGCCCGAATACGGAACGTTGGGAACGCTCAGAAGGATGTTGCGGATTTCAGCCTCGCAACGCGATACTTCATCGGCAAGTGTCTTCTGCTCAGCCTTTAACGTGGCGACTATCGCCTTGATTTTCTCGGCCTCTTCCTTCTGGCCGCTCTTCATCAGCTTGCCTATCTCGGCGGCGTGCCGGTTCAGCTGCGCTGCCGCATTGTCGCTCTTCAGCTGGTTCTGGCGACGCTCCTCGTCAAGAGCAAGAACCTGTTTGATGGGCTCGGTACCGTCAAAGCCTTTTACGGCAAGACGCTCCACTATATGTTTCGGATTCTCTTTTATTTGTTGCAGTGTAAGCATTTTTGCTACTTGGTTTGGTTTGCAGTTTCTTATTTATATAATGTACGCGCGTGCGCGCGTTGGCTTTTTGTTACTTGGCAAGCAGTTCGCGCACTTTAGCCGAAATCTCTCGGCCGTCGGCACGTCCCGCAAGCGCCTTGGTGGCAACGCCCATAACCTTGCCCATATCCTGTGGACCGGCGGCTCCGGTCTCAGCGATAATGCGCTCCAGCTCCGACGTCAATTCCTCGGCGCTAAGCTTCTTGGGCAGATATTCCTCTATCACAGCCATCTCCGCAAGCTCATTCTCCGCAAGCTCCGGACGGTTGTTCTCCTCATAAATCTTCGCACTCTCGCGACGCTGCTTGGCCATCTTGACCAGAATCTTCATGGCTGCGTCATCAGTCAGAACACCGCCGGCTCCCGGCGCGGTCTTGGCCTCCAGAAACTCCTTCTTGATACCGCGAAGCGCCTCAAGGCGCACCTTCTCGCGGGCAAGCATCGCCGTCTTGATGTCAGCGCTGATTTTCTCAAATAAGTCCATAGATAATATATTTTTGTGTTTTAATTCCTTAATATAAAAACAGAAATAGACAAAGCCTAAATCCACCTGAATACGGCATCCGGCAGTAAAAAACACCGACTAATCCCGTAAAACACGCAAAGTTACAAAAAAATCCCGTTACCACCTAATTTATTTTCACCATAGGCTCCGCCTCCTCTCCCGCAATACCACCCGCCGCCCACACCCACCCAACTTCATCCCTCATCACTCATACCTCATACTTATTTCAATCGGTATTTGATTATAACCGGGATAACAAATCGCATTCGCGATTTACCTCCGCGAACTCTTTCCCTCTCCAAAAAATTTCCTCTGCGAGAGTTCCACAGAGCTCCCTCCACGCGCTCAGCGCACTCTGCGCGAGATTAAATTCACTCTGTGTGAGGTGTTTACGCATCCGGATAATCAACAATTAAATCGCATTCGCGATTTACCTCCGCGAACTCTTTCCCTCTCCAAAAAAATTCCTCTGCGAGAGTTCCACAGAACTCCCTCCGCGCGCTCAGCGTACTCTGCGCGAGATTAAAATTCGCTCTGTGTGAGGCGTTTACGCATCCGGATAATCAAAAATTATTACGCGAGAAATTTAAATTACTTATTACTTAACACTTAATATCCCTCATATAAATCTTATACGTCACATACATCACACCTACTTCATCACTCATAACTCAAACTTCATACTTAATATCCGTCACATACGTCACAGAAACCGCATACGCGACATAATTCACTAACACACACATTCTCAGCTACATACACAAATTACTCTCTCTCTGCAAACGTTAAATAAACGTTAAAATCAGAAAATAA
>SFNC01000156.1 GCA_004554255.1 Bacteroidales bacterium
CCCGCGAACAATATAATATTAGCGTATTCTCGCAGCTTCCGGCCATCTTTAGTCTTTTGGTTCAGTCACATAGCCCGCTATGCTCCTTCACCTGCAAGAATAAATCTGACCGAAATCTGCGACCCCTGCGTTAACAAATATTGGGGAACGGGGTCTAAGACAATACAACTTCAGGATGAAAGTTTCAAGGATAATACTTCTTGCCGTGGCAACCGCCATGCTGTCGGCCTGCGGCGGAGCAAAGCTCTCTGTCGCCGACGAGCAGATGGCGCGTGGAGAGTACTTCGACGCCTCAAAGACATACCGTAAGGTTTACAACAAGCTCACCAAGCGCGAGGACCGACCCCTGCGCGGCGAGGTGGCATTCAAGATGGCCAACGCCTACCGCATGCTCCGCCAGACGGCACGTGCCGCCGGTGCATATCAGAACGCCATAAACTTCGGATGGCAGGACTCCACGGCGTACCTCTACTTAGGCGAGTGCCAGCAGGCCGAGGGCCGCTACCAGCAGGCCATCGAGTCGTACCGCGCATACCTGGACAAGGTGCCCGGAGACAAGCGCGCACTCACCGGCATCGCCGGATGCCGACAGTTCATGGACAAGTCGCAGAAGTCGCGCTATGTGGTGCGCCGGCACCCGCTGTTCAACAGCTCAAGGTCAGACTTCGCCCCGATGTACTTTGACAAGGCATTCGACCGTCTGTATTATTCTTCCACCAACGAGAAAGTAACGGGCAACCGCCGTAGCGAAATCACAGGCATGAAAAAAGCCGATATATATGTGTCGGCGAAGAACGAGAAGGGACAGTGGGGCAAGCCCGAGCCCGTGGAGGGAGAACTCAACTCCGAATTCGACGAGGGAATCATCTCTTTCACTCCCGACGGGCAGACAATGTACCTCACCAAAGCACGCCGCGAGCTAAATGCCAACACGGGCGTGGAGATTTTTACCTCCACACGCTCCGACGCCAAATGGTCGGCGCCCGTAAAGTACGAGATAACGGCTGACACTATTTCGTCCTACGGCCATCCGGCGGTATCTCCGGACGGAAACTGGCTGTACTTTACCTCCGACATGCCCGGCGGATACGGCGGCAAGGACATCTGGCGCGTGAACCTCAAGGAACGGGCCGGCTCGCTGGAGAACCTCGGAGAGTGGATAAACACTCCCGGCGACGACTGTTTCCCGTACATGCGCACGGATTCGGTACTCTACTTCGCCTCAGACGGTCACCCCGGTTACGGCGGCCTTGACCTGTTCCGCGCCGAGATGACACCCTCAGGCGGTTGGTCGGTGTTCAACATGGAACGCCCCGTAAACTCCACGGCAGATGACTTCGGCATCACTTTCGGTCCCGGCGAAAACGGTTTCTTCACCTCAAACCGTGGCGATGCCCGCGGATACGACCACATCTACTCCTTTGAACTCCCCGACCTGAAAATCAACATCTCCGGATGGGTGCTGGACCGCGACGAGGAGCCCATCCCCAATGCCGTGATTCGCATCATCGGCAACGACGGCAGCAACCAGAAGCAGGTGGCGCGCCCGGACGGCTCGTTCTCATTCCCCCTGCACCGCGGCGTAAGCTATGTGATGCTTGCCGGTGCAAAGGGCTTCCTTAACGCCAAGCAGGAGTTCACCAGCGACATTGCCGAGGAGGACGCCGAGTACAACGTAGACTTCCTGCTCGCCTCCATAACCAAGCCCGTAGTGGTGGAGAACATTTTCTACGACTTTGACCGTGCCACGCTCCGTCCCGAGTCAAAGGTAGCTCTGGACTCGCTTGCAGATGTGCTTCGCGACAACCCCAACGTAACCATAGAGATGGCCTCGCACACAGACCGTCACGGTTCCGATGAGTACAATATCGGCCTCTCGTCACGCCGTGCAAAGGCCGTGATTGACTACCTCATCAGCGTCGGTATCGCCCCGGACAGGCTGCAGAGCCAGGGTTACGGCGAATCCCGCCCCAAGACCATCACCAAGCGCCTGGCCCGTCAGTATCTCGAGTTCAAGGAGGGCGACATACTCACCGAGGAGTACATTCTCGCCCTACCCGAGGAACAGCAGGAGAAGGCCGACCAGATAAACAGGCGCACCGAGTTCCAGGTGCTGTCCATAGACTATCACATGTACTGACATGAACTTCCGTACGCAGGTTGACGTACCCCAAACCGACTTCCGCATCTCCCACGGCGACGGCATAGTGATGCTCGGGTCGTGTTTTACCGACAACATCGCCGCCATGCTCATGCGCGATGGCTTCAATGTCGTGGCCAATCCCATGGGCGTGATGTACAACCCGGTGGCTATCGCGAACCTCGTGAATCGCGCTGTCTCCGGAAGGAGGTACTGTCTGCACGACCTGGTGCAGACCCCCGACGGCGTGTGGCACTGCCTGGATTTCGTTTCGCAGTACCAGTCTGCCGACGCCGACGAGCTGCTGTCGCTGATAAACAGCCGTCTGGACAGTGTAGCCAATGCTGTCAGTCACGCCTCTGTAGTAGCAATAACGTTGGGAACAGCATATGTTTTCACTCACCTGGCCACCGGAGCCATCGTCGGCAACTGCCATAAGCTGTCCGCACACGAATTCTCCCGTCGCCGTCTCTCTGTAGCCGAGATTGCCGACGCCCTGGCCGCGATAATCTCGCTGTTGCCCGGCAAGCGGATAATCTTCACAGTGTCGCCCATACGCCACGTCGCCGACGGCCTGCACGGCAACAACCTCTCCAAGGCCACACTGCACCTTGCCATAGACGCGGTAGGGGGCCACTATTTCCCCGCGTTCGAGATTGTATGCGACGACTTGCGCGACTACCGTTTCTATGCCGACGACCTTAAGCATCCGTCCGCAATGGCCGTGAACTATATCTACGAAATCTTCGGCAAGACATATTTCTCTGCAAGCACTGCCGAGCAGGCCATCCTCTACCGCAAGGCCGCGGCTCGTGCCGCGCACCGCCCCATACTATCCGCGAAAACCGACTGACAACCCTCAGACCCCGTTCCCCAATATTTGTTAACGCAGGGGTCGCAGATTTCGGTCAGATTTAGTCTTGCAGGTGAAGGAGCATAGCGGGCTATGTGACTGAACCA
>SFNC01000048.1 GCA_004554255.1 Bacteroidales bacterium
TCAGTCACATAGCCCGCTATGCTCCTTCACCTGCAAGACTAAATCTGACCGAAATCTGCGACCCCTGCGTTAACAAATATTGGGGAACGGGGTCTTAAACCCGAGCGGCAGAACTGTAGAAAAAATATTGCTGTCCTGAGATACCTCTCAGGGTGGCAATATTTTTTGGCGAAGGGAGTGTGCATCTGTCGGTTTAAGCGCCGGCCGGGCACGATTATTGCAGGTTGCCGGAAAAAAATTTGGATAATAAGGATTTAATTCATAACTTTGGGCGGGATTAGGCCATGTCTAAAAAGGTCATAACCCGGCCGTCGGTTGCGGCAAGAGGTTCTGCTCGCAACGGGGTCAATTAAAAACTGAACCTCTCTAAAAAATAATGTTATGAAAAAAATACTTTATTTTGTTGCCTCTCTGGCTGTTGTAGGATTCGTTTCATGTGGTGGCGGCGAGAAAGCCGAGGGCGCAGATAGCGCAGTAGCTGTAGAGGAAAATGTAGAAGAGGTTGAAGGGCAGGTTGCTCCCGAGGTAGAAGATCCCGCTGAAATCGCCGGCGACGCTCTCGATGACGCTAACGCCGCTGCAGAAGCAGAACTTGGCGCAGCTCAGGAAGCAGCTAAGGCAGAACTTGAAAAAGCCCAGAGCGCAGCACAGGCCGAGCTTGAAAAGGCTCAGAAAGCCGCTCAGGAAGAGCTCAACAAGGCTTTAGGCAGATAACATAATGTAGTTTTAAATAGAATAAGGCCGTGTCCATTATGGATACGGCCTTGTTTGCTTTATGTATGATTGTGTTACAGCACCAGATTGCGCATCAGGCGGTCGAAGGTGGAGTTGAGTATGGCGCCGCGGAATTTCACCACATAGCTCGTCGGCCTCGGCGAGGGCGGGCAGAGAGCCGCCCTCGCGCAGAGGTACGATGTATCGTGTGAGTGACTGACGGCGAAGTTCCATTACGGGGCGCAGTGCGGGATTATTCCATCAGCTTGCGGTAGCGGCGGCGGGGCAGGGGTTTGCCGTCGTTGTGCGCAATCTTAAAGGCCTCGTAATCAGAGTATGAGCCCTCGTAGAACACAACTTTTCCGTCGCCTTCAAAGCTGAGGATATGGGTGGCGATGCGGTCCAGGAACCAGCGGTCGTGGCTTACCACAACGGCGCAACCGGCAAAATCGTCAAGGCCTTCCTCAAGTGCGCGGAGTGTGTTAACGTCAATGTCGTTGGTGGGCTCGTCAAGCAAGATTACATTGCCCTCTTCCTTAAGGGCCATGGCCAGGTGCAGGCGGTTCCGCTCGCCGCCGGAGAGCACTCCGATTTTCTTTTCCTGGTCGGCGCCGGTAAAGTTGAATTTGGAGAGGTATGCGCGTGCGTTAACATCGCGGCCGCCCATGCGGAACGAGTCAACGCCGCCGGAAATAACGTCGTAGACGCTCTTTTCGGGGTCAAGGTCGTGGTGGCGCTGGTCCACATAGGCGATTTTTACTGTCTCGCCCACGTCAAAGGTGCCGGCATCAGGGGTCTCCTGTCCCATGATGAGGCGGAACAGCGTGGTCTTTCCGGCGCCGTTGGGGCCGATTACGCCGACGATACCGTTGGGCGGGAGGACGAAGTCCAGGCCGTCGAACAGCTTCTTGTTGCCGAAGGCTTTGGCCAGGCCCTTGGCCTCGATGACCTTGTTGCCCAGGCGCGGTCCGTTGGGGATGAAGATTTCCAGACGTTCCTCTTTCTGCTTCTGGTCCTCGTTCAGCAGCTTGTCGTAGCTGTTGAGGCGCGCCTTACCCTTGGCCTGTCTTGCCTTAGGCGCCATGCGCACCCATTCCAGCTCGCGCTCCAGGGTTTTGCGGCGTTTGGATGCCTGTTTCTCCTCCTGGGCCATGCGGTTGGTCTTCTGCTCAAGCCATGAGGAATAATTTCCTTTCCAGGGAATGCCCTCGCCGCGGTCCAGCTCCAGAATCCATCCGGCCACGTGGTCCAGGAAGTATCTGTCGTGAGTGATGGCGATAACGGTGCCTGGATACTGGTGCAGGTGCTGCTCCAGCCAGTCTATAGACTCGGCGTCAAGGTGGTTGGTGGGCTCGTCAAGCAGCAGGATATCAGGCTGTTGCAGGAGTAGGCGGCATAATGCCACGCGGCGGCGCTCGCCACCGGAGAGGGTGTCGACCTTCTGGTCGTCAGGCGGGCACTGCAGGGCGTCCATTGCGCGCTCCAGCTTGGAGTCTATGTTCCATGCGTCGGCGGCGTCCAGTTTGTCCTGGAGCTCGGCCTGACGCGCCAGCAGGGCGTCGAAATCCGCGTCGGGGTCGGCAAAGGCCTCATTGACCTTGTCGAACTCCGCGAGCATGTCCATGATGGGCTGCACGCCCTCGCGAACTACCTCTATCACAGTCTTTTCGGGATCCAGCTTGGGCTCCTGCTCCAGGTATCCCACGGAGTATCCGGGCGAGAATACCACCTGTCCCTGATAGCTCTTGTCAAGGCCGGCGATAATCTTGAGCAGGGTTGACTTACCGGAGCCGTTAAGACCGATGATGCCGATTTTGGCACCATAGAAAAAGCTGAGATAGATGTTTTTAAGGACTGTTTTCTGGGGTGGGTAGGTTTTGGTTACGCCTACCATTGAGAAGATGACTTTTTTGTCGTCTGCCATATTGTATATCTTGTTGTAAATGAGGTTATCTGGGGGGGATTATCTGCGGGGCGCGTATTTCGCCGGGTATTCCACTCGGGTTTTGCCTTCGACGATATTGCTGAGTTTGCGCTTGATAAACAGTTTTCTTGCGGCGGAGATGTGGTCAATGAACACCTTGCCATCCAGGTGGTCGCACTCGTGCTGGATTATTCGGGCCATAAAGCCTGAAAACTCGCGCTCGTGGTGCTCCAGGTTTTCGTCCTGCCAGCGCAGACGCAGGTGCTCTACGCGTTTCACGTCCTCGGCTATGCCGGGGAGGCTGAGGCATCCCTCTCCGCGCGACACTTCTTCGCCGTCCAGAATCTCGATTTCCGGGTTCAGGATGGCCATTTTAGAGTCGGCGCACTCGGGGAAATCCTCGGCGAGTACCGAGCCGTCAATGACTACGATGCGTTTGTTGATGCCTATCTGAGGCGCGGCCAGGCCTATTCCGTCAGAGTTGTACATTGTCTCGAACATGTTCTCCAGCAGGGACTTAAGCTGGTCGTCTACAGCGGTTATCGGCTCGGAGACTTTGCGGAGCACCGGATGGCCGTACAGGTATATGGGGAGTTTCATAAGCGTTTGATTATTAGTGTTATGTGTTGTTGGCGGGAGTGTGCCGCCGGGATTTGTCAGATGTTGGAACTGGACAGATAGTCGTTGAGGATGATTGCCGCGGAGATGCGGTCCACGACACTTTTGTCGCGCCGGGCCATCTTGTGCATGCCTCCGTCTATCATTGCGCGATGTGCGAGGACGGACGTGAAGCGCTCGTCAAAGAACACCACCGGCACGGGGGCAATCTCGCGAGTTAGGCGGTTTATGGCCGGCCGCAGGTAGCGCATGCTTTCGGACTCCTCGCCGTTAAGCTGTTTAGGCAGCCCTACCACAACGCGCTCTACATCGTTTGCGGCGATGTATTTTTTGATGTATTCCGTGAGGGTTGCGGTGGGGATTGTCTCAAGCGGGTTTGCGGCGATGCGCAACGGGTCTGTCACGGCAATGCCGCAACGTTTGCGTCCGAAGTCAATTGCTAAGTATCGTCCCATGATTTTCCACTGCAAAGGTAATTCAAATCCGCGAGATTTGCAAAATAGGCAGCGCTGTTACGGCAAAAAGACAGCCGTCGGGAGTTTTCGGCGGCTGTCTTTTTGCGTTATTGTTATATGCTTAGACCCCTGCGTTAACAAATATTGGGGAACGGGGTCTTAGAAGTAGTAGGGAGTGTTTCCGGAGTAAAGGAGCATGCCTTCGGCGATGTCGCGTGCGGCGCCTTCGCCCAGCGATGATGCTACGATTGCCAGGGCGAATAACAGGGATGACGAGGGCCCGTTTGCGGTGATTACATTTTCGTGTACCACCACGCGCTCGTTCACGTATTCGGCGCCGCCGGCGGTGAGCTGGCCGTCAAAGCCGGGGTAGCAAGTGGCGGTGATGTCGCGCAGGAGGCCTAAGGGAGCCAGGACCACGGCGGGGGCGGCGCAGATGGCGGCGACTTTTCCGGGGTGCATGCTGTGCACCTTCAGCAGGTCGTTCAGGGCATCGAATTTATGCAGATTCTCGGCACCGGGCATCCCGCCGGGGCATATCAGCCATTCGGCGTCGCTGAAGTCTGCGGTCTTGAAAGTCATGTCGGTCTCCACTATAACTCCGTGTGCTCCGTGCACCTGTTTATTGTCGGTGATTGATACTGTGCGCACTGCCATTCCGGCACGGCGCATAACGTCTACTACGGTCAGGGCTTCTATCTCCTCAAAGCCGTCGGCAAGAAAAACAAACGATGTCATGTCAAAAAGGTAATAAAAGTGTTAATAAATCAGCACAAGGTTAGTGTTGTATGTTATAGGGCATCGCAAAGGTAAAAATAATATCGCAGATTACAAAATGAAAAGTAATAAATTTGACAAAATGTTGAAAAGTTTTTCGTTTAATTTGTAAATCATTTGTGATAAA
The DNA here is from genome assembly GCA_004554255.1 of Bacteroidales bacterium. Lineage (GTDB taxonomy): Bacteria > Bacteroidota > Bacteroidia > Bacteroidales > Muribaculaceae > CAG-873. Next base: position 4,616 of record SFNC01000048.1, read on the forward strand.
ATTGTAACTTTGCAGTGTTTAGCACCGACAGATCCGTACGACCCTAAAATGAGGTTCAAGAGTCCCCCGAAACTGCTATAACCAAAGAATTTATGAAGATAACAAATTACATATTCGTATTGTTCGGAGGCATGATGTTTTTTTTAACATCGTGCAGCGGGGAGGCGGAATGGCGTAGTGCTAACGGTGCTGTGTGGGGTACTGGATACCATATAAAATACAAGGCCGAAAAAGAACTTACCGACTCTATTGTCGCTGAAATGCAGCGCATTGACGACGGGGTGAGTATTTTTAATAAAGAAAGCAATATCAGCAAGATAAATTCGGGAGAGACGGATTCGGTAGGCCGTGAGTTTGCCGAGCTGTTTATCCGCAGCAAGCGTATGTGTGCCATCAGTAAAGGTGCGTTCGACCCCACCGTGTGTCCGCTTGTGGAGCTGTGGGGCTTCGGGTCCGACAGTGCGCGTGCGGAGGCTCCCGACTCGGCGATGGTTGAATATGTGCGGCAGCGCGTGGGTATGGATGATTGCTGCATAGACGCCCATGGCCGCCTGGTGCGCAAAAATCCGCGAACGCAGTTCGATTTCGGGGCTATCGCCAAGGGCTACGGCGTGGATGCCGTGGCGGAAATGCTGGAGCGCAACGGCTGCAACGACTATATGGTGGAGGTCGGCGGCGAGGTGCGCGTCCGCGGCCTGAATGGCCGAGGCGAGAAGTGGCATCTGCAGATCGACGACCCTGTGGAGTCCGGTCAGACCGGCCATAAAAAGCTGATGGTGGTGGAGCTGACGGACTGTTCGGTCGCTACATCGGGCAATTACCGCAATTTGCGTGAGCTGCCGGACGGTCGCCGTGTATGGCACACGATTTCGCCGATAACGGGATATCCGGTGGCCTCGTCTACGCTTTCCGTCACAGTGGTGGCTCCTACGTGCACTACGGCCGACGCTATGGCCACGGCCTGCATGGCGATGAGCATCTCGGAGGCCACTAAACTGGTTGAGATTCAGCACGGCGTGAGTGCTCTTTTCGTTGTGGACAACGGCAAAGGCGGCGTGGAAAGTTTTGCTATTGGCGAGGACATATTCAAATAATAGCGCAAATATTTGGGAACGGGGTCTAAATTTAGTTCTATGTACGCGCGTACGCACGTGCGCGTACATTAATTTATGTATAATATTTTGCCGTTTGCCGAAAAATTACTACCTTTGTACACGCAAACAGGCCAAAACTCTTCTCTGTGTACGGCCTTGGCGAATCTTTTCAACACTCACATTTTTCGTAATATCCCATGTCAGAAGAAATTCAACATAACGCCTCCGGAGCGGAGGCTGAACAGTATAGTGCCAGCAATATTCAGGTTCTGGAAGGCCTTGAGGCCGTGCGCAAACGTCCGTCAATGTACATCGGCGACACCTCGGCCAAGGGTCTGCACCATCTCGTTTACGAGGTTGTGGACAACTCTATCGACGAGGCCCTTGCCGGTTTTGCATCACATATAGAAGTGATGATAAACGAGGACAATTCCATAACCGTTGTTGATAATGGCCGCGGTATCCCTGTGGATATGCACGAGAAAGAGCACAAGAGCGCGCTGGAGGTGGTGCTGACGGTGCTCCATGCCGGCGGTAAGTTCGACAAAGGCTCGTACAAGGTGTCCGGCGGTCTGCACGGCGTGGGCGTTTCGTGCGTAAATGCGCTGTCTACCTATCTGCGCGCCGAGGTTCGCCGCGAGGGCAAGGTATACATGCAGGAATATTCCTGTGGTAAGCCTACCACCGGCCTGCAGGTTGTGGGAGAGTCCGAGGTGACAGGCACCACCATCACCTTCAAGCCGGACGGCAGCATCTTCTCGGTTACCGAATACGATTATGACACTCTGGCAAAGCGTCTGCGCGACCTGGCGTTCCTGAATGCCGGCATAAGCCTCTCGCTTACAGACAAGCGCAATCTTGACGCCGAGGGCAATCCCCGCTCCGATAAATTCTACAGCGCCGAGGGTCTGCGCGAATTCGTGCAGTACATAGACTCCAACAAGGATAGTCTCATCGGCGACGTGATAGACCTGCGCACCGAGCGCAACGGTGTGCCCATCGAGGTGGCGCTGACTTACAACTCGTCCTTCAACGAGAATATCTACTCTTACGTCAATAACATCAACACAATAGAGGGCGGAACGCACCTCACCGGCTTCCGCCGCGGACTGACATCCACGCTGAAGAAATACGCCGAGAGCAACAACCTGCTGAAAAATGCAAAGGTGGAGATTTCCGGCGACGACTTCCGCGAGGGCCTCACAGCGGTTATCTCAGTGAAAGTGCTGGAGCCGCAGTTCGAGGGTCAGACCAAGACCAAGCTTGGCAATAGCGAGGTTGCCGGCGCAGTGCAGGCTGCTGTGTCTGAGACTCTTGCCAATTATCTGGAGGAGCATCCCCGCGAGGCGCAGACCATCGTGAGCAAGGTGGTTCTTGCCGCCCAGGCACGTCAGGCAGCGTACAACGCGCGCCAGAAAGTGCAGCGCAAGTCGCCGATGAGCGGCGGCGGTCTGCCCGGAAAACTCTCCGACTGCACTTCGCGTACCGCCGAAGACTGCGAGATTTTCATCGTCGAGGGTGACTCGGCAGGCGGAACAGCCCTGGATGCACGCGACCGCCGCTATCAGGCCATCCTCCCGCTGCGTGGTAAAATCCTGAATGTGGAAAAGGCCATGGAGCACAAAATCTTTGACAATGAGGAGATTACCAATATGTACCGCGCATTGCGTGTAACCATCGGAACCGAGGAGGACCAGAAGGTCGCTAATGTCTCCAAACTCGCCTACCACAAGATTATAATCATGACCGATGCCGATGTGGACGGTGCTCACATCGCCACGCTGCTCATGACATTCTTCTTCCGCCGCATGCGCCCCATCATCGAAAACGGCTATCTCTACCTCGCCACGCCCCCGTTGTACAAGTGCAAGATGGGCAAAAACGAGGAATACTGCTGGAACGACCGCCAGGTGCAGCAGTTCAAGGAGCGTTTCGGCGAGAAAATCACCATCCAGCGTTACAAAGGTCTTGGTGAGATGAGCGCCAAGGAGCTGCGCGAGACCACGATGGCCCCCGGCCACCGCATGCTCAAGCAGGTGCAGATCAACGATGCAGCCGAGGCCGACCGCATTTTCTCTATGCTCATGGGCGAAGACGTGGCTCCCCGCCGCGATTTCATCGAGGCAAACGCTAACTACGCCAACATCGACGCCTGACGACAGGCGCGCGAGATACACTTTTTCGAAGCACCATGGCGCCGGATTAAACCTATCCGCGCCCTGGTGTGTTATTATATAAATGCCCGATACTGATTATTTTATGTTTCGGGCTATCATCCCAATCATATAACTGACATGACACAAAAATCAAAGAAAGCACGCACTAAGCTTACCACAGTTAAGCTCCATGATGCGGTTATGCAATATATAACACAACCCGAAGCCGGCACGTTCAATTACCGCAATATAGCTGAGGCTCTGGGTCTTACGACGCCCGCAGCCATGCGTAGCATCGCTCTGTTCCTGGCCGAACTGGCTTTTGACGGAGAGCTGATAGAGGTCGCTCCCGGAAAATTCAAAATGCCTGTGCGCACTACGTCCACAACCGGAACGTTCGTCCGCCGCTCTAACGGCAAGAACTCGGTAATCACTGACGAGGACGGCGAATCGGTTTTCGTGGCGGAGCGCAATTCCATGCACGCCCTGAACGGCGACCGTGTGCGCATCGCCATAGCCGCACACCGCAAAGGCGTTGAGCCTGAGGCTGTTGTGACAGAAATCATAGAGCCTAAGGATCAGGTGTTTATCGGCAGAATTGTCATAGATCACAATGTGACAATGCTCCACACCGACTCAAAATTCCTTGCCAGCGACATTATCATCCCGCGCTCCAAGACTAAGGGTGCCAAGGCCGGCGACAAGGCGATAGTTCGCATCACATCGTGGCCCGTAGACCAGAACATACCCAAGGGCGAAGTGGTTGATATACTGGGCAAAACGGGCGATAACACCGCTGAAATGCACGCCATTTTGGCCGAATTCGGCCTGCCTTACAAATACCCTGCATCGGTGGAGAAAGCGGCGCTGAAGATTGACGCCGGAATCACCGACGAGGTAGTGGCCGCGCGCCGCGACATGCGTGGCGAGACGACCTTCACAATTGACCCCAAAGATGCAAAGGACTTCGATGACGCATTGTCAATCAGCAAGTTGCCTAACGGAAACTACCGCGTGGGCGTGCACATCGCCGATGTTACCCACTACGTGCATCCCGATTCAATTATCGACCGTGAGGCACGCGAGCGCGCCACGTCCGTATACTTAGTGGACCGTACAATCCCCATGTTGCCCGAGCACCTGTCCAACGGAATCTGCTCGCTGAATCCCCACGAGGACAAGCTGACATTCTCTGTAATCTTTGAAATGACGCCGGATGCGAAGGTTGTAAACTCTGAAATCGCACGTACGGTCATCAACTCAGACCGCCGCTTCACCTACGAGGAGGCCCAGGAGGTAATTGAAACCGGAAAAGGCGACTATAAGGATGAAATCCTCGCTCTCGACTCGCTCGCAAAAACGCTCCGTGCCGCAAGATACGACAACGGTTCGATAGACTTCGACCGTGTGGAGGTGCGATTCAACATTGACGAAAAAGGACACCCCACCGAGGTGTACTTCAAGGAGAGCAAGGACGCCAACAAGCTCATCGAGGAGTTCATGCTGCTCGCCAACAAGACCGTGGCACGTGCCATTGGCGTGGTGCCCAAGCGCAAGAAGGCCAAGGCATTCGTTTATCGTGTGCACGATCAGCCTGACCAGCAGAGACTTACCGACCTGGCGGCTCTGGCACGCGTATTCGGTTTCAAGCTCCGCGCCACCGGCACTCCCGCTGAGGTGAACAAGTCGCTGAACAAGCTCCTGCAGGATGTGAAAGGCACCGGCGAGGAGAACCTCATCAGCACACTTGCCCTGCGGTGCATGGCAAAGGCCATATACACCACCGAAAATATCGGGCACTACGGCCTCGGATTCGACTTCTACACCCACTTCACATCGCCAATACGCCGTTATCCGGACATGATGGTGCACCGTCTGCTGGACAGATACCTCGCCGGCGGACGCAGCGTGAACGTGGAAAAACTTGAGGAACAGTGCAAGCACTCGTCTGATATGGAGCAACTTGCGGCAAATGCCGAGCGCGCCTCCATAAAATACAAGCAGGTGGAGTACATGGCCGACCACCTGGGCGAAACTTTCCGGGGCATTATCTCCGGCGTCACGGAATGGGGCCTGTATGTGGAGCTTGACGACAATAAATGCGAGGGACTGGTGCCTATGCGTGACCTTGCCGACGATTATTACGACTTTGACGAGCGCAACTACTGCCTCGTGGGTCGTCGCACCAACACGCGCTATCGTCTCGGCGACCCCATCAAGGTTACCGTGGCGCGCGCCGACATAGACAAGAAAATGCTGGACTTCTCCGTAAATGGTAAGACCGCCAAACCATTGCCATCCAAGGCTATAGACCCCCGCGATACCCGCAACCGCCCCGGCAAAAAACGCCGTCATCGCAGATAAGCAGCTATGACTACAAATACTTATATCACCATAAAAGCACTGAAAGTCTTTGCCCGGCACGGCGTGTTCCCGGTGGAACGCGTCGTCGGCAACGACTTTTTGGTGGATGCCGTATTGTATTACGACTCCCAAAAGGCTATGAGTGAGGACGATATATCGTGTGCGCTGAATTATGCCGAGGCCGTGTCGGTGATAAACGCCGCCATGGAAAAGCCCTCGCGGCTTCTGGAGAATGTCGTAGGGCGCATTATCGCCGACCTCACGGAGAAATTCCCCGCCATCACGCGCGGCTCCGTAACCGTCACAAAGGTCACGCCGCCCATCCCGTCGCAGATGGCCGGCATCTCATTCACTGCCGAATTCTCACTGTAAGCGCACCGACATTACCCTCCCTCTTAGCACCAGCTATAATATTTGTGCTTATGAAGCCGCGCGCGGATTTTCAGCGCCAGATTGCGAAGCGGGAGCATCATGATCAGCCATGGCAGCGACAGCGCCAGCTTTTTGCCGCCCAGGCGCTGGATCTCCTTGCTCCACGTGTGCGAGCATATCCATAACATGCTCACTATCACCACAAAAGCGGCGATCGCCGGAATGGCATTCGGGAACGACAGAACACCTGCGGCCACGCCGCATCCCGTCATAATCCACAGCAGCCATCCGCCCAAGGCCATGAGCCGTCGCGAAGCCTTGCTGATATAACGGCCTGTAAACTCGTGGCGCATAGCCATTTCGCGGCATCCGCCCTTGTGGTTGCGGAAGCTGATGCGCACCAGGCTCTCAGGGCTAAGCTCCACAACAGTATTGGCGCCGTTGGCAATCTCGCTCACGAAAATATCATCGTCGCCATAGCGCATGTTCAGCGAGCGCGAAAACCCCTTGTTACGGAAAAACAGGTCGCGCGTATAAGCGATATTGTACTCCGTGCCGCGATAGGGATGTCCGCCCAAAGCACTTGTCAGCCAGTTTGTTGCGTCTGCTGCCCAGTCGAAAGTGCGGCGGCGGCTGCCCAGCCCGCGGTCGGTATTCTCGGGCATAGCGTTGCCAAGAACCACCTCAGTGCTGCCGTCGGCAAAATTACGCATGATGGCGGCGAGCCACAGCGGCGAGTCTATCTGCGCCGTTGCCATGGTGTGCACCACCACGCGGTGCTGCGCGGCCTTTATGCCTAACATCAGAGCCAACTTCTTGCGGCTCAGGCTTCTGGCTCCGTCAGGCGTGTACGTCAGATACAGATTCTTGTGGCGTGTTGCCATTGCCGAAACCACATCGGCGGTGGCCTCCGAACCTCCCTCGTTCACCACTATCACCTCAAAACCGGGCTCGTACTGCTGCCCTAACAGCTGCGGCAACAGCCGAGCCAGGCATTCGGCCTCATCCTGGGCGTAGACCACGACGGATGCAGGACCCGCTGCGGCGGCAGCCTCTATGCTCGGCTCATTCTCTATCGCAAAGCCTAAGTTTACCGTGCCCGTCTCTCCCTCCGGCTCCGGTGCGGCGATCTCCACGCCGTCAAAGTCCGAGGCATGCGCGGCGGCATAGCGAGAAACCCGGCGGATGCGGCGCAGGTACACGGGAAAGACCAGAATGGCCGACAATGCCATCACTGACAGTAATAATATGGTGATAGTCTGAAAGTTAAGGGTAAATTCTATCATAGTACAAATGTCACCGCTGGTTTTCGGTGAAAAGTGATACAAATTTACGAAATTTCTGCGACAAAACAGCCTCCCCGCCATAAAAACTTTTGCCCTCCTCCCTCCCTATATATAATATAATAATGTTCGCGCGCGCGAGGGGCGGATGCCGTCTGCCGTCAGGCGGGCAGGGAGCAAAAATGCTTCCTGCGGATTTTTTTTCAAAAAAATGCATTTTTGGCAAAAAGTTACTTCTAATCCCCGTATTTTCACTTATATATGATTATTTGTCGGGGTAATCCAATGTTTTTGCTCTGTAACATGTATTTTTGTTATTCATTTTAACATTTAAACGCCATAAATTGTCTCAAAAATATGTTTTAAAGCATAATTTTTTCAATTTTTTTGTTATTTTTTCGACAAAAGTGTTTATCTTTGTAAATTGAAAAGCGACTCTTATAGGGTGTTTTATACCCTTTAAGTTGCATTTTATAACATTAACTGATTGAAAATCAATCCTTTTAATTAATATTGTTTAATTGTTTTTAGTATGAAAAAGCTGTTTCTATTACTTGTGACAGTTCTGACAGTCACCTTGTGTGCGTCGGCCCAGACGCGTACAGTGACGGGTACTGTGCTTGAAGAGGGTAGTGAAGAGCCCATCATCGGCGCCAGCGTTACCGCGGGCAACGCCACAATGGGCGTGAGCACGGACTTGGACGGTAAGTTTGCCATTCAGGTTCCTGCCAATGTTAGCACTATCAAGGTTTCGCACGTAGGTATGCAAACAAAGACGGTGAAAATCACCGGCAGCCCGCTCAAGATTTATCTGTCGAGCACTGCAGAAAACCTTAACACGGTTATCGTAACCGCCTATGGTACTACCACCAAGGGCGCCTACACCGGATCTGCCGGCGTTGTTAACGCCGCCCAGCTCGAAAACGTGCAGGTATCAAACGTAACAAACGCACTTAGCGGTAAGATCGCCGGTGTGCAGACCTTTAGCTCTAACGGTCAGCCCGGTACCGGTTCTACTATCCGTATCCGCGGTGTCGGCTCCATCAACGCCAGCACAAGCCCCCTCTACGTTGTAGACGGTATGCCTTTCGACGGTGGTGACATCTCCGCTATCCCCACACAGGATATCGAGAGCATGACTGTCCTCAAGGACGCTGCTTCCACCGCTCTGTATGGTTCGCGCGGTGCCAACGGTGTAATCCTCATCACAACCAAATCCGGTCGCGAAGGCCAGGCAAAAGTTACCTTCGACATGAAGTGGGGTGTCAACTCACGCGCACTTCCCAACTTCGACGTTATTGAAGATCCCCGCCAGTATGTAGAGACTCTCTACACCGGCCTCACAAATACTGCTAAATACTATCTCGGCGCTGCCAAAGCTCCGGACCCCCACGCATACGCTAACCAGAACATCTGGAGCTCAATCGGTTATCAGACCTGGACTGTTCCCGAAGGTCAGGATGTTGTAGGCCGCAACGGCAAGTTCACCCCCAACGCCACTCCCGGTTATGTGGACGGCAACTACTATTTCCTCGGCGATGACTGGGCCAAAGAGACATTTATCCACGGTCTGCGTCAGGAATACAACATGAATGTTACCGGTGGTACAGAGCGCCTGAAATACTATGTATCAGGTTCTTACCTGGGTGACGAGGGTATCATCAAAAACTCGCACTACAACCGTTTCTCAACCCGCGCAAGTGTTGACTATCAGGCCAAATCATGGCTGAAAATTGGTACAAGCATCTCTTATACTTACCAGAACAGCGCATATCCCGATGACCAGACTGCCAGTGGTAGCTCGGGCAACGCCTTCGGTCTTGCAAACCAGATGTCTCCGATGTATCCCTTCTACATCCGTCTGGCCGACACCAAACGTATCGCTTACAACTCCACATACGGCAAGCCCATCTACGACTATGGTGATAACTTCGACTATGGCTGGGGCAAAACCGGTTATGTCCGCAATACCATGAACCAGGCAAATGCTGTCGGTAGCCTTAACTATGACACCACCGACATCCTCGCTGACGTTCTGGATGCAAAATGGTATGCAATCCTCACTCCCTTCAAGGGATTCTCTCTCACCGGTAAAGCCGGTTACTATCTGGACAACACCCGCGACCACGTAATCCAGAACGGTGTTTACGGCCAGTTCGTTGATGCCGGCGGTTTTGTAAACCAGGGTCAGTCCCGCACACGTAACATCAACCTGCAGCTCCTTGCTCAGTACGACTTTACTGTTGCTCAGCACAACAACTTCGGCCTCATGGTCGGTTTCGAGAATACTTCGCTGCGTGCTGAGAGCCTCACCGGTACCGGTGCTAACCTCTACAACCCCTCATGGCCCTTCCTCGACAACACCATCGATACTCCCCATGTATATGGTAATGAGGTAAGCCTCGTACACCGTGGTTTCTTCGGTCGTCTCCGTTACGACTACGACGGTAAATACTACGCAACTGCTTCTGTTCGCCGCGACGGTTCTTCCCGCTTTGCCAAGAACCACCGCTGGGGTACATTCTGGTCGGCTTCTGCCGGTTGGGATATGTCCAAGGAATCTTTCCTGCAGCCCTACTCAGACATCATCGACATCCTGAAGCTCAAATTCTCTTACGGTCAGAACGGTAACGATGGTATCGGTGCTAACTACATCGCATACGCCGACCAGTATCAGATCACCGGTGGTGACGGTGTTTGGTCAGACGGTACTCTTTACTACAAGGGTAACAAAGACATCACCTGGGAGAAATCAGACGCTATCAACACCGGTGTTGACTTCAGCTTCAAAAAAGGCCTCGTAAGCGGTTCTATCGAGTACTATCAGCGCAC
>SFNC01000049.1 GCA_004554255.1 Bacteroidales bacterium
TTTTAGTAATCTCTGGATATTGCTGTTGTGACGACCCACTTTTTTGCCGATGGCGACATTGCTCCACCCTGCTTCGTGAAGCATCATGACCTCTTTTGCAAAGGCTTCATCTACTGGTTTCCCTTTTAAGGGAGTGTAAAAGAATTGTTTTTGTTCACTCATTTTTTTGCATTTTTATGAGTCAACTTTTTTCAGGGAAAGACAGTGTTGTTAAATTCTCGCAGAGGAAATTATTTTTTGTTTGTTTTGAGGAGCTCGTGGAGGTAAATCGCTTTGGCGATTTTACGGGGAGGGAGTTTTGTAAAACTCACGCAGAGGAAATTTTTATGGAGAGGTAAAGAGGAACGCTGAGGCTGCCTGTTCAGGACAAAATCTCAGCACCGTGAGATGTAAAATAAGCGGACATTGCGAAGTTTTAAGGAGTTCGCAGAGGTAAATCGCGAATGCGATTTGTTATCCCGTTTATAATCCAATACGGTTACTAACTAAACTTGAATAAAGGATTATAAAAAAGAGAGTTGCGGCGTAGTTACTATGCCGCAACTCAAGTATAGAATTACATTATGAAAAATGGAATTTATCAGGAGAAGTTTGCGTTGCGCATGTCGCCAGTTTCGTTGAATGCGTTGTGGAATGCGAAAGCGTGACGCAGAGTGTGGGGAGTCTGTCCGCCTACGCCGTTAATACCCATCTTGAGGTAGTCGCGGAGCAGGGGTTTGTAGTCTGGATGCGCGCAGTTTTCGATGATGCGCTCGGCGCGCTGTACGGGGTCGAGACCGCGGAGGTCAGCGATACCCTGGTCTGTTACGATAACGTCTACAGAGTGCTCTGAGCTGTCGGTGTGAGTAACCATTGGTACGATGTTCGAGATTACGCCTCCTTTTGTTACAGAGGGGCAAGAGAAGATGGAGAGGTATGCGTTGCGGGTAAAGTCACCTGAGCCACCGATACCGTTCATCATCTTTGTTCCGAGCACGTGCGAGGAGTTAACGCCGCCGAAGATGTCGGCCTCCAGAGCTGTGTTCATTGCGATAACGCCTATTCGGCGAATAACCTCGGGGTTGTTAGAGATTTCTGCGGGACGCATGAGGATTTTGTCGTGGAAGAAATCCAGGTTGCTGAAGAGTTCTTCTTCAGTCTTGTCCGAGAAGGTCATAGAGCATGTAGAAGCGAAAGTGCATTTGCCGCGTTTCATGAGCTCGAGGACGGCGTCCTGGATAACCTCGGTGTACATCATGAAGTTGGGGAGCTCTTTAGCTTCGGCGAGGCCGTACAGCACGGCGTTCGCAACATTACCTACACCGCTCTGCAGGGGCAGGAACTCTTTGGGGAGGCGTCCGGCGCGGTATTCTTGGAGGAGGAAAGATACCACGTTGTTACCGATTTTTGTGGAAGTCTCGTCAACGGCGGTGAAGCTTTTCACGCCGTCGTACTCGTCGGTGTCAATGATTCCGACGATTTTTGCGGGATCAACCTGGAGGTAGGGTGTACCGATGCGGTCGTTTGCGTGGTAGATGGGGATTTCGCGACGGTAGGGGGGGTCGAGGGGGAGTGCGATGTCGTGCATACCCATCAGCGATTTGGGCAGTTTGTGGTTGATTTCCACAAAAATCTTCTTAGCCATTTTTGCATAGGTGGGGATGTTGCCCACGCCGCAGCCAAGGAGGATTTTGCCGTCGTCGGTGATGTCTGCGGCCTCGATGATGGCGAAGTCAATGTCGCCGTAGAAACCGTAACGTGTCTCCTGTGACATTTCGGAGAGGTGACGGTCGTTGTAGTGGATGTCATGAGAGTTGATGCGTGCGCGGCTGCCGGGGAGGTTCTGGTAGGGGGCTCGCATGTTGATAGCGTTGTACTCTGACAGGATTGTGTCTACGTGTCTGTTGGTTGAGGCACCGGTAAAGATGTTTACCTTGTACTCGCGACCGGCGTCATGCTCTTTTTTTGCTTTTGCAGCAACGCCTTCTGTAATACCTTTGGGGGTGCCGGGGGCGGTGAAACCGGACAGACCGAGTGTCGCACCGTTTTCGATAATCGACGCAGCCTCGTCAGGTGTAAGTTTATCAAATGCCATAGCTAGGATTAATTGATTATTTTGATTGGATTTTATTCGATTTTTCGTAATTTTGTGCAAAATTACCAATTAGTGTGCAATCACACAAATTTTTACGATAAAATTTCCCTGTAGCCCCTCTCGGGCACAGTAAAGTAGATAGAAAATTATGAGCAATAACCGGGAAGACGCTTCGGCCACGGAGCGCACATTATATATAGAGACCTACGGCTGCCAGATGAATGTGGCCGACAGTGAGGTAGTAGCCGCCGTTCTTGAGATGGCCGGTTATCGTGTAACCGACAGTGCCGATGATGCCGATGCCGTGCTGCTGAACACCTGCTCGATCCGCGACAATGCCGAGCAGAAGATAATCCACCGCCTGGAGCAACTGGGCGGGCAGCGTCGCCGTCGCCCCAAGGACCGTCCGCGCATGATTATCGGCGTGATAGGCTGTATGGCCGAGCGTGTTCGCGACAATCTGATTGATAATCACGGCGTTGACGTGGTCTGCGGCCCTGATGCCTACCTTGACCTTCCGGCGCTGTTTGCGGCCGCCGAGCAGGGCCAGCCGGCGATAAATGTGGAGCTGAGCACTACGGAGACGTACGAGAAGATTATACCCTCGCGCATCACGGCCGGCCCGGTGCCGGTAGGCGGTTTTGTATCCATAATGCGCGGCTGCAACAATTTCTGCACCTATTGTATAGTTCCGTATACCCGTGGTCGCGAGCGTTCTCGGCCAGTGGACAGTATCCTTGCCGAGGTGCGGGACCTTGCCTCGCGCGGCTATAAGGAGGTTACGCTATTGGGGCAGAACGTGAATTCCTATTGCTATACGGACGCTGCAGGCAATACCGTTGATTTTCCGCGGCTTATGGCGATGGTGGCCGAGTCGGCGCCGGAGCTGAGGGTGAGATTCACGACATCACATCCCAAGGACCTCAGCGACGACCTGTTGGATGTAATGTCCTCGCATGCAAACATCTGCAAGCATATCCACCTGCCGGTGCAGAGCGGGTCCAACTCCGTCCTCAAGGCCATGAACCGCAAGTATACGCGCGAGAAATATCTGGAGCGCATAGCGGCGATACGCGCGGCGATGCCGGACTGCGCCATCACCACGGATATGTTTACCGGCTTCCACGGCGAGACCGAGGAGGATTTCCAGGAGACACTGTCGCTGATGCGCGAAGTAGGCTTTGACGCGGCGTTTATGTTCAAGTACAGCGAGCGCCCCGGTACCCTGGCGTCGAAAGTCATGCCCGACAATATCCCGGAGGAGGTGAAGATAGAGCGCCTGAACCGCATGATAGCTCTGCAGGGAACGCTGAGCCTCGAGTCCAACCGTGCCGACATCGGCAAGGAGTTCGAGGTGCTTGTGGAGGGTGTGAGCAAGCGCAGCGCGGCGCAGTGGATAGGGCGCACACAGCAGAACAAGATGTGCGTTTTTCCGCGTGGCGACTTCCGCGTGGGCGACACCATCCGTGTGCGCGTAACCGATGCAACATCGGCTACGCTGTTGTGCGAATTATGCTGATTCAGAGCGCGGTAAGGCGCAGAAAGCGGCGTGTTTCCGGCGTGAGCGAATAGTGCGCCGACGCGCGTATGCCTATAATCCAGAGGATAGTTTCGTTGTCCATTGTCAGCAGCCATGCCTCGCGTTTCTGCAATGGCGAGATGTGTGCTTCCTTGAGAATGTCGCTGACGAGGCGCGAGCCAGTCATGCCGAATGGGCGCATCCGGTCGCCGCGCCGCGGGTGCCTGAGCTGAAAAGTGTGGCCGCCGTTGAGGATTTCGGCATCGAAGTAAGCCTCAGCGGGAGAGCCGGCGGGAGCGAAGGCCATAACAGGCAACTCGCTTACGGCGATGCGTAGCGGCTCGGCAATGTCGCGTCGCAAGCTCACTTCTGTCACGTCCGGTTCGGTCAATATGTTGTTCGCGCGAAGCGACAGCGTGCCCCGTGACAGCTCGGCAAGAGTGTCTCCGGACACGAAAGTACCTGATTCGGCGGACATTATATTCGCGACATGAGTCATGTTGAATCCGTACCGGCGCAGCATCTCGAACAGCAGTAGGCGGGCGGCCTCGGGCGGCATTGCCGATGCTAATGCGTTGATGTCTATGGAATTGGAGTCGCGGTTGAAGAAATCCGGGGCAATGCGCTTCACGGCGTAATTATAGAACGCGAGGTTGTCGCGGACGTGCGCGGCCGTGTCGGCGAGGCGTCCCGCCGCGTCGGGGAAGTGCCGGTCCATTTCGGGAATAACGCGGTTGCGCAGGCTGTTGCGGCGGAAGGAGTTGTCGGCATTGCTTGAGTCAACAATATAACCGAGTCCACGGCAGTGCAGATACTCCTCGATGTCGCGCCGTGTAAGGCCCAGCATAGGGCGTACCACATATCCGTTTCGCGGCGCCATGGCTGCGAGTCCGGCTATCCCCGAGCCGCGCAGGGCATTCAGCAGAAACGTCTCGGCCTGGTCCTCGCGGTGGTGCCCGACGGCGATGGCCTGGGCATGTTCTTTTTCCAACAGGACCTCGAACCACTCATAGCGCAGGGCTCGTGCGGCCATCTCCATGCTTTCGCCGGTGGCCTGCATGCGTTGTGATACGTTGAAGTCCTTGATTAGGATGTTCACACCCAGGCGGTCGGCGATGCTTGCGGCGTGGTCCATGTCGCGCATGCTTTCGGCACCGCGGAGGTGGAAGTTGCAGTGGGCGGCTTCGGTGTTGTAGCCCAGGGAGTTGAGGACAGCGAGAAGGGCTACGGAGTCGGCACCGCCGCTCAAGGCGACGATGACGGGCGAGCCGTCGTCGCGCAACAGTGCACCGTCGGCGATGGCGTTGGCCACCGCTTTCTCAAACTCCCGTGCAGTCATTATTTTTTGTCTTTACTGTATAGAATTCCGCCGAGAATGGGAATCATTTTGTCGGCATAGTGCCTGAAGCCGAGGTCGGTGAGGTGGATGCCGTCAACGGTGCCGTCGTCCTCTACGCCGTCCAGACCGTCGCTTGTCACATAGTAGAGATTGTGGGGATTTTCGGCCTTCAGTTTATCGTAATTTTTGCGGAAAGCGGCGTTTTTAGCGGGGAGATAGTTGTGGAACATCGAATCGTATCGCGCGTAGGGATAAATGGGGCCTTCGAGCATAACAATCGGCACATCCGGGCGCGCTTCGCGGAGGATTTTCACGAAGTTGTACGTTAGAGTGTCGCACATTTTCTCGGTGCAGTTGGGCACGGGGTCCAGCAGGAAGATGTCGACATCGGGAATCTGCGCCAGTGCGCGAGCCATGTAAGTGTCCATCTTGCCTTCGCCCGAAAAAGCGAGGTTTATTACTTCGGCATTAAGCTCGCGTCCGATGATGTTGCTCGCCGCCATGCCGGTGCGCGATGCGCAACCGCCCTGCAGGATGGACGTTCCGTAAGCTACGATGCGTTTGTTTTTGTCAATAAGGTCCAGGCGGCCCGGGGTGATGACTGCGCCGGAATCCACGCTGACGAAAAACTCGTCCAGGACGCCGTCGTATAGCGGCAGATAAATCATGTATTCGTGCATTTTGCCGTCGAGGCGCTCCACGTAGGTGCTCTCCACGCGCTTGGTCTTGTTGCCGAGGGAGTCTTTCTTGACATACGGCCTGTTGGTGTTGACGTGTCTCCATGTGGAATCGCCCTCAAAGATGTATAAGTCGGTGCCTTTCAGCCCGGTATCGGCCATGTGAATCATGTGGGTGTCCCAGAACAGCTCGTATTTAACGCCAATGCTTTTTGAGTTTGTGGCGAAGCGGATGCCGATGCCCGCCGAGCACTGCTGGCGGTCCCAGAGGTTGCGACCTGAGGCGATGCTGTCCTTCATCCACAGGGGCAGGCGGGAGTAAACGCGCTCGGTGGGGCCACCGGAATAGTCGGCTTTGTTAATGATGCGCAGCTGGCGGGCATCCACATATTTTTTAGGGGTGGCGGGTTCATCGGCGGCCAATGCCGGCACAGAGGCGGTCAGAGCCAGAGCCGCCATCACGCCGAGAGCAATAGATTTAAGAGTCATGACGTGCTTTTAAGTTTTTTGCAAAGGTAATAAATAAAATGTTGCCAAGTACAATTTAAAGTATAAAAAATGGGGTTGCGCCAGTTCGGTAGCGCAACCCCGTGATAGGGAAAGTATCGGTTGGTTATTTTACGTGGATTTTGCGGGTGGTGCCGTCGGACATGCGTACGATGTTGAGGCCGTTCCAGGGTGTGTGCGAGGCTATGCCCTGCAGGTTGTAATAAACGGCGGGAGTGGCGTCGGTACTGTCGGCGGCGATGTCGCCTATGGCATCGGAATCGCCTGAAACATGGATGGTTACGTCGGGGATTGCTCCGAAATAGGTGTTGTGCGCTACGGCGGTGAAGTTGGGGGCGCGTCCGGCCACGGGGTCAATGAAACGATGGTTTCCGATGGGGTCGCCAAAGCCTTTTACCTGAATCACGCCTTCGGTGAGTTTCATTTCCGGTTCGGCGTTGGCGTCATAGTCTTCGGGGATGGTCAGCGAGACGGCCTGTGCAGCCGGTGCGGAGCCGAAAGTGTACTGGTTGGAGCCGAGAATCAGCGAGGTGCCGTTGGGGGTTCCGTTATAGGTAACGTATGCCGACATGTTGTATATTCCGGCCAGTTTGTTGGCGGGGTGATGCAGACCCGAATACTGGATTTTGACCTTGTCGCCCGGTCTGAAGATTGTGCTGCCGGGTTTTGTCTCGTTCGTAATCTCGCGGTGGCAAGCTTTTGCGGTGAGCACCTGATAGGCGGCGTTGCCGTTTGCGTCAGCGATGCTGACAATCTGTCGGCCCTGTCTGAGCAGGACGGTGAAAGTTCCGTCGCCGTTATCCGTAACGCCCTCGCTGCCGAAGCCGTTATAAGTGGCGGAGTTCTCGCCGATGACGGGATATGCCACGGTGACTGATTTGGCACCCTCGGCCGAGAAAGTGTAGGGATAACCATCCTCAGAATCAAGGAAGTAGAAGACGTCGTGCTCGGCATCAACATACATTCCGGCGTTTTTGAGGGCACCCTTGTTGTATTCCTCGTTTATGACCATTTCGGGGGTTGCGAGGCACTCCGGCGCGTCAACCGTAACGACATAAGCGGCGGTGTTTTCGGGCCAGATGGCGCTCCAGTTCTCGCCGCCGACAAAGGCTTTCTTGACACCTGCCGAGGTGTAGTAGTTGAGGTTTATGGCGTCGTAAGTCACCAAAACAATTGCTGTTCCGCTGCGTAGGGCTGTGATTTCGGCCCATGCCGAGCCGTTGTTTTGACTTACAGCGAGCACGTCGGAGGGCTTGCCGTCCGTGCCGATAACGGTATAGTGGAAGTCGGGCTCAATGAAATAGTTGTTGGTGGGCGAATCCGTGAGCTGCCAGGTGCGCATTGCGTGAGCCTTGAAGGACTGGCCGGTGGACATTCTCAGCCAGCCTTTCTCGTTGGCGTTTACAAAGATGTCGCCGGTTTCGTATCCGCCGTTGTGTTTGGCGTCATGGAATACGGATTTGGGGCTTATGGCGCTGTAGTCGTCGGCGTTAAATGACAGGACGGGGCGTTTAGCGGCATCGGCGCTCATGGTGAAGTATCCGGCGAGAGTCAGCGCTCCGGGCATGGAAGTGCGGAAGTTGTATACCTGTCCCTCGGCCAGGCGATATGTGTACAGCAGATTGTCGCCGTCGGCGGTTACTTTCTCGGGTTCCACTGTTGAGAAATCCACATAGTGCGAGAACTTCATGCCCAACTGCAGAGAGGCGTCTTTCGGCGCGGTTACTGTAAACGAGTCGGACAAGGGGATTGCGCCCGATACAGTGGCATTGAATGTGACAGTACCGCCCTTGTAAAGGGGCACATAGCCTTCGGCGCCGTGCGCCTCGGAAGGGATGAGTGCTACCTGGTAGCTGTTACCGTTTAACGCCAGGAAGGTGTGGCGTCCGGCTGTCACGCTTTTGCCAACAGTTATGTCCTGCTTTTTGCCCTCGCGGGTGGTGACGGTGGCGGTGATGGAATAGTCGCCGGCATCTGTTGTCCAGTAGGTCTTGTCCTCGTTGCGGTTTGTGGCATACGCCGTGCATGTGAACACGCTGAAAGTGTTGTCGCTGTCCTCGGCCACAGAGAGGGCGATAGTGCCGTTCACGGTTTTGCCGTCGGTGCCGAAAGCGGTGAGCAGGTACTCGCCGGCGGGAGCATCGAAGGTGTAGGAGTTTTTGCTGTCGGGAGAGCCGACTGCGACATCATTGCCGGTGGCTATTGCCTTGAGCGACATAGTTTTGGACACCGTATTCATGGTGACGGTGACAGAGGCAGCCGGTGCGGTGACTGCACCGGAGATTGCCAGTAGGGTTAAAAGAAAATGTTTCATGTTAAATCGGTTAGTTGTTAGTTTAAGACTATTCAGAGACGGAATTTCTTGCCGTTTCGGATATATATGTGTCCGGGAACGGGATTGGAGACGGGTATGCCCTGCAGGTTATAGGTGATGCCGTCGCCGGTATTGTTTTCGTCGGCTATGACATCATCAATGCCGTCGAAGTGGCCGTCGGGCGGGAGCGCCAGCAGGTGCCCGGGGTTAATGTACGTTTTGTGCTTGCCGATGAGTTTTCCCTGCGGAGACCATTGCAGCAGAGTTCCCGAGTCTGCGAACGACCCGGCATCTGTGGCGTAAATGTATCCGGTATAGGGATTTACGTATATGCTGTATGGCATCTCCATGGCTTTGATGTCGGAGACCACTGTGCCGGGCCATTGGGTAGAAACTCCGTTGTGGCCACGGGAGGCCATGGCCTCGGCCGGGTCTATTATGATATAATTGAACTCGTATTCGCCTGAGTAGTAGGAGTATCGCGAGCCGATAGCGTAAAATCTGCCGTCTGTGGCGGTGCAGTTGTTGGTGGCGGCATAGTCAAGGGTAACAAAGCACTCGGTGTCCGGTTTACCGTCCAGGACGGCCTGGCAGTCCATTATTATCGTGGATGCCGACACATCGTAATTGTCGCCGGGAGAGTTGATACACAGGTATTTGCCGCTGCGCGACATGGAGCCGTAGAGGTTTATCACGCCGGTGTCCACGGTGCGCACCACAGTCATAGTCGCGGCGTCTATCACGCTCACGGTGGTCTCGTACTCGTGGTCCTCCTGGAAGGCATATCCGCCGGTGTTGGCCACGAAGAGGTGACCGTTGTAAATGGCGATGCCCTCGGGCTCGTAGCCGACTTCAACGGCTTTTGCGACCTTGAATCCGTTGATGTCTATCTTTGCGACAAAGCCCTTGTCGAACAGCTCGTTACCGCATTCGTGACCGTAGGACGTGACGTATACATACCGCCCGTCCGATGCCAGGCGACGGTTGTTGGGTATGTCCTCGGTTGCAGCCACGGCCTTGCCCTGCGGGGTTATGAACTGGACTATGTTGGACCAGTTTACGGCAATGGCAATCAGGTTGTCGTTGACCTGGATAATGTCGTTTGGCGTGTCTCCGAGTTTGGAGCCGTTTACATCGCGGAACCATTGGTTTGATACGATTCTCCCGTTCTCGAAGTATGACAGCTTGCCATTGTCGCTTTGCCAGTTTCCCTCGTTGAGGAAGATGATTTTTTCCTGTGCCGCGGCAGACAGGGCAAGCGTTGCACAGCATAATAAAGCGGTAAGTTTCATGTTATAGGGAGTATGAAATTGTAAATCGGTAATTACGTCCGGGCATGGGATACCGGGGGATGTGCTCGTATTGTACATCGAACAGGTCGTTGACCTCCAGCGATGCGCTGAAGTTGCGGAAACCGCCGGACAGCTTGAGGTCCACATTGTCGTAAGGCTTGAGGATGTCGTCGGGATCGGCGTACGACCACATGCGGCGCGAAACGTGCAGGTCGCTCACGGTGAGCGAGAACTGCCGCCATGCCACTATCCCGGTGATTCCGCACGAGAAAGTCGGGGAATAGCAAATAGGTTTGTCGTACGTGTCCTCATCGTCCGGATTGGTGCGGTTAACGTCTCGCTGCCAGGTTATTGAGGACAGGAGGGAGAAAGACCAACCGCGGTGTGAGTATTGCCCTGAGGCGGTGGCGTTGAGGCCGCGGCAGAACGTCTTGCCATAGTTCATCATAGACCAGTTGTATGTGCCCTTCATGGGCAGGCATACTATGCGGTTGTCTATATTATTAATGTAGGCATCGGCCTGCATGGATACGGCCCATAAGGGAGTGTTGAAGTGATATTCGGCGCCGATGTTCCATTGGCGGGTATATTCGGGCTTGAGATTGCGGTTTCCGGCCTGTGTGTAGTAAAGGTCATTAAGGGTGGGAGCGCGGAAGATGCACTTGTACCAAGCGCGCAGCGATAGCCCTTTAAGGCTGTAGCCCAGGGTTATTGAGGGGGTGAAGCGGCTCAGCGGGTCTGCGGCGCCGGCCTTGGTGCGGGTGTGGTCCTTGTAATGCTGGTACAGGACCGAGCCGGCGAGACGGATCCCGCGCCAGTTCAGCTGTGCCGCGGCCACGGCTTTCTGGTCCATGCGGCGCACGGGCGAAAATCGCTTGAGGTCCGCGTCCAGCCAGGACATCCGGGCGTCGTAGCCCACGTTCAGTGACAGAAAGCGCCAGGGGGAAGCTGCGTATGCCGCCGAGGCATACGCGTCGTTTTGCCAATAGTGGTTGTCTACGCGTGCAGTGTTCTGATTGTCAGGGTAGTCGGTGTTATAACGCAGGTACTCGTGCGCGTATCTGATATTGAATTTAAGGCGGTGAATATTGTTGAACGAATGGGAGTATGAGCCCTGCAGAAACATGTCGGTGTCCCATTCGCGGCCGATATTGGTGTATTTGTCGGACAGCCGCCGCACAATTCCGCCGGGGCATCCGCGTTCCGAGACATAGCAGTATCCGTGGAAAGCGAAACCGCGGTTGAACAGCGCAGTCTCCACGCGCCAGAACTCAATGTCGGAGTTTCGTCGGCGTCCCACCGTATCCTCGTACTGGGATTTGTATCGGAAAGGGTAGTCTCCGCGGCTGTTCAGGTACTCGGCATCTACAAAACCGCTCCACGCGCCGCGTCGGAACTGCGCGTTTATGCGTCCGCGGTAGGAGTGAAAAGAGGCGATTCCGGCCATTACGGACAGCGAGTCGCGGTCGGGCCGTCGAGTCTGCAGGTATACGGTAGCACCCGATGCAAACTCCGATGGCGCCTGGCATAATTCCAGCCGGTTGGCATTGTATAGCGAGACGGACTCCAGGGTAGACAGCGAGTACTTGCCGAGGTCCACTGTGCCGTTCTGCGCATTGGTAATGCGCACTCCGTCAATGTACACGCCCACGTGCTGCGCGCCCAGCGAGCGCACATTCAGGGTCTTAACGCCACCCAGGCCACCATAATCTTTAATCTGAACACCGGCGAAATATTTGAGAGCATCGGCTATCGATGTTGACGACAGAGCCTGCAGGCGTGCCCCGTCCAGTTTCTGTACGGTGGCGAGGGGCCGGCGGCCGGCGGTCACTTCCAGTTCTTGCAGCACCTCTGCCGAGTCTGCTGGGACATCGGTGCCGCTGCCATAACATTTTACGCTGCCCAAGAGGAAAAGGGTCAGCGACATAGCAAGGGAATAAACCCCACTTGTCAGGATAGCCTTCATTCAATATTTCTTTTATCCGCTATGCTGTTACCGCGAGCATATTTTTTGTGCGGAAGTGACGTTGGCAGGTCTTCTGACTTGTTCCGGTACTTTGCGCGGTCTTCCCGACCCGGGCTCTCTTGCCGAGGTCAGTGACGTGTCAGCGCTGTACTTTAATGGAATTTACAGCAGCGGGTCTGTTTGAGATTTTCACTCAATTCCCTTTTGATTGCACAATGCAAACCAACGATAATCGGTTAGTTGAAAAGCTGAGTGCACAGCTTTACGGGCGCAAAATTACGAATTATTCCAGGAATAGGCGTCCCGGAAAGTGTTTATGATTGAAAAATAATGCAAAATTCCGTTAAAATCATTTTGTCGACAAAAATATTTATCCGGCGACATTCAAAATATAATTTTCGATTGTTATATGATTAATCAACGGATTTTCTTACCTTTGCAATTGCATAACTAAATACACAAAGCACATGTTTAAAACCTCCACATCCATAATAATAGGCGCGCTTGCAGTGCTTGCCGGCGTGGTACTGATATTCTGCAACAATCTGATAGATTCAAAGATGATAGTGTCTACCGGAGGGCTTATGTTTATAGTCGCAGGCGTACTAAACGGGCTGATGACATTTTTTGTAAAGGATGCGTCGGGAAACCGCAGGTCCAAGGGGGCGCCCTTCGTATTCAATATAATAGCATCGGCGGCAGCAGTGGCATTCGGAATCTGCATGCTGGTGCTCAATGAGGATTTCCAGAAGCTGATACCGATAGTTTTCTCGGTGCTGATACTTTTCGGTGCGCTGATGCTGTTTTATTTTCTTGGATTCGGCAGTCGTGACCTCGACCCGGCCAAGTGGCTGTTCGCTTTCCCGGTGCTTGTGTTAATCGGCGCTATAGCAGTGTATTTGCTTAAGTCTCCGGACGATGATAGCCGCATAATGATATTTACCGGACTGTCCATAGTATTTTTCGGGCTTGGCATAGGACTTACGGCGGCGAACATCGCCGCGCATGCGCGAAAGGCGCGTCGCATAGCCGCCGCACCTTCGGCAAAGGCCGACGGCGCAAAAGAAACCGTCCCGGCAGAGGATATGAAGGGCCTTGAATAGTGCCCCCGGATGTCGCTGTTATACGGTTTCAGTCTGACGCACTACCGGGTTTCCGGGCTTTTCGGGATTTTAAATGTCCTTTCCGGCGACTTGTATTGGCCTTGGATATAATATACCGGGAGTATGCTTTGCAATACTTTCAGATCGCTCATCGCACGCACCGCTTTGTTGTCAACAGCCGTGTCACCGCTGCTGCGCATAATCTCTACTTTATACCCCGTCGGAGTTCCGTTTTCATCAAAACCCGTGTATTTCAGGCTTAGTGTAATCGCGCCGGGGACATAGCCGAGATTAAGAGAGTCAATTAATTTCTTAAATGTGCTATTGTCATTTTTGACAGGGTTAACAACGCGGTTATTGTATTGGACTCTCTTTTTTATCACGCCACCTTCCACGGTGATGAATTCCTCGGTTTTCCATTCGGAGTTCCAGCCCATGTGGACATATTTAATCATATCGCCGGATACTATTCTTAATGAGTCGGTGACCCAATCTGCAAAATATCCCGATGGTGTACGGCGGGATGAGTATATGTCGTCAATCTTTGCCGGAACAAATCGAAAAGTATCACAAGCCGTGTCCATGACGAGAACACTGTCAAGAAATAACGAGTCATTTTTAATCTTCCAATGGCCAATGTAATTGCGCCATAACGCCGTGGAAGTCATCTGTTTGGGGATGCGTTCCTTCAGCAGGCTAAAAGAGACGCTGTCGAGCTCCAACAGGTATTTTGTCAGGATTTTTTCAATTCCGTTGTCATTGATTTTCTCCGGAATTTGCGCTGTGCTCAGGGCATTCACGGCGATTAATACAGAGAGGGCTATTGATAATAAATATTTCATAGTCAGGATGGGATGAATACTGTTAGTTATCTTATTGATTTTTAATAGACTCCGCAAAGTTAAAAAATGATTTGATTATGCAAGATTATTCATCGGATTTTTGCGCCTTTTTCTGATTGGTGCAAAATATTTAGCATAAAACCTGAAATGTCGAAAAATTGTTGTACCTTTGTAAAGTAAATAATAGCGAAAGGAACGGATTATGGCACGACCAATAGCAGAAACACCGGTATTGACGGGAAGTGATGCTGTGCGTTTTGAAAAGCTC
>SFNC01000050.1 GCA_004554255.1 Bacteroidales bacterium
GGGGAGGGGCAATGGGGATAGTCCTGCTATCTGCCGGGCTGGCGTGCTCTCGTCATAATAGCAGCAATCCACACAGCGTATGTATTGCCCCAACAAAGGTTCGGATGCTGTCTGCCAACATCGTTTAATCACATTCTCTTGGATAGAGATATGAATGATATGGACGATGGTGACATTTTATCCGGAGAAGGCGCAAAGTGGCAGTGCGCAATATTTTGTGTGTCAGCATATTCATTGCTGTGTTGCATAAAATATTGCGCACAGGCCACCCATTCCGGCCACCTGCTAAAATGATGTTTTATATAAACTAAATCAAAAAATTTACGTTTCTCTTTTCAGTTAATCCGAAGAAAATTCGTAACTTTGCGACATCAAAGTATCTCTATCCAAGAGATTTGGATGGGGTGAGGATGGCGGTAGAGGCGCGGGTGCGTCTCTTTTTTTGTGGCGGGAGGTCAGCGCAGACTGCGGATAATCAGGGAGTTGGCCTTGTCCACCACGGAGGTGTCCAGGCTGGCGAGGTAGATGCGCGTGGTCGCTTCCGAGTCGTGGCCCATACCCTCGCTGATGACGCTCAGGGGGATGCCTTTGGCGCGCGCCGCGGAGGCCCAGCTGTGCCGTGCCACGTAGAGTGTCAGCGGAATGGTGAGCCCCGCCATGGCGGCGATTCTCTTGAGCGCGCGGTTGATGTTGTAGCCCGCGTTGCGGTAGGCGTAGCGCTCGTTTATTCCCGTGTTGCGGATAATCGGCAGCAGGTATTTGCTGCTGTTTTCGGGGTATTTGGCCAGTATCGCGTGCATCTCGCGCGTCCAGCGAATGGTGAGCATCTGGCCGGTTTTGCGCCGGCGGTAGGTGATGTAGCCGTCGCGCAGGTCGGCCTTGCGCAGGAATGCCATGTCCACAAAACTCATGCCGCGGAAAAAGAAACTTAGCATAAACATGTCGCGGGCATAGTCTAAAGTGGGATTGTCCGAGAGGTCCAGGTTGCCGATGCGCTTGATGGCTGTTATCGGCAGCGCGCGCTTGCGCGTCTTCTCCACGCCGGTGTACACGTGGCGGAAGGGATTGCGGTTGTCTATGATGTCGCTGTCTGCGGCGCGGTTGTAGACGGCGCGGAGGATGCGGTTGTAGAACGAGATGGTGTTCGGGGAGATGCCGCGGGCGCACTGCCATGCCTGGTAGCGCTCCATAACCTCGGAGGTTATGCAGTCCAGCATAATGTCCCGGCGCGGGCACGTGTCCAGCGCCAGGAACTTGCGGAAGCTCTCCAGGGCCGAGCGGTACGTCTCGGACGTGCGCACCTTGCCGTTGCGCCGCAACTGCTCTATTATGGCGCGCATGTACGCGAACAGAGTGTAGTCTCGGGCGTAGCGGCGGAACTCGTCGGCGACATCGTCGGCGGTGTACGTCACGCGCACTGCCGCCAGGCGACGGTCTATGCGCGACAGCCGCTCCATGTCGGCGCGGATATTGTCGTGCGTCTGCGCCACGGCCACGGTGCCGTGCCGCCGGTCCCATTCGTCGGCACGAATACGGTATTCAGTGGTGATTTGGCACACCTTGCGCTGATGTGATATCCGGTAATAAATATAGCCATAGCCGGCGGTGCCGGGTGCAAGTCGGAAATTTACTTTTATGGAAGCCATAGTCTTTTAGATTAATCTTTGCAGCAATATATAAAATCCTGCGTTCTTTTTTGTAATTTTGCAGGCAGATAAGACTGCAGATTATATGTTTATACTGATATTGCTTGCCGTGAGCGTACTTGCGGGCATGCTCCTGCGGGGCATTGGTCCGGTGCTCCACCTGGAAAAGACTGCCACGTGGACAGTGTGGCTTCTGATTCTCGTGTTCGGAATCTCGTTGGGCTACAACGAGGATATAGTGAATAATTTCGGGCGATTCGGCCTGACGGCGCTGGTTGTCGCCTTGGCCGGCGTTGCCGGGAGCGTCCTTGGCGCCCGGGCACTAAAGAGTTACATAGATAAAGGCAAACAGAAATGAAAGGCAGCATTATAGTCCTGTGCATATTCCTTGCCGGGATAATCATCGGAATATTCGGCGTGGTGCCTGAGGCGTGGATGCCCGCCGAGCTCAGTGAGTGGCTGCTGTATGCCCTTGTTATTCAGATAGGTATAAGCCTTGGCTATGGCGGGAATCTGGGCAAGATATTGCGCGAGGTGTCGCTGCGGTCGCTGTTGCTGCCGTTGTGCACCATAGCCGGCATACTGCTGTTCTCGGCCCTGGCCGGGATGCTGTTGGGCGGCCGGGGCCTCCGCGACTACCTTGCGCTGGGCAGCGGCATGGGTTACTATTCCCTGTCGTCGGTGCTGATTGTTGACCTGAAAAGCGACAGCATCGGCGTCCAGGCGGCGACACAGTTGGGGATGCTGGCGCTGCTTGTGAACATAATCCGCGAGATGACGGCGCTTGTCGGCGGCCCGTGGCTGGCGAAGGTCTTCGGACGGTACGCGCCCACCGCGGCGGCGGGTGTCACCTCCATGGACGTAACCCTGCCGATGATAGTGCGCTGCGGCGGCCAGACCATGTTCCCGATAGCGCTGATGCACGGCATGGTGCTGGAAGTGAGTGTGCCGCTGCTGGTGACGCTCTTCGCCGGCTGAGAAGGGCATGCCGCCCCATCCGGATAAAAAGCGGGCTGCGCCGAAATTCGGTGCAGCCCGCTGCATATCAGGGAGTTACATTGGTGCCGCGGATCAGGTCGGAGCTGAATTTCTTGCCGTAGCACTCAATTTTACCGGAGCCGCCGCCTTCGCCCACCGCCGTGATGTTCGCAGATGATTGTCAGATACTGTTAGTCACCGGCCACTGGAACGCTCTCAGGCCCAGTTTGGGGCGCTCCTCGTCGAGGATGCGCAGACGCTCCATTATGGAGTCGGCACGGTCGTCGGGGACAACGGCCATGATGGCCTGCGACAGCGCAGGCCAGGCGTGGCTGCCCATGTGCGGCTCGCCGTCGTGGGTTCCGCGTCCTGTTACCTGTGGCCATGCGGTGAATCCGCGACAGCCGGTATGTCTCAGTGCCTCAACGATATGATCGTAGTGCGCCTGGTCGAAAATTATCATTATTGCTTGCATGATAAGTAACTCTTAATTTTTAACAACGGCTTTGGATTTTTTATGCAGTTTGCGGCGCTGGCGCTTGATGCCGACAGCGGCGAAAATGCAATACAGGACGGGGACGAACAGCAGGGTCAGGATTGTGGAGAACGTAAGACCGCCAATCACAGCCGTACCCATCGGGCGCCACATCTCCGCACCCTGTCCGGTGCCCACAGCCATGGGCACCATACCTAAGATGGTGGTGAGCGTGGTCATCACCACGGGGCGCAGACGCGAGCGGCCGCCGAGAATAACTGCGCGGCGCACAGACAGTCCGCGTTCGCGGTTAAGTGTTATATAGTCGATAAGCACAATACCGTTCTTCACCACGATACCGATAAGCATGATGGCGCCGATCATGGACATCACGTTAAGGGTATGTCCGGTCATCCACAGGATGATGAACACGCCGGAGAAGGCAAAGAGCAGGGAGGTCATGATAATGCCCGGGTAGGTGTAGCTCTCGAACTGCGCGGCCATCACGATGTAAACCAGGATTATAATCAGCACGGCCAGCGTGAGCAGGTCGGTGAACGAGTCCTGCTGGTCCTCGAAACTACCGGCAATCTGGATGTTTATACCCTGCGGCAGGTCCATGGAGTCAATGGCGGCTTCGGCGGCGACGACAATCTCGCTCATCGGAACTCCCTGAACCACAGTGCTTACGGTGACGATGCGCTCGCGGTCTTTACGCTCGATAGTCGGCGGGGTGTAACGTTCCACCACCTTGCCTACGTCGCGGATGCGCACGGCGCCCCCCTGGCCGTTGATAATCAGGATGTCCTCGATGTCCTCGATGGAGGTGCGGCTGTCGGGGTCGAACATCACCTTAATGTCATATTCCTCGCCATCCTCGCGGAATCTGGACGCCAGTGCGCCGTTGATACGGTTTCGCAGGGCATTGGCGGCAGTCTGCAGATTCAGACCGTACATGGCTAATTTCTCGCGGTCGAAATCCACCTGAATCTCAGGCTGATAGTCCGAGCGCGAAATCATGACGTCGGCCGTTCCGGGGATTTTTTCCAGGGCGGCTTTAAGCATGTTTGCCGCGGAGTCGGTCTCGTTGAAGTCGTAACCGTAGATTTCAAAGTCTACGGTGGCCTGACTACCCATGCTGCCGCCGCGGTTACCGCCCACGTTTACGTAGGCCTTCTTGTATTCGGGGTAGCGCTTGAGGTCTTCGCGCATCATTCCGGCGATTTCCACCACTCCGCGCTCACGGTCGCCGGGGTCGCTGAGTCGGATGTTCATGGACACGATGTGCGGGCCGTTGTTCGAGAGGGAGGCGAAGGTATTGTCGGACGATGCCGAGCCGGTGGTGTAGTTAAGCGCCTGAATCTCAGGATACTTCTCGCGCCACTCCTTGGCGAGGCGCTCGGTAACCTCGTTTGCTATCTCCACGCGTGTGCCTATGGGCAGCTCCAGGCTGACGCCGAGGCGTCCGTCATCGTTCGTCGGGAAGAACTCGGTACCCACATGCTTAACCAACTGCAGCGAGCCGATGAAGATTGCCATACATACAAGGATGGTGACAATCTTGTGGCTGACAACCCATCCCAACAGGCGCGCGTAACCATTGTCGAAGGCATCCAGGCCGCGGTTTATCGGGCCGAAGAAGATGCGGTAGAAGCGGCCGTGGTGTGTCTGGCGGCGCAGCATCTGGCTGCAGAGCATGGGGGTGAGGGTGAGGGCGCAGGTTGTGGAGATAATCATCATTATGCACACCATCCATCCCAACTGGCGGAACAGCACGCCGGTCATGCCGGTGACGAGAGTAAGCGGGAAGAATACCGCCAGCAGCGTCAGTGTGGACGCTATAACGGAGATGGCCACCTCGTTGGTGCCGTGTACAGCGGCCTGTTTGGGGTCGGCACCGCGTTCTATGTGGGTGGTCACGTTCTCAAGCACCACAATGGCATCGTCCACCACCATACCGATGGATATGGACAGCGCCGACAGCGACACAATGTTGAGCGAATCGCCCGTTATGGCAAGATAAATGAATGATGTTATCAGCGAGATGGGTATGGTTACCACGATAATCACCGTGGCGCGCCAGCGTCCCAGGAAGAAGAACACCACAATCACCACAAACAGCAGGGCGTACATCACCGTCTCCACCAGCGAGGCGATGGTGTTGCGGATATTGTCCGAAGTATCCACAAGGATGTCCAGTTTCACGTCCGATGGCAGGCGTTTCTGCAGCTTCGGCAGCATCTGAAGCACCTTGTTGGAAATCTCCACCGAGTTGGCGCCGCTCTGCTTCTGCACCACAATCATGGCGCCGCGCTCGCCGTCGTTGAAGGTCTGCTGGGCGCGTTCCTCCAGCGAGTCGTCTATGCGGGCCACGTCCTTGAGGTAGACATTGCGTCCGTCCACGCTGCCCACCACGATATTGGCCATATCCGAGGCCTGGATAAACTCGCCCTGTACGCGCAGAGAGTAGGTGTCGGAACCGACATCGAAGCTGCCACCGGGGATATTGCGGTTCTCGGCGGCGATTATCTGCGAGATTTTCTCGATGGTAAGTCCGTAAGCCTCAAGGCGTTTGGGGTCGGTGTAGACGTGTATCTCGCGCTTCGGCGCGCCGGAGATGGACACGGAGCCCACGCCCGAGATTCGTGCCAGCGGGTTGGCGACGGCATCGTCAAGAATCTTGTAGAGGCCCGGCATGCTCTCGTCGGCCTTGACCGACAGAAGCACGATGGGAATCATATCGGTGGAGAACTTGAAGATGATGGGCGTCTCGGCATCGTCAGGCATGGACGACGACACCATGTCCAGTTTGTCGCGTACATCGTTGGTTATCACGTCAATATCGTTGCCGTACTCGAACTCCAGGGTGATGACCGAGATGTTTTCGCGGCTCTTGGAGCTTATGTGCTTGAGGTTGCTCACCGAGTTAAGCACATTCTCCAGCGGGCGTGTCACATTCTGCTCTATGTCCTGTGCCGATGCGCCCTGGTACGTTGTCATCACCATAATGGTGTTGGTGTCCAGGTCGGGGTACAGGTCAATAGGCAGTTTGGTAAGCGAAAAAAGACCCATGATTACAACCGCCACAAAGCAGAGGGCGGTCATAACCGGGCGTTTTACCGAACTTTCGTATAGACTCATGTTCTTATTTCGTTACAGATTTCAGTTTTACACTAACTCCGTCGGCCAGGCGCGACTGTCCGGCAATCACCACGGTGTCGCCGTCGTTAATGCCGCTAAGAAGCTCGTAGGAATCGTCGATGCGCTGTCCTACTTCCACTTTGTTGTAGCTGACTTTGCCGTTGCGGTATACGTATACGTACTTGTTTCCGGAACCGATTTGCTTGACAACGGCGCGGTCGGGAACAACAACGTGCTGTTTGGCGCCGTGGTTGATGTTTACGCGTGCGAACATACCGGGGAAGATGCGCTCGTTGGGGTTATCTATCTGTATCTCAGCCTCGAAAGTGCGCGTGGCGGGGTCTACCGACGGGTAAACTCGGCCGATTTTTGCGTTGAAGACCTCGTCGGGGAAGGCATCCAGAGACACCTCTACGGGCATGCCCTGGGTAACGAAGCTGCGCTCGGTCTCAGGGATGTTGATGAGCACTTTCACGCGCGGGGCAATCTGTCCGATGGTGAGGATTGCGGCGCCTGAGGCCATGTCGCCGGGATGCAGGTTGCGGGCAGTCACCACACCGTTCATCGGCGATGTCAATGTGGTGTTTTCCAGGGTGTTGCGGTACATGGCGTATGCGGCGTCGTACTGAGCCTTAAGTGCGTCTACATTCGCCTGGGTGCCCGAGCCGATGGCAAGCAGCTGCTTGGCGCGTTTATACTCGCGGTCTATCTGGTCCAGGTTTACTTTCTGCTGGGTGGCGGTGGAATTGTCAAGGGTTACCAGCACCTGTCCGCGGCGCACGTGGTCGCCCACGTCAACGGTTATGCTTTTTATACGGTTGGGCGTGGACGGGTTGATGTTGTTGGTGTTAAATGCCTCAACATTAGCTGTATAGCTGTGGTTCTGGTCCACACTGCGCATGCCGGCCACGGCAATGTCCACAATCGGAGTCTCCTCCTCAGGCGCTGCTTTTGCCGTTTCCTTGTCTGTTTTCTCTTCGCCGCCGCAGGCGCTTACTGCTACTGCTGCTGCCAGGGTTGCGACTATTGGTAAAAATTTGTATTTCATGATGTTATTCTGTTTTATCGGGTAATACGGCATTGCCAAGCAGCAACTCAAGTTCGGCTCCGGCAATAAGATAGTTGTAAATGGACTGATAGTAAGCCAGTCGCGAGCGTGTCAGCGCCAGTTCGCTGTCGCGCAGATCCAGATACGAGGCGGCGCCTATGTCGAAGCTCTGCTGCATGATGGTGTGGGCGCGTTCGGCCTCGCCGACACTCTCGGCGCTCGACCCTATCTGCTTGACATTCAGCTTGATGTTGTCCTGGGCTAACTTCACTTGCATGTTCACGCTGTTCTCCAGGTCCTGACGCTGCATCCGCGCCATATCCACCTGCACCTGGGCCTGGCGGATGCGGAAATGCCGCTGTCCACCCTGGAATATCGGGAAGTTAAGTGTCAGTCCTACAATTGAATACGGGTTCCAGCGGAAGTTGCGGAGCGGGTTGCCGTCCGACGATGATGTCCAGTTGTAGTTGGCCGTCAGCGACAGGGTGGGGTACCACGCCATTTTGTTGACTTTTACCGTGCGCTCCAGCAGCTGTGTCTGCAGCTCGTTCTGGCGCAGCGAGGTGTTGTTTTGCCAGTCATTGCCCAGGCGCAACACGTCCTCGTACATCGTTTTCTCATAGTCTGCTAAGTTTCCGGAGAAATCTATGTTCTGCGCGTCGTCCGGGGTAATGCCCATGAGGATAAGCAGTTGCAGGCGGGCGCGGGAGATGGCAATGTCGGCCTGGGTTATCTCCGGCTCCACATTTTTCATCGCCACGGAGGTGCGCAGTACGTCATACTCTGATGCCGCTCCGGCCGCGAATTGGTCCGAATAGATGCGGTGTGTGAGCGCCGCCATATCGTAGCTTTCCTGCACCACTTTGCGCGAGTCCTTTGCCAAGAGCAGTGCGTAATAGGCGTTTTTGACCTGATTTACAAGGTTCAGGCGCGAGGCACGCGCGTTCTCCACGCTCTGTGCTATCTGCGCGTCGCTGAGTTTCAGGTTCTGCCACAGCTGCGGGGCGATAAGCGGCAGGGAGGCGTTGAAGCCCACCTGGTACGAGTTGTCAAGGCCCATCTTGATGCCGTCGCCGCGGCTTGACGATGACGAGCTCCCGGCGCCTTCGCCGCCCTCTTCGCCACCTTCACTGCCGCCGCCCATGCCGGGCATGCCTTTCAGGTTCATGTACGCAACCTGCTTGGCGAGCATGCGGGTGTAGGTGCCGCCGAAACTGATGGTGGGCAACAGATTGCCGAGTATTTCTTTCTTGGAGAAATCGGCCCGGGTGATGTCCATGTCGGCAACTTTTACCGTCGGGCTCTCGCTGAGGGCGATGCGCAGGCAGTCGTCAAGGCCAAGTGTCGCCGTTACAGGCGCGGCCTCGGTTGCTACAGGGATGCTGTCGGCAAAAACCGATGCGCTGCAGAGAGCAAGCATCGCTGATAGAATTGCAATTTTCATATTTTATATAGCGGAATTACTGGTGATAATGGCGGAATTTTTTGCCGAAGGAGATTGGTTTACATGGCCAAAAATCCACTATGCAAAGTTATGCTTAAATGCGCGGAGTGGGCCGTTTAAGCCATTTAAATATTATTAAATTGTTTTTACTGTTCCTAATTTGACTAAATGTGTGCCTAAATCAACCAACATATAATGCCGAAAAATCGGAACTTATTGCATTGTTGAAATTTTATACCCCTTTTTTGTAATTTTTTACGTATATTTGCGTCAAATATGTGATAATTTATTTAAATATTTTATGAATATACTCGAAGCTGACAATATAATAAAGGATTACACGGGGCACAGGGCATTGGACAATGTCACCGTGCATGTTCCCGAGGGCAGCATCTATGGCCTCCTCGGCCCCAACGGCGCCGGAAAAACGACGCTGATTCGCATCATCAACCATATTACCGCGCCGGACGCCGGCACGGTGTCTTTCTGCGGCAAGCCGCTGACGGCCGACTCAGTATCGGACATTGGCTATCTGCCCGAGGAGCGCGGTCTGTACAAGAAAATGAAGGTGGGAGACCAGGCCGTCTTCTTTGCCAGACTTAAGGGCCTGTCCACCAAGGAGGCAACGGTAAGGCTAAAGGAGTGGTTCGAGCGGCTGGAGATTTCCGGATGGTGGAACAAGAAGGTGGAGGAACTGTCAAAGGGTATGGCCCAGAAGGTGCAGTTCATAATAACGGTATTGCACAGGCCCAAGCTCCTGATTTTCGACGAACCGTTCTCTGGATTCGACCCCATAAACGCCAACATCCTCAAACGCGAGATTCTGAAACTGCGCGACGAGGGCGCCACGGTTATCTTCTCCACGCATAATATGAGCAGTGTGGAGGAACTCTGCGACTCCATAACGCTGATAAACAAGAGCCGGAATATCCTTACCGGACGTGTCGACGACCTGCGCCAGCGATTCTGCGACGGAAACTATCGCCTCTCGTATAACGGTGACACTCAGGTGCTTGCCGATGCTATTGCACCGTTCGTAAAGGATTGGCGCGAGGCCGGACAGCCCGGCGAGATTATTCTCAATCTTAAGGACGACGAGGCCCGCCGCCCGCTCATCGCCGCCGCAAACGCCGCCGTTGACATTAAAACTTTCGAGTCCATCCTGCCTACTATGGACAATATTTTTATTCAGGCCGTAAACAATACCCAAAATGCTTAAAGATATTTCTCTGATAATTAGCCGCGAGTACTACGAGCGGGTGCAGCGTAAAAGCTTTATTATCAGCACGCTGCTGATGCCTATTCTGCTTATTGCAATGATGGCGCTACCGGCGCTGATGATGATATGGACCACGCCGGACAATAAAAAGATTGCCGTGATAGACAACTCGGCGATAGTGCTTCCCGCGCTGAAGAGCACTACGGAAATGACGTTTGTTCCCACGGTTCTGCCCGTTGACTCGGCAAAGGTCAGCGAGGATTACGATGCCGTGCTGGTCATCGGCAAGGACGTGGTTCAGAATCCCTCCAATGTACAGTTTTATTCGCATGAGGCGTCCAGCATGCAGACCGAGCAGCTTATATGCAGCCAGATTTCCTCGGCGGTGGAAAGTCGGCGTCTGCTCAAGTACAATATCGCAAATCTTGACAAGATTCTGGCCGAGGTGAAGGCCGATGTGCAGATGCAGTCTTTCAGGCTCGACGAAGGCGACGAGACGGAGACGTCGACCATGGCGTATTACTTTATCTCGCTGATAACCATGATGATACTGTATATGTTCATTATGCTGTACGGTCAGATGGTGATGACGTCGATTATCGAGGAGAAGAACAACCGAGTGCTGGAGGTTGTGGTTTCGTCCGTGAAACCGGCCCATCTGATGATTGGCAAAATCGCCGGAATTGGCTGTGTGGCGCTCACGCAGATGTTTATCTGGGGCGTGCTTATATATGTGTTCACGGCCTTTGGAATGCCCATGCTGCTTGACGATATGGCGGGCGGCGACATGTCGGCCCTGGCTGCTGTACAGAGCATCGGAGACGTCGGCTATATCATGGGCGTTTTCGCCACAATGACACTGCTGATGATGCTGGGATACCTGTTTTATTCCTCTATTTACGCCGCTATCGGCGCCGCCGTGGACAATGTCCAGGACGCCTCGCAGCTGCAGTCTTTCGCGATTGTGCCCATTATTGCCGGTCTGATTTTCGCCATGAGCGCGGCCACCGACCCCAATTCGCAGATTGCTTTCTGGCTGTCGATGATTCCGTTTACATCGCCGATGGTGATGATGGCGCGTGTGCCCGCCGGCGTACCCTCCTGGGAACTGGCGCTGTCCATGGTTATTCTTGTCGCCTCGGTTGTGATTATGGTATGGCTGTCGGCAAAGATTTATCGCGTGGGAATATTCATGTACGGCAAAAAGCCGTCCATTAAAGACCTGATTCGCTGGGCCAAATACAAGTAAAGTGAGGGCGTGTCATAACGGCCCATCTGGGTCGTCGCTTGCAGGTTCGGGCTCGGTCACAATCTTCTGATTGCTCCCATCGCCCTCACCTACAAGCTCCTACCATCTGAACCGCTCTGACAGTGCCCTCCCCTCCGGATATAGACAGACGGTGTGTCGAAACCGACACACCGTCTGTCTATATCCGGGGGATGGGGTTGCTTAATTCTTGCGGGACGAGAGCCATTCGTGCATGTGGGCCGCGGCAGAGCGGCCGTCGCCCATGGCGAGTATCACGGTGGCGCCGCCGCGGACTATGTCGCCGCCGGCAAACAGCATCGGCAGCGACGACTGCATGCTGTCGTTGATGACTATTGTGCCGCGTTTGCTGACTTCCACGCCGGGGATGCTGTTGGGAATCAGCGGGTTGGGCGATACTCCCACGCTTACTATCACCTCGTCTACGGGGACTTCCGTGATGTCGCCCTCCACGGGTATCGGGCTGCGGCGGCCGCTGGCATCGGGCTCGCCAAGCTCCATGCGCTGCAGCAGCATGGAAACTACGTTGCCGTCCTCGTCCCCGCGATATTCCACGGGGTTGTGCAGTGTCAGGAACTCCACACCTTCCTGCTTGGCGTGATGCACCTCCTCGGCGCGGGCCGGCATTTCATCCTCGCCACGGCGATAGACGATAAAGGCCTTTTCGGCTCCCATGCGCAATGCCGTGCGAACCGAGTCCATGGCGGTATTGCCGCCGCCGATTACGGCTACACGGCGGCCCTTGCGGACGGGAGTGGCGTAACCGGGACGGCCCGCGCCCATCAGGTTTACGCGCGTAAGGTATTCGTTGGACGACATTATGCCGTTAAGATTCTCGCCGGGGATGCCCATGAATCGCGGCAGGCCGGCTCCGGAGGCTACGAAGAGGCCCTGGAATCCGTCGTTCAGCAGGTCGTCGTAACTGATTGTCTTACCCACGATTACGTCTGTGTGGAACTCTACGCCGGCACGGCGCAGGGTGTCTATCTCGTTGTCCACGATGTTGTTGGGGAGGCGGAATTCCGGGATGCCGTACTTGAGCACGCCGCCAATCTCGTGCAGCGCCTCGAAGACGGTAACCTCATAGCCTAAGGCGGCCATAGCCCCGGCAAAGGACAGTCCCGCCGGGCCTGAACCGGCCACTGCGATTTTTATGCCGTTGGTTTTTACTTCCTTGGCAGGTGCGGCGGCTTCGCCGCTGCCGTTGTCGGCGGCGAAACGCTCCAGCCAGCCTATTGCCACCGCCGGTTTCTTCATCTTCACATACACGCATTTGCTCTCGCACTGACGCTCCTGCGGGCATACGCGGCCGCAGACTGCCGGAAGCGCGCTTGTCAGTTTCAGCACCCGTGCGGCATCAGCCGTGGCGCCGCGCTGTATATTTTTTATGAACGACGGGATATTAATGTTTACCGGACAGCCTTTTACGCATCCCGGGTCGGGGCAGTCCAGGCAGCGTGTAGCCTCCAGTACGGCCTGCTCGGGCGACAGTCCCTGCTGCACTTCCTCGTTGCAGGTGATGCGGTACGCCGGGTCCAGTTCCGGCATTTGGGCGCGGGGAATGGCGGTGCGCTCTTTGGCTGATATGGCATTTCGCAGATCGGCGCGCCAGGTGGCGTTGCGATCGGTAAGTTCTTCTTTCATAGTTGATTGTATTTTACTTATATGCACGCAGACGCATCAGCATTTGGTCGAAATCCACCTGGTGCGCATCGAATTCGGGGCCGTCCACACACACAAAGCGGGTCTTGCCGCCTACGCTGACGCGGCAGGCTCCGCACATGCCCGTGCCGTCCACCATGATGGTATTCAGCGAGCACAGTGTCGGTACCTCATATTTTTTGGTGAGCAAAGCCACGAACTTCATCATGATGGCCGGGCCTATAGTTACCACCAAGTCCACCTGCTCGCGGTTTATGACAGCCTCCACTCCATTGGTAACCAGGCCTTTGGTGCCGTACGAGCCGTCGTCCGTCATAATTATTACCTCATCGGAATACTGCGCCACCTGTTCCTCCAGGATGATAAGGTCCTTGGAGCGGGCCGCAAGGACGCTGACAACGCGGTTTCCGGCCTCTTTCATAGCTTTGATGATGGGCAACAGAGGAGCCACGCCCACGCCGCCGCCACAGCATACCACCGTGCCGTATTTTTCTATGCGCGTAGGGTGTCCCAAGGGGCCCACAACATCCGAAAAACAGTCGCCCTCACCAAGGCCGCAGATGATATCCGTGCTGGGGCCAACTGCCTGAACCACAAGCGTAATAGTGCCCTTCGCGACATCTGCATCGGCGATGGTTAGGGGAATACGCTCGCCGCCTTCGCCAACGCGGACAATCACAAAATTACCCGGCTTGCGGCTTCGCGCTATCAGCGGGGCTTCCACATCCAGGCGTACAACCTTCTCGCTGAAATATTCTTTCTTAACGATTTTATACATAGACTGTTGATTAAGACCCCGTTCCCCAATATTTGTTAATGCAGGAGCGGTGTATTTACCGAAAAGACACCGGGCCGGGGTAATTTAAATTAAAATTAATAACTAAAACATGCACCCGCGAACAATATAATATTAGCGTATTCTCGCAGCTTCCGGCCATCTTTAGTCTTTTGGTTCAGTCA
>SFNC01000157.1 GCA_004554255.1 Bacteroidales bacterium
GTATATGTCACAGCAAGAAGTTCGCGTGCGTTTCGCACCTTCGCCTACAGGACCGCTGCACATCGGCGGTGTCCGCACTGCCCTGTATAATTATATTTTTGCCCGTCAGAACGGCGGCAAGATGATTCTCCGCATTGAAGATACAGACTCTCAGAGGTTTGTGCCCGGTGCAGAGGACTATATTAACTCCGCCCTGGACTGGCTGGGTATACGCATCGACGAGGGCGTCCGCGAAGGTGGCCCCTACGGACCTTACAAGCAGAGCGAACGTCGCGACATTTATCGCGAGCATGTGAAGATGCTCCTTGATGCCGGCAAGGCTTATATCGCCTTCGACACCCCCGAGGAGCTGGAGGCCAAGCGCAACTCGGTACAGAACTTCCAGTACGATGCCTCCACCAGAATGCAAATGCGCAACTCCCTCTCTATGCCCGCCGAGGAGGTTAAACGCCTCATTGACGAGGGTCACAAGTATGTGGTGCGCTTCAAGGTGGAACCCGGCCGGATTGTAGAGGTTGACGATATTCTGCGCGACAAGGTGCACATCAAGAGCGATATACTGGACGATAAGGTACTATACAAGAGCGCTGACGACCTCCCCACTTATCACCTCGCAAATATTGTGGATGACCATCTGATGAAGATTTCGCACGTCATCCGCGGTGAGGAGTGGCTCCCTTCGGCACCCCTGCATGTCCTCCTTTACGAGGCTTTCGGATGGGCCGACACTATGCCGCGTTTCGTTCACCTACCCCTGCTCCTCAAGCCCGACGGAAAGGGTAAGCTCTCCAAACGCGACGGCGACCGTCTCGGATTTCCGGTATTCCCCCTCGAATGGCACGATCCCAAAACCGGTGCTGTGTCCGCAGGATACCGCGAAAGCGGCTATCTCCCCGAGGCCGTTGTGAACTTCCTCGCGCTCCTCGGTTGGAACCCCGGAGACGACTCGGAGGTCATGGACATGGACACCCTAATCGCCAAGTTCGACTTCAAGCACTGCTCGCGCTCGGGAGCTAAGTTCGCATTCGAGAAAGGCAAATGGTTCAACCATGTTTACCTGCAGGAGATGTCGGACGATAAGCTCGCAGATCTCTTCATTCCGGTCCTCCGCGAAAATGGCGTTGACGCGTCGGCTTTCTCGCACGACTACATCGCTCGCGCGGTAGGCATGGTCAAGAGCCGTATCAATTTCGTCAACGACCTCTGGGCAAACGCACGATTCTTCTTCGTGGCACCCACGGAATACGAGGCTAAATCAGTCAAGAAGCGTTGGACAGCCGGCATGCCGGAAATCATGGCCAAACTCATCGAGCTGCTCAACAACCTGCCGTCGTTCGAGTCGCAGAAGGCCGAGCCTATTGTCCTCAAGTGGATTGAAGACAATGGTTTCCACCTCGGAAATGTGATGAATGCCTTCCGCCTCGCTGTTGTGGGCGAATGCAAGGGCCCACACATGTTCGACATCACGGAGCTCCTCGGCCCGGAAGAAACCATCAGACGCATCCAGAAAGCTATTGACACCATCCCCGCTCCCGCTTCGCAGGAATGAACTTCCTCTATAATACTGCTATCGGCGCATACGCTTTTGCCGCCCGAATCGCTTCGGCACGCTCACCCAAGGTGCGCGCCATGCTTGACGGACAGAAGCGCGCCGTGAGCCATGTCGCCGAATCACGCGAGGCTAAGGCCCCGGACGGCTTTGACATCTGGTTCCACGTCGCTTCCCTCGGTGAGTTTGAACAGGCACGTCCGCTCATTGAGCGCATTCGCACTCAGCAGCCCGCGGCCTCAATACTCCTTACGTTCTTCTCTCCATCGGGATATGAGGTGCGTAAAAATTTTCCGCTTGTGGACTGTGTCGCATATCTGCCCTTCGACAAGCCCGCTCTGGTAAATGCATTCATCGATGCCGCAAAACCCAAGCGCGCCGTATTCGTCAAATATGAATTCTGGGGAAATTACATCACATCTTTATATAAACGTGGCATCCCGGTATTCCTTATTGATGCAATTTTTCGCCCTGAGCAGGCTTTCTTTAAGGCGTATGGCGGTACTTTCCGCAAGATTCTGAGCTGTTATACCCATATTTTTGTCCAGGACGAGGACTCGCGAGAGCTGTTGGCCGGAATTGGAATAGAAAATGTCACGGTCGCCGGCGATACTCGCTTCGACCGCGTCGCTAATGTCCGCGATAATGCTGTCTCACTGCCTCAGATTCAGGATTGGCTGAGCGGGAAACCGTTCACTGTTGTTGTCGGAAGCTCCTGGCAGCCGGACGAGGATCGCTATATCCCCTGGATTAACGCTAATCCCGAGGCTCGCGCAATAATCGCGCCTCACGAATTCGATGCAAAGCGCATTGAAATCCTCCGGAACCGTTTCTCCGGAAAATCTGTCCTGTGGTCTTCCGTTAAGGATTCTCAGGAACCCATACTCGCCGACACTCAGGTCCTCATAATAGACACCTTCGGACTGCTGAGCTCGCTCTACAGATTCGGCTCGGTCGCCCTCATCGGCGGCGGATTCGGCGTTGGTATACATAATATAAATGAAGCGGCCGTTTACGGAATACCGGTTGCCTTCGGCCCAAACCATCATAAATTTAAAGAAGCACGCGACCTTATTGAATGTGGGGGCGCTGTCGAATATTCCGATGCCCGGGGTATTGCAGCCGTGCTTGACCGTTGGAATAACAACCCCGAGGCGTTGGCTGCTGCCGGTTCTGCAGCACAGAAATATATAAATGCCTCGCTTGGCGCAACCGACCGCATCCTCCCCGAAATACTTTAAAGACCCTATGCCGGGTCTTGGCATGCTGTTTCAGGGCAATTCTCCCTGAATGGTCCCGGATTCCATTTTAGACGCAAATTATTGTGCTCAAAAATGTTCACGGGATTGCGTTAAAATATGTAAACT
Organism: Bacteroidales bacterium; assembly: GCA_004554255.1. Taxonomy (GTDB): domain Bacteria; phylum Bacteroidota; class Bacteroidia; order Bacteroidales; family Muribaculaceae; genus CAG-873. Next base: position 2,917 of record SFNC01000157.1, read on the forward strand.
TTTTAAAAGCGGTGGAGGATGGCGATTTTTGCGTGTAACGCGCGGATAATCAGCGCTGACTGGTGGCGATGCAAGAAAGATTGAGATATAGCTGCTGTTAATTTAAAGTTAAAAACCGTTAAATAAAGCAGGAATATTTGGCTGGTAAGAAAAAACGCCGTAACTTTGCAAACGCTTTCGGGAAACAAAAACAGCGACCCGAAAACGACAGAACATTGAAAGATTTACAATAGATAAAGACGAAGTAGTACAAGAGACAAGAAGGCGCGTCTGCAAGGACGCGATGCCATCTCTGTCAATATCCTACCAATAGTCACAGAGAGTCATTCAGAGCCGACAGGGAACACAACGTTGGCCGCCGCGGGAGCCACAAGGCGCCGTGAAGGCAAAAAACAAAGACAGAAGTCTTGGTATTTTGCTTTTTTGTAAGAAAAAGAAAAAGAACAAGATAAACAACAACGAAGAGTTTGATCCTGGCTCAGGATGAACGCTAGCGACAGGCTTAACACATGCAAGTC
>SFNC01000005.1 GCA_004554255.1 Bacteroidales bacterium
TTCGAGGAAATTTCGCAAGTTGAAGAGGGAGTGTAGCGGGCTACATGACCGATGAGACTTGGCGAAATTTACCGAAAAGACACCGGACCGGGGTAATTTTAATTAAAATTAATAACTAAAACATGCACCCGCGAACAATATAAGATTAGCGTATTCTCGCAGATTTCTTGTAAATCTGCGACCCCTGCGTTAACAAATATTGGGGAACGGGGTCTAAATCACCAAGATATGAATTTCGCAATTATAGCCGCCGGCGAAGGCTCACGCCTGGTCCAGGAGGGCGTCGCTCTGCCAAAACCTCTGGTTGACCTTGACGGCCGACCCATGATTCGCCGCCTCATAGATATTTTTGTCGCCTGCAACGCCGAGTCTATCTCGATAATTGTAAACGAGCACATGACGCAGGTGCGCGAATACCTCGAAAAACTGCGCGACGAGCTGCAGGTGCCCCTCAGGCTCGTGGTAAAATCCACACCCAGCTCCATGCACAGCTTCTATGAGGTGTCGTCCGTATTCCCCGCCGGCTCCAAATTTATACTCACAACCGTAGACACAATCTTCCGCCCGGACGACTTCATGCGATATGCGCAGGCGTTCCAGGCCGACGATTCTTGCGACGGTTACATGGCTGTCACTGAGTTTATTGACGACGAAAAGCCGCTGTACATAGACGTTGACGGCAACGACATCATCACGGCATTCCGCGACGAGCCGTTTGACGGCGTAAAATACATCTCAGGAGGCATTTACGGCCTCACCACCCCGGCGATTTCCATCCTGGAGCAGTGCATGGCCAACGGCGTGAGCCGCATGCGCAACTACCAGCGCGCACTTGTCGCCGCCGGATTACGTCTGCGCGCATATAATCTTGGCAAAATAATCGATGTGGACCACGCCGGAGACATCGCCACCGCCCGTCAGTTCCTCTCCGAATAATCCCGCCGTCAGGCGGTCTCGGCTGCCTGTTGCGACGGATGGCGGAAGATGCGGAAGCCCAAAGCCGCTATGGCAAGCGACATTAGCGGCGACAGCCAGTTGAATACGCAATAAGGCATATACACAAGCGTGGACACGCCGAGGACTGCCGACTGTGTCACTCCGCAGGAGTTCCACGGGATAAGCACCGATGTCACCGACACGCTGTCCTCCAGCGTGCGGCTAAGCAGCCGCGGCTCAAGCGAGGACCGGCGGTAGACGTCGCGGTAGATGTTCGCGCCCACGATTATTGACAGGTACTGGTCTGCAGTACAGGCATTAAGGCCGAGGCCGCTGGCCACGGTAGCCCCTACTATGCCGGTGCGGCGGCGCAGACAGCGCACAAAAGCCCCGGAGATTGTGCTTATCATACCGGTGCCGATAAGCACCGCGCCGAATATCATTGCCGACAGCACAAGTTCTATTGTCGGCAGTATTCCCATAAATCCGGATGTGGACGCCAGGTCGTTGAAGGCTGCGTTGGGCGTGTTAAATATCGTGTCGGACCATAGAGCATGCGCTATATCAAGGCCGGATGTTATCTGTGGCTGAACCAGGAACATCGCCGCAAGCCCCATAAGCACGCTCACAGCCAGCACTATAAGCGTCTTTACACGCAGGACTATAAGCGTGATGGTAAGCACCGGAATCACAAACAGCCACGGCGTGATGTTGAATGTCTGCGAGAGTGTGGCGTGCAGGCCGGGATCGGCGTTTACCACGCTGTGGGTAGACATTGCCCCGGCTACCGTAAACACTATCAGCGCGATTATCAGCGACGGGATGGTGGTCACCAGCATATATTTTATATGTGTGAACAGCTCCACGCCCACCGACGACGACGCCACCACCGTGGTGTCCGACAGCGGAGAAATCTTGTCGCCGAAATAGGCTCCCGAAATAATCGCGCCGGCCACCCATCCGGCACTGTAGCCCATTGCCGTGCCTATACCGATGAAGGCCACACCCATGGTGGCGATGGTTGTCCACGAGCTGCCGGTTAGCACCGACACAAAAGCGCACACCAGACACGTAATCACCAGGAAGAACGTGGGATTCAACAGCTGCAGGCCATAGTGGATAAACGTCGGCACAAGGCCGGACAGCATCCACGTTGTGGCCACAAGGCCTATCAGCGCCAGTAGCGGCACGGCCGGAAGGGTCTGTGTCGCAGAGGTCTTAAGTCCCTTGAGCAACTGTCCGCGCGACAGCCCGCCGAAAACATGCGCCAGCAACAGTGCCACTCCCGCGGCTCCTAACAGCGCCACTGACGAGTAGCTGTTTATCGCGTCGGCGCCTTCTAAAATTATTATGGCCACCAACGCCGTCAATAACAAGACTATAGGAATTACGGAGACCGCCAAAGACGGCCCGCATTGCTTGATTTTGGTCATTTATGTGATTGTTACCGATTGGATTTTATACCTTTTGCGTGCAAAGTTACTTATTTCCGATGAAAACAGCGAAAATATTACGTTTTTTTAGCTAAACAGCCCTATGGGCATAAAAGTCACAATTCCGGGCACCGGTCAGGGCAAGGCCAGAATCAATGCCTGGGCCGCCACTACTCGCAGGAACATAGTCAGCGGGTACACCGTGGAATAGGCTACAGCCGGCTGGTCGTTGCCGGTAGAGTTGGTGGCGTATGCAAGTGCGGGGGGATCGGTACAGCCGCCCGAGAACAGACCCATTATGCTCAGATAGTTGAACTTGAACTTCTTACGCGCTATCAGTCCGGTAATAACCAGTGGCACAACCGTGATTACAAAGCCCCAGATTACCCACCACATACCGGTAAGATTGAACACTGCGGCACTGAATCCCTTGCCGGCGGCGATGCCCACCGACGCCAGGAACAATGTGATACCCAACTCTCTGAGTAGCAACGAGGCGGAAGATGACGTGTACGTCACCAGTTTGGCCTTGTAACCGAAACGGCTTATCAGAATCGCTACAATCAGCGGACCTCCGGCAAGGCCGAGTTTCATTCCGAAGCCTATATTGATGCTGCCGAGGACGATACCGAGGATGATGCCCACGAATATTGTTATGAGGTTAGGCTGGTTGAGGCGTTTCATGGAGTTGCCGAGGCGTGCTGCCAGGCGCTCTATGTCGTCCAGGTCGCCAACCACAGTGAGGCGGTCGCCCATCTGCAGGCGCAGGTTGGGAGTCGCAAGCAGGTCCACACCGGCACGGTTTACGCGCGTGGCATTCAGGCGATAACCGTTGTGCAGACGCAGCGAGCCCAGTGACCGGCCGTTATACTCGCTCTTGGTGATAAGGATGCGGCGGGAATATACCGGTGTCTGCGTGGACGTCCAGTCCATCTTTTCCTCCGTACCCAATACGGCGCGGAAAACATCGGCATCCGTTGCCGAGCAGACTATCAGCAGCTGGTCGTCGGTATGTATCTGTGTGGTGGACTTGGGGATGATGATGGCACCGTCCGGGCGCATCATTCGCGAAACCACAAAATCCACGGTGACAATATCATGGAGCTGGTTCAGCGTGCGCCCTTCTATGAGCTTGTTGGTGACCTTAAGAGTCAGCAGATAGGGCTTGGTCTGCGAGTTGTCGGCCTCGTCCTCTATGGCCTTTACCTCGTCCTGAACCTTGATTTTGAACACGCCCTTAATGACAAACATCGCCAGGATAATTCCCACAACGCCAAGGGGATAGGCCGCGGCATATCCCTGTGCCATAATATTTGCCTCATTGGCGCCGTCGGCCATCTGGCTCACCGCCTGCTGGGCCGCGGCAAGTCCCGGTGTGTTGGTGATGGCACCGCTCATAACACCCACCAGAGCGCTCTTGTCGCTGATATTGCCAAAGTAATAGACGCCTATCGCTATCAGCACGCTTAGGCCCACACTGAGCACGGCAAGACCGTTCATTATCACGCCGCCCTGCTTGAACGACGCGAAAAAGCCGGGGCCGACTTGCAGACCAATGCTGAATATGAACAGAATAAGACCGAATTCGCGCACGAATTTCAACGTATGTTCGTCTATCACATAGCCGAATTCGCCCATGACAATGCCAACAAACAATACGAATGTCACGCCAAGGCTTACGCCGAATATCTTCAGTTTACCGAGATAGATTCCGGCCGCTATAACAAACGAGTACAGCACAAGCGTGGACGCTATTGACGTATGGCCCGGGCAAACCAGTTCGCTCAACCATTCCATAGAAATTGCTTAGATTACTTTTTTATTGCTTAAACTTATTTTCGGTACAAATTTACGAATATTTTTACGATAATCAGACCCCATCCCGCAAAAATGTGGGATGGGGCCCGATAAGTTTTACGTTTTAGTATCTTACTTGCCGAAAATTGCCGAATTGGCCGCGAGTAATTCCAGGAATCTCGGGTTTTCGCGTATCGGCGCCGTGGTAATCAGTCCGGCATTATTGGCCGTCCAGTCATAATAATTGGCATATCCCAGTTTCATGGACTTCTCGGCGCAGGCTAATGCGCGGTCGGTATCACCCTTGGCGGCATAGAAACACGTGGCCATGAAGTTTACAAACCCGTCCTTGTCCTCAGATTTCTCCAGAATATTGCTCATCCAGGCGTCGGCTTCCTCGGTTTTGCCGTTGAACAGCAGGGCAAAACCGCGTAACGAGCGCACATCCGTGTCGCTGAAGTTGTCAAGGGCGGCCACATGGTCGTAGAAACCGGCAGCGGCGACGGGCTGGTACAGGTATCCGGAAAGTAGCCAGGCACGCAGCATGAAGCTCTCGGGTCGGTCGGGCTCGTTCATAGACACTTCACCAAACAGATTTACAGCCTCTTTGTAGTTCTGCGAGGCGGCATAGCAAAGGCCCATTTCGGCGACGGGAACACTCTTGCCCGGAGCCAGCGCGGTAGCTTTGGCTGCGACGGCGACAGCCTCCTCGGCACGGCCTAACGCACGAAGTACCTGAGACTTGAGCACATACTGCGATGCTACGTTCTTGTCCATAGAGATGGCATGGTCCACATTATCCAGAGCCTCCTGATAGCGGCAAAGTGCCAACTGGCACTCGGCCATGGACGCGTAAATTCCGTGATAGTTGTACAGATTACGCTCTATAATACGCTTATAATCAGAGATAGCCGCCACATAATTATAATGTGCCTGGGCAATCATGGCGCGCAGGTACACGAACATTCCCACGTTGGGAGCCTGTTCTATGGCCTGTGTCAGGCCGGTGATTACCGCCGGATAGTTCTCGCGGCCATAGTCCACCAGCGCCTGTGTGGCGCGGCTGTTGGACGAGTCGGTGCTGAGTGCCAGCAACAGGTCTTCCACAGCGCCCTGGTGATTCCCCATAACGCGGCGCACCGAGGCGCGGCGCACGTAATAGTCGGAATTGGCGGGGTCAAAGCTAACTGCCTGGTCCAGGAGCTCGTTGGCGAGACCTATGTTATTCTCTTTCACAGCAATACGCGCCTGGCCTATCAGCGATTCCACACTGCGCGCGTTAAGACGCATCAGCCTCTTGTAATCAGATTTGGCATCGGCGAGATTTCCAAGCTCGTAGTTGCAGTTAGCGCGCTGATATATAGCCACGTACGACGTTTCGTCCAGTGCGATGGCGGCGTTGAGGTCCATGAGTTCATCGGCATACCGGTCCGTCTGCTGATAGATTGACGCGCGGAGCATGTAAGCGCGGAAACGCTCGGCCTTGTTGTCGCCGGGGATATATTTAAGGGCGTTGTCAACGTCCTCAAGGGCACGCGCATACTGGTTGTGGTTGTAATATTCGTTGGCGCGGCGCATCCAGGTGTCCCAGTCGGTAGGGTCGGCCTTAAGCTGGTCGGCATATACCTTGAGCACAGCACGGGTCATGGGGCTGTCTATTCCGGACTGCGCCATCAGGCAGGCGGCGACAAAAACTGAGGAGAGAAAAGTTATAAAACGCATGATATGCCGGTTTAGAAATTATTAACAGTCTGACGCAGAGCGGTTAAGCGCTCCAGCAGGCGAGGCAACTTGTCCAACGCCAGCATATTGGCGCCGTCGCTCTTGGCCTCGGCGGGATTGCGGTGAGTCTCTATGAAAATACCATCGGCACCCACTGCAATGGCGGCACGTGCAATGGTTTCAATCATCTCCGGGCGTCCGCCGGTTACACCGCTGCCGCTGTTAGGCTGCTGCAACGAGTGCGTAACATCCATAACCACCGGAACGCCGGTGCGCTGCATGGTGGGGATGCCGCGGTAATCCACAATCAGGTCTCCGTAACCGAATGTTGTGCCGCGTTCCGTCACGGCCACCATTGTGCCGCCGGCGTCGCGCACTTTCTCCACTGCGAACCGCATGCTTTCGGGCGACAGGAACTGACCTTTTTTAATGTTTACCATCTTGCCGGTGCGCGCGGCGGCGACCAGCAGGTCTGTCTGACGGCACAGAAACGCCGGAATCTGCAGTATATCAACGTACTGCGCGGCCATTTCCGCCTCCTCGGGCAAATGTATATCGGTTACGACGGGGATGCCGAACTCTGTGCGTACCTTGTCCAGGATTCGCAGGGCCGGGATATCGCCGATTCCGGTAAAAGAGTCTATGCGCGAGCGATTTGCCTTGCGGTAACTGCCCTTGAAAACGTATGGTATTCCCAAACGCTGGCACACCGGGGCTATCTGCGCGGCAATGTCGAGCGCCATAGATTCGCCCTCTATGACACACGGGCCGGCCATCAGGAAGAAGTTTCGCGTCGGAGACGTCTGTAGGTATTGTAATGTATTCATTTTTATTGTTTTACGCGGACGCACAGGTCTGCGTCATGATTAATCACTTGTCACTGAGCTGATTTACTATATGGACGGTATCGGCCGCCACTAATGCCGCCGTTTCCGTGCGCAGGCGGTTGTCGCCCATTGTCACGGGGATATACCCCATGGCCATGGCGTCGTCAACCTCCTCGGGTGTAAAATCGCCCTCCGGACCAATTAACACAGCGGTATCACAGCCGGGGCGCAACGACGGTGCCAGCAGGCGCCGCTCCACAGCATCCGAGCAGTACCCCATAAAGCGCTGTTGCGCCGATACCATACGCAAGGCTTCGCGTATGGGCGTCATGGGACGTATTGTCGGCAGCACGGCCTTTAGCGACTGTTTCATAGCCGATACGGCTATTTTCTCCAGGCGCTCGGCCTTGATTTCCTTGCGCTCCGACCGTGCGCACCGCACGGGGATAAATTCGTTTATGCCTATCTCCACCAGCTTTTCCACCAGCCATTCCATGCGGTCCATATTCTTTGTTGGGGCGACCATGACGGTAAGGGCGAAATCCCATACCGGAGGCTGTTGCCGCACATCCACAATCTCTACCGCGGCATGCTTGTGATGCTCGTCCAGGAGTCGGCACGTGTACACGTTTCCGCGCCCGTCCACAACCTGCAGCATATCGCCGGCGCGCATGCGCAACACACGCACGGCGTGGCCCGAGTCTGCCTCGGGCAACACCTGCGTTGTGGTTATTTCGGGGGCGTAAAACTGTATCATCTTACAGATCAGGCGTCTACCTTAACGGCATTTTTACCACCTTTCTTGTCATCGTGGAAGCAGAAGTAGAAGGCCACAAATACCACCAGCGCGTAGGCTGCGAATATCAGCCAGGATTCCTGGAAACCTTCCAGCTTGGCAAGACCCGTCTTGTTCTCGGTGAGGGGGTTCACCACAAATGTTCCGGCGATAAAAGTTCCCAGCGAGGCACCGATACCGTTGGTCATCATCATGAACAGGCCCTGCGCCGACGAGCGCATCTTCACATCCGTCTGCTGGTCAACATATATACCGCCCGAGACGTTGAAGAAGTCGAAAGCCACACCATAAACGATGCACGAGAGCACCAGCAGGATAATGCCGGGGAAGTTGGTGTCGCCAAGGCCGAAGAAGCCGAAGCGGAGCACCCACGCAAACATCGCCATAAGCATTACACCCTTGATGCCGAAGCGTTTAAGGCAGAATGCGATACCAAGAATACATAGTGCCTCGGCGCACTGCGAGATTGAAATCAGGAAGGTGGGGTTATCGGAGAACCAGTTGTTGAATTCCTCGCCGGCATATTGGAACTGCTGGATAAACGGTGTGCCGTAGGCATTGGTGAGCTGCAGCGATACGCCTAACAGCATTGAGAACAGGAAGAAGATGGCCATCTTCTTCTGTTTGAAAAGCTTGAAGGCATTGAGGCCCAGGGCTTCGGCAAACGAGCCGGCTTTCTTGTTCTTGTTTACAGGGCAGTTGGGCATGGTCAGCGAGTATGCGGCAAGAATAAGGCTGAACAGACCGCACATAAAGAACTGGATATAGCTGTACTGGATGGCTTTGGTAGCGTATGTAATCTCTATAAGACCATTGTTCTGCACTTCTCCTACATAGCCGGGGATGGCGATGAAGTTAACCATAAGCTCGGCCGCGATGAAACCTACCGTACCCCATACGCGGATGGGAGGGAAGTCTTTGACGGTATCCAGGCCGCTCTTGGTCAAGGCGTTGAATGCCACGGAGTTATTAAGGCCGATTGTAGGCATAAAGAATGCCACGGACAGTGTGTAAAGGGCAAACAGAGGACCGAAAGGCACCGGATTGGCTACGGCATCGGGGCCTGCGGCCGCCATGCAGTCCATGCAATACCATCCGGCAGCGATCATGGACGCTCCGGCGATTACATGACAGATACTGAGCATTTTCTGTGCGGGGATAAAGCGGTCGGCAAGAATACCGATAAGCGCCGGCATAAACAGTGATACGAGTCCCTGAACGGTATAGAACCAGAAGATGTTGGCGCCGAGTCCTACTCTACCCAGGTATATACCCATGGAAATCAGGTAGGAGCCCCAAACTGCGAACTCCAGGAATCCAAGGATGGAAAGACGGGATTTAATTCCTTTCATTTTATTATGATTTAAAGTAAATAATAACGTTTGTAAGTTCTTTTATTCTGATTTTTTGGACTTAAGAACCGCCGCCACACGGGCCGCGTCCTCGTAATCCTCATTTTCTGTAAGTTGGTCAAGCAAAGCCTGCAGATCGTCCACGGACATAGCCTGCAGAGAGGAGTCCGAGAGCACGTCGCCGGGCAGATCGTCCCCTGCCTCCATGTCGTCGTCGGCATCATCCGCATCTTCATCGGAAACCCGGATTTCCTCAAGTTCTATGCCGGTCTCATCCACAATTGCCTGAGTAGTGTATATGGGAGCATTGGCGCGCATGGCCACTGCTATGGCATCCGACGTGCGCGCATCAAGTTTTACGATACGGTCTCCATCGGTAAAAGTCATCTCAGACGAATATATTCCGTCCTCGAATCTGTAAATAAACACCTCCGTGAGCCTTACGCCGAAAGCCTGTGCGAAGGCGGCAAAAAGGTCGTGGGTCATGGGGCGCGGAGTGGTCTTATGCTCCAGACGCATGGCGATGGACTGGGCCTCGGCCGGGCCTATCACCACAGGAATGCGCAACGCGGCATCGCCCTCCACGCTCAGCAGCAATGCGAAAGCGCCGGTTTGCATGGGGCTGTAGCTGATGCCCATCACTCTGAGTTTCACTCGGTTATCATCCATGAAACTATAGGGTTATTATGCCCGAACCAAGACAAATACGGGCATCGGGAGTGTAAATTACGCCGAACTGCCCCGGGGCTATGCCCTGGATTTTCTCGGCACTGTTTATAATATAGTCGCCGTCGTCAAGGCGCGTAAGTGTTGCCTCGGTGAAAGCGGGGGTATGTCTGTTCTTGAACCGTATAGGCACCTCGTTGCAGTTCTCGCCCCAGGGGTCCTCGGTGATGAAGTGCATCTCGGAAAGGCGAATGCGGCGCCCGTACTGTTTCTCGGTGTCGTATCCGTTAGACACATATATCACATTGTCGTGTACGTTCTTACGCACCACAAACCACGGCCCTCCACTAAGGCCCAGGCCCTTGCGCTGGCCTATGGTGTGGAACCAGAACCCGCGGTGCTCGCCCAGCTTGCGGCCTGTCTCGATCTCTACTATGGGACCGGGGCGCTCGCCCAAATGGCGACGGATAAAATCGTTATAGTTAATTTTTCCCAGAAAACATATTCCCTGCGAGTCCTTGCGCGTGGCATTGGGCATGCGCGTCTCCGCGGCAATCTCGCGGACACGGCTCTTGGGCAGGTCGCCAATCGGGAAAATAAGATGCTTAAGCTGCGGATAAGTGATCTGCGCCAGGAAATCCGTCTGGTCCTTGACGGGGTCTACGGCCGTAGCAAGCCACTTCTTGCCGTCGCGTTCAATGGTTGTGGCGTAGTGGCCGGTGGCGGTAAGGTCGAATTCATGCCCCCACCGCTGCTCAAAGAATCCGAATTTTATCATGCGGTTGCACATCATATCCGGATTCGGGGTAAGGCCCGCACGGACAGTGCGCAACGCATACTCCATCACATTGTCCCAGTATTCCTCGTGCAGCGACACCACCTCGAAGGGCAGATGATACTTGGCGGCGATATACCGGCACATCTCTATATCCTCCTCGGCACTGCAATCGCCCTCGCCGTTGTCCAGGCCTATGCGGATGTAGAACAGGTACAGGTCGTGACCCTGCTCCAACAGGCGGTGCACTGCCACGGCGCTGTCCACGCCTCCGGATATCAGAACTGCTATCTTCATGTCTTTACTGAGCCGGGGTGTTCGGGGTCTCGGCCTGGGCAGGCTCTGCTGCGGCGTTGCTGTTTGCGCCCTCCATGACTTTCTTGAGTATCTCGTTGAAAGCCATGAGGATATTGTCTACGGGGATGTCCTTGGCGCTGACCTTGCGCCGGCCATCGGTATTGTCCAGATAATAGAACTGAGGCTGCGTGCGCATGGTAAAGTAGCGGTCGGCGTCGGGATACGCGCCCACAACCCAGTTCTCCGGCAGGTCCTTTGCGCCGTCCTTGAACGCGGCGTCGGGTTCACCGGGATAAATCGCCACCACAGCCAGTGCTCCGGCGTTGATGTAAGTGGGCACGGCGATATCGGCCGCCAGACGCGCCTTGGCAAGGCGGCAGTCCGAGCAGTCCGGATCGTAGAAGAACAGGATTATATTGTTTGCCTTCACATCCGAGATATGACCCTTTGTGCCATCGGGGCGTGTGAACTCAAAGTCGGCGATCTGACGTCCCACCATAGAGTTTTTCAGCTGCTGATACTGAGAGACATAACGGGCTTTTTCGGGCGATTTAACCTTCTTGTTGGTGGCGACAGCCTCCACAAACGGCAGATATATCTCCTCTGAGATATACTCTGACGTATCCGCGGCAATCTTGCCCTCGGCTATTCGCGCCAGCACCACCAGATTGTCAGGCTTGGCCTTGTTGACCTTGTCGACAAGCTTGCCGATGGAGGCATATACGGTATCGGCACTCGCGTATGGCGCGATGCTGAAGAACTGCTCCAGGGTATAGTCAAGGCGTCCCAGGCTCGAGAACGAGCTTTTGGGGTTAAATGTATCCCAGTACTTATCAATGATATAGCTGGAACGGCTCTGCAGCGTCGTCATTGAGGACGGCGGCACGGGCATGGTTATAAGCAAGTTATTGTCGGGCTGTTGGGCGGTGGCCGTAAAAGCCAGCAGGAGAGCGCATACAGCGGCAAATAATTTCTTCATTGCAAATATGATAAAGAAGTTGTTCTGTTTGTCATCTTTCTTGCTAAGCACACGGGAAACATTCGGATCTGATGAGCCGAATATAATCTCATTTTGGGTTTCTACTTTTACCGGCATACAAAAAATTGCGATTAAGTGTGTACAAAGGTACAAATTTTTGCGATTATAACCGCGATTTTTACAAAAAACTGAGTTTAGGGAGCGCTGAGCAGTGCTGAACAGGCTTTTCCCATTCCTTTGCTGTGCAGAACTAACCCGGCATGCGGATATGTAAAGGAAGTTAAAAAAGGATGAACAGCGCCTCAAAAAGGATGAACAGCGCCCCGGAAGTTCTATGAGAGCTTTTGGGGCGCTGTTCAGTATTATTTGCTTTGACACTCCGGGAGTTGAGTGCTTAGGCGTGGTATCAGTCGTTGGCGACCTCGGAGGGGGTGACGTCGAGGACGTCGTTGCCCTCGTAGCTGAGGCGGCTGTCGATTTCGTCGGTTGAGGTTACGACGAGGCGCTGGTACTCGCGCAGACCGGTTCCGGCGGGAATCAGGTGACCGCAGATTACGTTCTCCTTCATGCCCTCCAGAGAGTCTGACTTACCGTTGATGGCAGCTTCGTTGAGGACTTTGGTGGTCTCCTGGAATGATGCTGCGGACATGAAGCTGGAGGTCTGCAGGGCGGCACGGGTGATACCCTGGAGGATCTGCTCGGATGTCGCGGGCACGGCATCGCGGGCGATAATAAGCTTCTGGTCCTTGCGCTTCAGAGCCGAGTTCTCGTCACGGAGCTTGCGCGCGGTGATAATCTGGCCTTCGTGGATAGTGGTGGAGTCACCGGGATCGGTAACCACTTTCTTGCCCCAGATGCGGTCGTTCTCGTCCATGAAGTCGCGTTTGTCCACTACCTGCTGCTCCAGGAAGTTTGTGTCTCCGGGATCCAGGATGTTGACTTTGCGCATCATCTGGCGAACGATAACCTCGAAGTGCTTGTCGTTGATTTTCACACCCTGCATGCGGTACACGTCCTGAACCTCGTTAACGATGTACTCCTGTACAGCGGTCGGGCCCATGATGTTGAGGATGTCGGCGGGGGTGATGGCACCGTCCGAGAGGGGAGTACCGGCGCGTACATAGTCGTTCTCCTGCACGAGCATCTGCTTGGACAGAGGGATGAGGTATTTCTTGGTTTCGCCAAGTTTGCTGGTGACGGAAATCTCGCGGTTACCGCGTTTGATTTTACCGAACTTGACTTCACCGTCGATTTCAGAGACGATGGCGGGGTTGGACGGGTTGCGGGCCTCGAAGAGCTCGGTAACACGGGGCAGACCGCCCGTGATGTCACCGGCGCCGCCGGTAGCACGCGGAATCTTGATGACGAGCTCGCCGGGCTTGATGTCCTGGCCTTCTTCAAGGAGCAGGTGAGCGCCCACAGGCAGCGAGTAGTTCTTGATGATGTTGCCGTCGTTGTCCGAGATGTTGATTTCGGGGTTCTTGGCGCGGTCGCGGCTTTCAATAATCACGCGGTCCTCAAGGCCTGACTGCTCGTCAACATCGGTGCGGAAGGTAACGCCTTCCACGAGGTTCGAGTAGCTTACGCGGCCGCCGACCTCGCTGACGATAACAGCGTTGAAGGGGTCCCATTCGCAAATCACATCGCCTTTGGCAACCTTGTCGCCGTTGTTGAAGTACAGTTTTGCGCCGTAGGGGATGTTGGCGTTTGTGAGCATCATGCCGGTATGGGGGTCCATGATGCGCATTTCGGCCAGACGGCCCAGGACAACCTGTACGGGTTTGCCGTTAGCACCCACCTCGTCGGTGGTAACGGTACGGAGTTCATCGATTTCCAGGACGCCCTCGTAGCGTGAGGTCACGCTGTTGATGGCTGCGACGTTGGAGGCCACACCACCGACGTGGAAGGTACGCAGAGTCAGCTGGGTACCGGGCTCACCGATAGACTGTGCGGCGATTACGCCGACAGCCTCGCCCTTCTGAACCATGCGAAGGTTGGAGAGGTTGCGGCCGTAGCAGCGTGCGCACACGCCTTTCTTGCTTTCGCAGGTGAGCACCGAACGGATTTCCACGCTCTCAATGGGCGATGCGTCAATGCGGTCGGCGGCGGCATCGGTGATTTCCTCGCCGGCGGCGACGATAATCTCGCCGTTGGTGGGGTCAACGATATCGTGAACAGATACACGACCCAGGATGCGTTCGCCCAGAGAGGCGATAACCTCGTCGTTTTTCTTGATTGCCGTGCAAACCAGGCCGCGGAGAGTGCCGCAGTCTTCCTCGTTGATGATGACATCGTGGGCCACGTCCACCAGACGACGTGTAAGATAACCGGCGTCGGCGGTCTTAAGCGCGGTATCCGCAAGACCTTTACGGGCACCGTGTGTGGAGATGAAGTACTCCAGCACCGACAGGCCTTCCTTGAAGTTTGCAAGAATCGGGTTTTCGATGATCTGACCGCCCTCGGCACCTGCCTTCTGGGGTTTTGCCATAAGGCCACGCATACCTGCCAGCTGGCGGATCTGGTCCTTTGAACCACGGGCACCGGAGTCAAGCATCATGAATACGGCGTTGAATCCGTCGTTAGCCTCGGTCATCTGTTTCATCAGGATGTCGGTGAGCTTGGAGTTCACGTGTGTCCAGATGTCGATAATCTGATTATAGCGTTCGGTGTTGGTGATGAAACCCATAGCGTAGTTGTTCATCACTTCCTCTACCTGAGCGTAACCCTCGGCCACGATTTCTTCTTTTTCCTTCGGGATGATAACATCACCGAGGTTGAATGACAGACCACCGCGGAATGCCATGTAGTAACCGAGGTTCTTGATGTCGTCCAGGAACTGTGCCGAGCGGGGAATACCACAGCGTTTGATTACGCGCGAGATGATGTTACGCAGCGATTTCTTGGACAGGATTTCGTTTACGTAACCGATTTCGGCGGGTACATACTGGTTTACGAGCACGCGGCCTACTGAGGTGTTCTCCACGATATGTTTGATGGGGTTGCCGTCCTTGTCTACATCGTCAACCAGCACCGAAACGGGAGCGTGCAGAGTCACCTTGCCTTCATTGTATGCGATCTGAGCCTCCTCGGGGCCATAGAAGACAGTGCCTTCGCCCTTGTCTCCGTGGCGGAGTTTGGTGATGTAGTACAGACCGAGTACCATGTCCTGCGAGGGCACGGTGATAGGCGCGCCGTTGGCGGGGTTGAGGATATTGTGCGAGCCGAGCATCAGGAGCTGAGCTTCCAGCACGGCCTCATTGCCGAGGGGCAAGTGCACGGCCATCTGGTCACCGTCGAAGTCGGCGTTGAACGCGGTACAAGCCAGCGGGTGCAGCTGGATGGCCTTACCCTCGATCATCTTGGGCTGGAACGCCTGGATACCCAGACGGTGCAGTGTCGGTGCACGGTTCAGCAGCACGGGATGGCCCTTCATGACGTTCTCGAGGATGTCCCATACCACGGGTTCCTTGCGGTCCACGATTTTCTTGGCGCTCTTGACAGTCTTGACGATACCGCGCTCGATGAGCTTGCGGATAACGAAGGGCTTGTACAGCTCGGCGGCCATGTATTTGGGGATACCGCACTCGTGCATCTTCAGCTCGGGGCCTACGACGATAACGGAACGTGCCGAGTAGTCAACACGTTTACCGAGGAGGTTCTGACGGAAACGTCCCTGTTTACCTTTCAGCGAGTCCGAGAGGGATTTGAGGGGGCGGTTTGCATCGGATTTAACAGCCGAAGACTTGCGCGAGTTGTCCAGCAGCGAGTCCACAGCCTCCTGCAGCATACGCTTCTCGTTGCGGAGAATCACCTCGGGAGCCTTGATTTCGATGAGACGTTTGAGGCGGTTGTTGCGGATAATCACGCGGCGGTAGAGGTCGTTGAGGTCCGAGGTTGCGAAACGGCCGCCATCCAGGGGCACGAGGGGACGCAGTTCGGGCGGAATAACGGGCACGGCCTGGAGAATCATCCACTCGGGTTTGTTGCGGTGACGCGAAGCGCGGAAGCTTTCCACCACCTGGAGGCGCTTCAGAGCCTCGGTCTTACGCTGCTGCGAGCCGTCCTTGTCGGCCTGTGCGCGCAGATTGTAGCTGAGCAGGTCCAGATCCAGCTCGGTGAGCAGGTCGTAGATTGCCTCGGCACCCATCTTTGCCACAAACTTCTTGGGGTCTCCGTCTTCCAGCAGCTGGTTGTCGGGCATCGAGTCGATGATATTGAAGTACTCGTCCTCGGTGAGCAGGTCGAGGCGCTGTACGCCTTCCACCTCACCGGGGTTGATAACGATATATCGCTCGTAATAGATTACAGAATCAAGTTTTTTGGAGGGCAGACCCAGCAGGTAGCCTATCTTGTTGGGCAGGGAGCGGAAGTACCAGATGTGTGCCACGGGCACCACGAGTTTGATGTGGCCCATACGCTCACGGCGTACTTTTTTCTCGGTAACTTCAACACCGCAACGGTCGCAGACGATGCCTTTGTAACGGATGCGTTTGTACTTTCCGCAGTGGCACTCGTAATCTTTAACCGGGCCGAAGATGCGCTCGCAGAAGAGGCCGTCGCGCTCGGGCTTGTAGGTGCGGTAGTTGATAGTTTCGGGTTTTAGAACCTCGCCGCTTGATTTCTCCAGGATTTCCTCGGGCGAAGCAAGGCCGATGGTTATCTTGGAGAAGCCTGTCTTTTGTTGTTTGTCTTTTCTAAAAGCCATATTATGGTAACAGTGTCTATGCTGATGTTTTGGTGAATAGAGGAGAAACAGAGTGGCCGGCGCGCGATGCGTGCGGGCATTGCGCGCCGCCCTGTATTATTGTTCGAGGTTGATGCTCAGGCCCAGGCCACGCAGCTCGTGCAGGAGCACGTTCAGCGATTCGGGGATACCGGGAGTGGGCATTGCATCGCCCTTGACGATGGCTTCGTATGCCTTGCTGCGGCCGTTAACGTCGTCGGACTTGATGGTGAGGATTTCCTGGAGCACGTGCGAGGCGCCGAAGGCCTCCAGTGCCCAAACCTCCATCTCTCCGAAGCGCTGGCCACCGAACTGCGCCTTACCGCCCAGAGGCTGCTGGGTGATGAGCGAGTACGGGCCGATGGAGCGTGCGTGCATCTTGTCCTCGACCATGTGGCCGAGTTTAAGCATGTAGATGACGCCGACTGTAGCGGGCTGGTCGAAGCGCTCGCCGGTTCCACCGTCATAGAGGTAGGTCTTACCGTAGCGCGGGAGGCCGGCCTTGTCTGTCCACTCGTTGAGGTTGTCCAGGGTGGCACCGTCGAAGATAGGTGTTGCGAATTTCTCGCCTAACTCGCGGCCGGCCCAGCCGAGGACGGTCTCGAAGATCTGACCAAGGTTCATACGCGAAGGCACACCCAGGGGGTTAAGACAGATATCCACCGGAGTACCGTCGGCGAGGAAGGGCATATCCTCCTGGCGCACGATGCGCGACACGATACCTTTGTTACCGTGACGTCCGGCCATTTTGTCACCGACGCTTATCTTACGCTTCTTGGCGATGTAGACCTTGGCGATCTGCATGATGCCGGAGGGCAGCTCGTCGCCGATGCTGATGTCGAATTTCTTGCGGCGCAGCTGAGCGTCAATTTCCTTGGACTTGCGCAGATAGTTCTGGATGGTGCGGCTGATGAGGTCGTTCTTGTGGGCGTCGTTTGTCCACTTGCTCAGGTTGATGGTATCGTAGTCGATATCCTTGAGCACGGCGGCGGAGAAGCGTGCGCCCTTGGGGATGATTTCGGAGCCGATAAAGTCCTTGACGCCCTGCGATGTCTTGCCTTTGGTGAGTTCCATCAGCTTGCTTACCAGCACGTCCTTGATATTGTTGAGTTTCTCCTCGTATTCAGCGTCCAGGAGGGGCAGCTGTGCCTGTGCAGCCTTGTTTTTGCCTTTTTTCTGGACACGTGCAAAGAGGTTGGTGCCGATAACCACACCTTTCAGTGAGGGCGAAGCCTTGAGGGATGCGTCCTTTACATCGCCGGCCTTGTCGCCGAAGATGGCGCGGAGCAGTTTCTCCTCGGGGGTGGGGTCGCTCTCTCCCTTGGGGGTGATTTTACCGATCATGATATCGCCGGGCACCACATGTGCGCCCACGCGGATGATACCGCCCTCGTTGAGGTCCTTGGTGGCATCCTCGCTGACGTTGGGGATATCGTTGGTGAGTTCCTCCATACCGCGTTTGGTCTCGCGGACTTCCAGAGAGTACTCGTCCACGTGCACGGAAGTGAGGATATCCTCACGTACCACGCGCTCGTTGAGCACGATAGCGTCCTCATAGTTGTAACCTTTCCAGGGCATGAATGCCACCTTGAGGTTGCGGCCCAGTGCCAGTTCGCCGTTCTCGGTGGAGTAGCCCTCGGTGAGGATGTCGCCTTTTTCCACGCGCTGGCCCTTTTCGCAGATGGGACGCAGGTCAATGGTAGTGCTCTGGTTGGTTTTGCGGAATTTGGGGATGTTGTATGTCTTGGATGCGTCGTCGAAAGCAACGAATTCCTCGTCCTCGGTACGGTCGTAGCGGATAACGATTTTGGTAGCGTCCACGAATTCCACCACACCGGGGCCTTCGGCCATAATCTGAGTGCGTGAATCGCGTATCAGCTGACCCTCGATGCCGGTACCCACGATGGGGGCCTCGCTGCGGAGCAGGGGCACGGCCTGGCGCATCATGTTCGATCCCATGAGCGCGCGGTTGGCGTCGTCATGCTCCAGGAAGGGAATCAGCGATGCTGCAATTGAGGCGATCTGTGCCGGGGACACGTCCATCAGCTGCACCTCGGAAGGCGGCACAACGGGGAAGTCGGCACCCAGACGCGCTTTTACTCTGTCGCGGATGAATGTGCCGTCGGGATTCAGCGGCGCATTACCCTGCGCGATGATTTTGCCCTCTTCCAGCTCGGCGGTCATGTAAACCACCTCGTCGTTGTTGAGGTCCACCTTGCTGTCCTCCACCTTGCGGTAGGGCGTCTCGATGAATCCGAGGTCGTTGATCTTGGCATACACGCAGAGCGAGCTGATAAGACCGATGTTGGGACCTTCAGGAGTCTCGATAGGACACAGACGGCCGTAGTGGGTGTAGTGTACGTCGCGGACCTCGAAGCCGGCACGCTCACGCGACAGACCGCCGGGGCCAAGGGCCGACAGACGGCGCTTGTGGGTGATTTCGGCCAGCGGATTGGTCTGGTCCATGAACTGGCTCAGAGCGTTGGTTCCGAAATATGTGTTGATGACAGACGAGATTGTCTTTGCATTGATAAGCTCGATGGGTGTAAAGGTCTCGTTGTCGCGGACATTCATGCGCTCGCGGATGGTGCGGGACATACGTGCCAGGCCCACGGCGAACTGGTTGTACAGCTGCTCGCCTACGGTGCGCACGCGGCGGTTGCTGAGGTGGTCAATGTCGTCTACATCGGTCTTTGAGTTAATCAGCTCGATAAGATATTTGATGATGGCGATGATGTCCTCATTGGTGAGGACCTTAACGTCCATGGAGGTGCCCAGGTTCAGCTTTTTGTTGATACGGTAACGGCCCACTTCTCCCAGGTCGTAGCGCTTCTCGGAGAAGAAGAGGTTGGTGATAACCTCGCGTGCCGACGCATCATCTGGCGGCTCGGCGTTACGCAGCTGTCTGTATATATATTGTATAGCCTCCTTCTCGGAGTTTGTGGGGTCCTTGTGCAGGGTATTGGAGATGATGGAGTAATCCGAGGCGTTAGTGTCCTCCTTGTGGATAAGGATTGAAGTAACACCGCTGGCGATGATATCCTCGATATTCTCCTCCAGCAGCACGCTTTCGCGCTCCAGGACAACCTCGTTACGCTCAATGGTGGTAACCTCGCCGGTATCCTGGTCCACAAAGTCCTCGTTCCAAGTCTTGAGCACGCGGGCGGCAAGAGTGCGGCCCACAGCCTTCTTGAGGTTTGTCTTGTTGACCTTGATTTCCTCGGCGAGACCAAAGATTTCGATGATGTCCTTATCACTCTCCATGCCAATCGCACGCAGCAGCGTGGTAACGGGCAATTTCTTCTTACGGTCAATATAGGCATACATCACGTTGTTGATGTCCGTAGCGAACTCAATCCACGAACCGCGGAAAGGAATGATACGGGCCGAATAGAGCTTGGTGCCGTTGGCATGTGTGCTCTGGCCGAAGAAAACGCCGGGCGAGCGGTGCAGCTGGGAAACGACAACGCGCTCGGCACCGTTGATAACAAAGGTACCGGAGGCGGTCATGTAAGGGATGGGACCCAGATAAACGTCCTGGATAACGGTGTCAAAATCCTCGTGGTCCGGGTCTGTGCAATAAAGCTTGAGTTTGGCCTTGAGGGGCACACTGTACGTAAGGCCGCGTTCCAGACACTCCTCAATGGTATAGCGGGGAGGATCAATATAATAGTCCAGGAACTCCAGGACAAAGCTGTTGCGCGGATCCACTATGGGGAAGTTCTCGGCAAAAACTTTGTAAAGGCCTTCGTTGTTTCGTTGTTCAGGAGGTGTGTCAAGCTGCAGGAAGTCATGGAAAGACTTCAGCTGAACCTCCAGGAAGTCGGGATAAGGAAGAGGATTCCTAACCGACGCAAAATTGACACGAGGTTTTGATACAGTAACTGACATTAATGTTAGATGTATGTTATGGGTAGGAGGGATTTGTTATGGCTGGAGGGGCGAGAGGGGCATGTTGCGGCATAAACAGCACGGACATCAGGGTTGATGGCGGGGAAACCGCCGGCCCGTATTGCCGCAAAGCACCGTCATCCAATCACGGCAGCCGATCCTTTACCGGGTGGCATTGTTATAGCAGCGCATTCGTCGGGAAAGCCAATGCTGGCCGCCCCTGTTTTGGGGACTCTGATGGCGGCACCGGCGCTGTGCGGTGCCCCCGCGTCCGTACGTATCCTTATGATAGACACGAAAGGTTAAGAATGACCCTTTTCGGGCATTCTTAACCTAAAATCCTGATACTCAGGAGTTATTATTTGAGCTCAACCTCAGCGCCGGCTTCTTCGAGTTCCTTCTTCAGGTTCTCGGCCTCAGCTTTGGGAAGACCTTCTTTGACAACAGAGGGAGCGTTGTCTACCATCTCTTTAGCCTCTTTCAGGCCAAGACCGGTGAGTTCTTTTACTTTCTTAACCACCTGCAGCTTTGCAGCGCCGGCAGCTTTCAGAACTACATCGAAGTTTGATTTCTCTTCAGCGGCTTCGCCAGCGGCGGGAGCAGCAGCAACAGCAACAGCTGCAGCGGCGGGTTCGATACCGTACTCGTCCTTCAGGATCTGTGCCAGTTCGTTGACTTCCTTAACGGTGAGGTTAACAAGTTGTTCAGCAAAAGCTTTTAAATCTGCCATTGTAGTAAATATTTATTTGTTTTGTTTTATTCTATTTGTGTTTTTGTTTTATGCTTCTTTCTGCGAAAGTGTCTCCAGGATGCCATGGAGCTTGGTAGCGCCTGACTGCAGTGCGCTGACAACGTTCTTCGCGGGAGACTGCAGCAGAGCCACAACGTCGGCGATGAGTTCGTGTTTGCTCTTGATTGCGGCAAGAGCGTCAAGCTGGTCGGCACCGTAGTATACGGTCTCTTCCACATAAGCGGCCTTCAGGGCGGGGAGGGTTTCGCCTTTCTTGACAAAGTCCTTGAGCAGTTTTGCAGGAGCATTGCCTACGTTGGTGCACATCAGTGTGGTGGCACCTTTAAGGGCGGGATACAGCTCGGTAAAGTCACCTTCCATAGACTCGAGAGCCTTGTGCAGAAGGGTGTTCTTGACAACAAGAAGCTTGATGTCGGCACCGAAGCAAGCGCGACGCAGGGCCGAGGTCTTTTCGGCGTCAAGCCCGGCGGTCTCTACCAGGTAAAAGCCATTGTACTCCTTAAGAGTGTTGGCGATATTCTCAATTACTAAAGCCTTATCTTCTTTTTTCATGTCTGTGTCATTTTAGAGGATTAAGCGTCAACGCTCTTGGGATCAATTTTGACGCCGGGGCTCATGGTGGTTGAGAGGTAGATGCTCTTCAAATATGTGCCTTTTGCAGTGGCGGGTTTCAGCTTGATGAGGGTGTTGACAAACTCGCGGGCATTGTCGCGGAGCTGCTCGGCAGTGAAAGACACTTTACCAATCGACGAGTGAACGATACCGTTCTTGTCAACCTTAAAGTCAATCTTACCACGCTTAACATCCTCCACAGCCTTGGCAACATCCATGGTCACTGTGCCGCTCTTGGGGTTAGGCATCAGGCCGCGCGGACCAAGAATACGGCCAAGTGCGCCGATCTTACCCATTATCGCGGGCTGTGTGATTATTACGTCAACGTCGGTCCAGCCGCCTTTGATCTTGTTGATGTACTCATCAAGACCTACATAGTCGGCGCCGGCTGCCTTAGCAGCTTCCTCGGCGTCAGGGTTGCAGAGCACGAGGACACGTACCGTCTTACCGGTTCCGTGGGGAAGGGTCACAACGCCGCGCACCATCTGATTGGCTTTGCGCGGGTCTACGCCAAGGCGTACGTCAATGTCTACAGAAGCATTGAACTTTGCATAGTTCACTTCTTTAACCTTTTCCGCAGCCTCAGGCAAGGTGTAATTTTTCCCGGCTTCAATCTTTGCTAAAGCAATCTTCTGATTTTTTGTAAGTTTACTCATTGCGATTGAATTTTATTAGTTGTTTCCAGGGAATTCACCTGATACTGTGATACCCATACTTCTGGCTGTTCCGGCAACCATACGCATTGCCGACTCGACGGTGAAGCAGTTCAAATCGGGCATTTTGTCGGTAGCGATTTCTTTTACCTGCTCCCAGGTTACAGAGCCTACCTTGTTACGGTTGGGCTGTGCTGAGCCGCTCTTTACTTTGCTTGCCTCCTTGAGCTGGATTGCTACAGGCGGAGTCTTTACTACAAAGTCAAAGCTCTTGTCCGTGTAATATGTGATTACTACGGGAAGTACTTTGCCGGCTTTGTCCTGGGTACGGGCGTTGAATTGCTTGCAAAACTCCATTATATTGATACCCTTTGAACCAAGTGCGGGTCCAACGGGAGGCGAGGGGTTTGCCGCTCCGCCTTTTATTTGCAGTTTAATTTGTCCAGCAATTTCTTTAGCCATTGTTTTTAAACTTTAGTTATTATAAAACAGGGTGAGTGTCCTGCGCACCTTTCCCTTTCCGCCTGTCGCGCCGGCCCGTAACAGCCTTTGCAACACGCGGCCCGGAAAGTGGGCACGCACGTACTACTCTCTTTCCACTTGCAAATTGGTCAACTCCATAGGTGTCTTGCGGCCGAAGATCTTGACGCTAACCTTGAGACGTTTCTTGTCCGGGTAAACCTCTTCGATTACGGCGGAGAATCCGCTGAACGCGCCGTCGTTAACCTTAACAGTCTCGCCGACCATGAAGTCGTTGACTCCATCCTCGGTGGCATCCGCAAAGGCATCCGCGGTGCCGAGCATCCGCATCACCTCGGCCTCGCGCAAGCGTTCCGGGGCTGCCCCCTTCTCGCGGCCGCGCAAAAAGTCTATGACATTGCTCGTGCTCGTTAGTTCAAGAATAACCTCGCCGGTGAGAATGGCCTCCACAAAAACGTAGCCGCTGTACAGGTTGCGTTCTTTAACAACCTTCTTGCCGCCACGTACCTGCAGTACCTTCTCCGTGGGAATCAGAACCTGGAATACATAGTTTCCAAGGTTGGTGTTGGCGCGCATGGCGTCGAGTACTTCCTTTACCTTGGCTTCCTTGCCGCTGATGGCACGCAACACGTACCAGCCGCGAACAGGAGCCGACTTCGGGGATGTCTCTACTGTCTTGTCTGCCATTTCTGCTCTCACTTTTGCCGTTACTTACCTACAGTATAAACAAACTCCATCAGATGGCTCAGAATCTGATCCATGAAAAATATAATCAGTGCGATTATGACGGAAGCAACAAGGACGATCATCGCTGACTTCAGGAGCTGTTTCTTTGTTGGCCAAGAAGTCTTATAACGGAGTTCGTCATAAGACTCTTCTATATTTGTAAGCAGTTTTAATTTCTTCATTGTTTTCTTTTTTTAGCACGGGACGAGAGACTCGAACTCCCGACACCTGGTTTTGGAGACCAGTGCTCTACCAACTGAGCTAGTCCCGTGTATAACCCGCGCCATTCCTGCGGCTGACGCCGTATGTCCGGCGCGGGTTTGGGGTATCTTTACCTTTGGGGGCGCGGCGCTCGCGCGCTCACTATCCGCCAGGTATTACTCGATGATTTCGGTGATCTGGCCCGAACCTACGGTGCGGCCGCCTTCACGGATTGCGAAACGCAGACCCTGGTCGCATGCTACGGGGTTGATCAGCTTAACCTTGATTTCAACGTGGTCGCCGGGCATTACCATTTCAACGCCTTCGGGGAGAGTGATTTCGCCGGTCACGTCAAGTGTGCGGATGTAGAACTGAGGACGGTAGTTGTTGTGGAAGGGAGTGTGACGGCCACCTTCTTCTTTCTTCAGGATATAAACTGAAGCCTTGAACTCGTCGTGGGGTTTAACAACACCCGGGTGGCAGATAACCATACCACGTTTGATGTCCTTTTTGTCAATACCGCGGAGAAGCAGACCTACGTTGTCACCGGCTTCACCCTGATCAAGGAGTTTGCGGAACATTTCAACGCCTGTAACGGTCGACTTCATGTTGGCGCCGAGACCCATGATCTGAACCTCATCACCCACTTTAACGACACCGGTTTCGATACGGCCGGTTGCTACAGTACCACGACCTGTGATTGAGAACACGTCCTCAACGGGCATCAGGAAGGGTTTGTCAATGTCGCGGGGAGGCAGGGGGATCCAGTTGTCAACAGCATCCATCAGCTCAATCACCTTCTCTTCCCACTCGGGTTCGCCGTTGAGGGCACCGAGGGCAGAACCGCGGATGATGGGTGTGTTGTCGCCATCATATTCGTACTGGTCGAGAAGTTCGCGCATGTCCATCTCTACGAGCTCCAGCATTTCTTCGTCGTCCACCATGTCGCATTTGTTCAGGAACACAACGATACGGGGAACGTTCACCTGACGGGCGAGAAGGATGTGCTCGCGGGTCTGGGGCATGGGACCGTCGGTAGCAGCAACTACGATGATAGCACCGTCCATCTGAGCAGCACCGGTTACCATGTTCTTCACATAGTCGGCGTGACCCGGGCAGTCTACGTGAGCATAGTGGCGGTTGGCGGTCTCGTACTCAACGTGTGCGGTGTTGATAGTGATACCACGCTCTTTTTCCTCGGGGGCGTTGTCGATCTGGTCGAATGACTTAACCTCTGAGAGACCTTTCTTTGCGAGAACGGTGGTGATAGCAGCGGTAAGAGTAGTTTTACCGTGGTCAACGTGACCAATGGTACCGATGTTTACATGCGGTTTGGTTCTTTCGAATTTCTCTTTTGCCATAACTTGGTTTTTATGATTGATTAATAATTTTCTGTTTTGCGGGCCGCCGTGCCCGGATTTTCCGGCCGCCGGGGCCTGTGGCTTAACTAATGGCCTCGATAATGTACGGACACTATCGGGGCTGTCAGTTTTTAAATTTGCTTTTGAGCCGATGGCGGGATTTGAACCCGCGACCTCTTCCTTACCAAGGAAGTGCTCTACCCCTGAGCTACATAGGCAACAAAAAAAATGACGCGGAGCGTTGAGCGGAAGACGAGGCTCAAACTCGCGACCCTCAGCTTGGAAGGCTGATGCTCTATCAACTGAGCTACTTCCGCGTTTGTTGTTTTGTGGGCGAAGATGGATTCGAACCACCGAAGGTATAAACCAGCAGATTTACAGTCTGCCCCATTTGGCCACTCTGGTATTCGCCCGTATACGTTCGCCCTCTTGCAAGGACGCTGCGTATCTTTTTACTTGAGCCTCTTGTCGGATTCGAACCAACGACCCCGAGATTACAAATCACGTGCTCTGGCCAACTGAGCTAAAGAGGCATGTCAATTTTCTTTCGCAAACTTATCCGGGACGAATCCCGTTCTTTGACCGAGGCTTGTTGCCCGTTTGCGGATGCAAAGTTACAACTTCTTTTTTAATTACCAAAAACTTTACGCTCTTTTTTTTACTTTTTTCTCTTTTTTTTATTTTTGACCCCGATACACATTAATTATATATATATTTTCATCGCTCTGTCATCAAAATTTTATATCTTTGCAAAAAAATTACAACGTCCGTGCACCGCACTGTCGTTTCATAAACATTTTTTTATTATGAAAGAAGACATCATTGGCCGCCTCAACGCACTGCGACAGCAGATGGCGGCCCGCAACATCGCCGCAACAGTAATCCCCCAGGGAGACCCGCATCAGAGCGAATATATTTCCGACCACTGGCAGCTGCGACGCTTCCTCTCAGGATTCACCGGCAGCGCCGGAACACTCGTCGTAACCGCCGAAAATGCACTGCTATGGACCGACTCCCGCTACTTCCTCCAGGCCGGGATACAGCTGGACGGCTCCGGCATAACCCTCATGAAGGACGGCCTCGAGGACACACCCTCCATCGCCGCATGGCTCTGCCACAACGTCCACGCCGGCGACACCGTAGGCATAGACGGAATGGTGAACAGCGCCACCGAGACTGCCGCTCTCGCCGCCGCTCTGGAGAAAGAGGGCATAAATCTGGTGGCCGACTTTGACGCCGCCGACGAAATATGGCCCGACAGGCCCGCCCTCCCCGTTTGCCCCGTCACCATACACGACGATTCCTTCGCCGGAAAAAGCGCCAAGGACAAAATCGCCGACATGCTCGCGCTGGCCGCACGCGACGAGCACGCCGACGCAATATTCATCTCTGCCCTCGACGAAATAGCATGGATGCTGAACATCCGCTCCACCGACGTCCGCTACAACCCCGTGGTAACCTCTTTCCTGTACATCAGCCGCAACGGCAGCACTCTGCTGATTGACAGCGCGAAGCTCACGCCCGAAGTCAGCGATTACCTTGCCGGCCAGGGCGTCGCCACCGCGCCATACGCCGATGTCCGCAAGTTTATCGAGGCCATCCCGGAGGGCACACGCGTACTCGTGGAGCCCCACCGCAACGCCGTTGCAATCGTCAACGCGCTCGGCTCCCGCGCCATCCTCGGCACATCACCCATAGCCCTCGCAAAAAGCTGCAAGAACGACACCCAGATCGCCGGCATTCGCCGCGCAATGGCACGCGACGGCGTGGCAATGGTGCGCTCGCTGATGGAAATTCAGCGCCGCTCGCAGGACGAGAGCAACCCCCTCACCGAGCTGGAAGTTGCCAAGATTCTGCTGCACTATCGCAGCGCAGACCCCATGTTCCGCGACGAATCATTCGGCACCATCGCCGGATTCGGCCCCCACGGAGCCATCGTGCACTATGAGGCCGACGAGCAGTCCAATGCCGTTATCCGCAACGGAAACCTACTGCTGATAGACAGCGGCGCGCAGTACCCCGACGGTACTACCGACCTCACACGCACTATCTCCATCGGCGAACCCACTCCCGAGCAGAAACGCGACTTCACCCTGGTAATGAAAGGTCACATCGCCCTGGGTACAGCAATTTTCCCCGCCGGAACAACCGGACACCAGCTTGACGTCCTGGCCCGTCACTTCCTCTGGAACGAGGGCCTCAACTACCTGCACGGCACCGGACACGGCGTGGGCTTCTTCCTCAACGTCCACGAAGGCCCGCAGAGCATCCGCCTCAACCACGTCCCCACCCCGCTGATGCCCGGCATGCTCACCTCAAACGAGCCCGGCCTCTACCGCGAGAACGTCCACGGCATACGCTGCGAGAACCTCGTCCTCTGCATTCCCGCGATGACCACCGAGTTCGGCAGATTCCTCAAGTTTGAGACCGTGACACTTTGCCCGTTCGACATCAAGCTCTTCGACAAGGCCATTATGACCGACGCCGAAATCGCATGGGTAAACGACTATCATAAAACCGTGCGCGAGACCTTGCTGCCCCTCCTCGCCACCGACGAGGAGCGCAACTGGCTTATCGCCGCAACCGCTAACATATAATCCGGAATATGGCTACTATCATCCCCGTACGCGGATTCACTCCCGTCATCGGCAAGGGCTGTTTCCTGGCCCCCAACGCATCCATCATCGGAGACGTAACCATCGGCGACCAATGCTCGGTATGGTTCAACACCGTCCTCCGTGGCGACGTAAACACCATCACCATCGGCGACCGCGTCAACATCCAGGACGGCTCCGTCCTGCACACTCTGTATCAGAAGTCTACCATTGAAATCGGCAACGACGTTTCCATCGGCCACAGCGTGGTTATCCACGGCGCCAAAATCCGCGACCTCGCACTTATAGGCATGGGCGCGATAGTGATGGACGATGCCGAGGTCGGCGAAGGCGCCATCGTCGCTGCAGGCTCAGTGGTGCTGTCGCGCACCAAGATTGGCCCCAACGAGCTATGGGCCGGCACCCCCGCTAAATTCGTCAAGATGGTCGACCCCGCGCAATCACGGGAAATAAACCAGAAAATCGCCCGCAACTATCTGATGTATTCACGCTGGTACCCGGCTGATACAATCACCCCCGAAGATTAACCCCCTCCCGTCTGCCCCCGGCCTCCCAGGCACGGTGGCAGACGGTTTACATTTCACGCATAACAAAATGGCAACAAACCTTAAAAACGCAGCTCCCAAGGGCCTCACCAAGGCCCCCGAAGACATGCGCGTGGCCATCGCCACCGCACAGTGGAACAGCGAAATCACACACGCTCTGCAGCGCGGCGCCATAGAAACCCTCACCGCCGCCGGACTGGACCCCGATAAAGACATTGACTGCTACGCCGTCCCCGGCGCAGTAGAGCTAACATTCGCCGCATCGCAGCTGATTGAGGCCTCGCAGTACGATGCCGTCATCGTCTTCGGATGCGTCATCCGCGGCGATACACCCCACTTTGACTATGTCTGCCAGTCTGTAACCCAAGGCATAACGGCGCTGAACGCCGACTGCGACATCCCCGTGATCTTCGGCGTCCTCACCGTCGAAAATCAGCAGCAGGCACTTGACCGCGCCGGAGGCGCACTCGGCAACAAGGGCTCCGAAGCCGCCGAAGCAGCCATCGCAATGGTACAATTCGCCCGATCCGTAAAATAAAAAACCGCAACAGCCTCTCGCCCTCTACTCTTTGATGGCCGGCAATGTCCGCCCGACCCATCACCAGTCAAGTTGTAATACCAATCTATCACACTTCCCCTAAAATGGATTATTCTATTCTCGACTTTTTAGCCCTTATCGGCTCCGTTTGCCTTTTCCTGTACGGTATGAAGGTAATGAGTGAAGGACTCCAGAAAGCTGCCGGAGACCGCCTCCGAAACATCCTGTCGGCAATGACCCGAAACCGCCTCGCAGGACTCTTCACCGGCTTTGTCATCACTGCCCTCATCCAGAGCTCCTCGGCATCTATCGTCCTCGTGGTGAGCTTCGTTAACGCCGGCCTGATGTCCATCGGACAGTCCATGGCCGTGATCTTCGGCGCAAACCTCGGTACCACTTTCACCACCTGGATTATCTCGCTGCTCGGCTTTAAAGTTGACATCTCGGCCTTCGCCATCCCTCTGCTCGCCGTGGCCGTCCCCCTGCTATTCAGCAAAAAAGGACGCACCAAGTCCATCGGCGAGTTCATCGTCGGCTTCGCCCTGCTATTCATGGGCCTGGCCATGATCAGCCAATATGTCCCGGACCTGCAGAAGAACCCCGACATGTTCGCATTCCTGCAGCGATACGCATCGCTCGGTTTCTGGTCAATACTCATCTTCTGGTTTGTCGGCGTGGTCGTTACCATGATAATCCAGAGCTCGGCCGCCACTTTCGCAATCTGCCTGGTGATGTTCGCAAAGGGATGGATAGACTTCGACCTCGCCTGCGCCATCGTCCTCGGCTCCGCTGTCGGAACCACCATCACCCCGCTGCTCGCATCGCTCAGCGGTAATGTCGCCGCAAAACGCGCCGCAATCGGACACCTCCTCTTCAACATCCTCGGCTCCATCTGGTGCCTCATCCTATTCTACCCCTTCATGAAGATGATTGTAGGCCTCTGCGAAAGCATCGGACTCGGAAACCCCGACGCCCTCTACAACTTTGTGGACAACCTGCAGCAGACCGACCCCGAAATCTACAACAACCTCTTCAACAACACCCTGCCCGCCGACCATCCCCGCGCCACAGAACTCTCCGCGGCCACCCGGACCCTCATCGCTATGCAGGCGTCGGCATCCATCTGCCTTTCCATTTTCTACACCGTGTACAAGTTCATAAACCTCTCCATCATGATATGGTTTACCAAACTGTACGTACGCATCGTGGAATGGATTGTCCCCACACGCAAAAAGACCGAAGAGGAATTCGGACTCAAATTCATCCAGGGGGGTCTGCTCAGCTCATCGGAACTTAACCTCGCTTCCGCCGAGAAAGAAATCGCCGTATTCGCCGAGCGCGTCGGCCGCATGATACACATGGGACAGGAACTCGTCCACATGAAGGACAACGACGAAGAATTCAACAAACTCCTCTCACGCATCGGCAAATACGAGGACATCTCAGACCGCATGGAACTTGAAATCGCCGACTTCCTGAACCGCGTCGCAGAAGGCCGCCTCTCCAACGAAGGTAAACTCCGCATCGCCGGCATGCTCAACATCATCTCTGAGATAGAAAGCATCGCCGACTGCTGTTACGGTGTAGCAAAAATCATGCTCCGCAAAAACCAGAACAAGGCCGAATTCAACGACCAGATATACGCCGACATCGACACCATGTACAAGTACCTCGACGAGGCAATGCAGATGATGCTCGTATTGCTCAACGACCTCAACAACATCGACGAGCACTCCCTCATGCGCAGCTACAACAAAGAGCGCGAGATTAACAACCTCCGCAACCAGCTCCGCACGGCAAACGTCGCAAACATCAACGAGCACAAATACCAGTACCAGGCAGGCATCTACTACATGGACATCATCAACGACATCGAGCGCACCGGCGACCACATCATCAACGTCGCCGACACCGCCAAAGACATCTACCGTCGCCAGAAGAACGCCTCCCCCGCCGTACTCCGCCGCAAATAACCCCCGCCCCACTACACATTATTATATATAAGGTCCGGATGGCACCAGCCACCCGGACCTTAAGCATATCCTGCCCCATGGAGTGGCGGCATCCTGGCGCCGAGACCTGCCGCCGTGACATACATCACATTCGCCACATACTGGATTTTACATTTTGTCGGTTTTCAAACCCCATTCCTTCGAAAATTTCAAAAAAAATTTAAAAAACATTGGAAATCCCAAGTTTTTTTGTAATTTTGTCAATGGAAATACGCCGTTTATAGCGTTTCCGCATTTTCATTTCCCAAAATTCATTATATCAACAAATTTAAAAACCCTGAAAATACCTAAAAACTGCGTAATTATGAGCATGGACAGAATCGACAATCTCGACCGTAAAATCCTGAGTATCATCATGAAGAATGCCCGAATCCCCTCGAAGGACGTGGCAGTTGAATGTGGTGTCAGCCGCGCCGCCATCCACCAGCGCATCCAGCGCCTCATTGAAATGAAGGTCATCACCGGCTCGGGATACAACGTCAACCCCAAAACTCTCGGATACAGCACCTGCACATACATCGGCGTAACACTGGAACGTGGCGCCATGTACCGCGAAGTTGTTCCCGAACTTGAGAAAATCCCCGAAATCGTGGAATGCCACTTCACCACCGGCCCGTACTCGATGCTCCTCAAGCTTTACGCCCGAGACAACGAGCACCTCATGGAGCTCCTCAACGGCGCAATCCAGAACATCCCCGGCGTTGTGGGCACAGAGACTCTTATCTCCCTGGACAACAGCATCCAGCGCACCATCCCGATGAAATTCAACTAATCTCCTAAACCATAAGCCATTATGAAGCTACGCAAATTTTTGCTGGCTCTGCTGGCTCCGTTTATAGGCGCCCCGGCAATCTCTGCCGGAGCGCCTACCCATGTGCAGCACCCTGCATGGAGCCGCAACGCCGTTATTTACGAGGTAAACACCAGACAATACACCCCGGAGGGCACTTTCAACGCCTTCGCCAAAAACCTTCCGCGGCTTAAGAACCTCGGCGTCGACATCCTGTGGTTCATGCCTATCCACCCCATCTCGCAGGTTAACCGCAAAGGCACACTCGGAAGCTACTATGCCATCGCCGACTACAAGGCCGTCAACCCCGAGTTCGGAACCATGGACGACTTCAAGGCCCTCGTGAAAAAAGCCCACGACATGGGCATGAAAGTCATTATCGACTGGGTTCCCAACCACACCGGTTGCGACAACGTTTGGCTAAAAGACCATGCCGACAGATACGCCCGCAACGACAAGGGCGAAATGTACGGTCCCTATGACTGGACAGACACCTACAAACTGGACTACAACAACCCCGACACACGCCTTGCCATGATAGACGCCATGTCCTTCTGGCTCCGCGAGGCCGACATCGACGGCTTCCGCTGCGACGTCGCCGCAGAGGTACCCGTCTCCTTCTGGAACCAGGCGCGCCCGCAGCTCCAG
This sequence comes from Bacteroidales bacterium, assembly GCA_004554255.1. Taxonomy (GTDB): domain Bacteria; phylum Bacteroidota; class Bacteroidia; order Bacteroidales; family Muribaculaceae; genus CAG-873. Next base: position 32,127 of record SFNC01000005.1, read on the forward strand.
GCCATAGAGCCCGAACTGTTCATGCTTGCCGAGGCAAGCAGCCCCGCACTCCACGACTACGGCTTCGACATGGGATACAACTGGCCCATGAAGGACCTGTTCAGCAAAATTGCATCCACCCACGGACAATACACATTTGTTAAAGACGGCCAGACACAGCCCGAGAAACTCCCCGAGGCACACGCCATGGACATCCCCGCGCTGGTGAAAAGCCAGGAAAAGGACTACCCCGGCGACACTTACCTGATGAACATGGTGACAAACCACGACCTCAACAGCTGGGAAGGCACCGAGATGCAGCGCCTCGGCAACTTCGCCGACGCCTTCGCCGTGCTGTCGTACACCCTCCCCGGCATGCCGCTGATATACACCGGACAGGAAACCGGACTTAACCGCGCCCTCCAGTTCTTCGAGAAAGACACCGCGCCCGACTTCCACCCCAACAGCGTCACCACCTTCTACACCGCCCTTAACGCGCTGAAACACAGCCGCTCCGAATTGCAGGCCGGTGTTGCAGGCGCACCCATGACCGTGTTCGAGACCGACAACAACGACGTACTCGTATTTGAGCGCCGCCAGGGCGACAAAGCCGTGATTACCGCCGTGAACCTCTCCAACAAACCCGTCCGCATCACCTACACCGGACAGGCACCCAAAGTATCCGCCAACCTCACCGACGCCATCTCCGGAGCCGCCATGAAGTCGCTCCCCACAATCCTCGCCCCCGGTGGATACTTCGTGATAACTGACAACTGAACAACCCCACACCACACACCTACGCTCCCGGGCACACCACTGCCCGGGAGCCCTTTTATCCCCCTCCCCCGATAAAAAAGAACATCAAAAATTGTACGTAGAATAATTTTATGTGCAAAAAATGGCGAAAAAGTTTTGATACTCAAAGAAAAATTACTAATTTTGCCCCGCTAAAGGCATATTGCGCCTTTTCCCCACTGATTATCAAATAAAAACTCAAATAAAGCATTAACTAAAACATGATTATCGTACAAGTTAAAGAAGGCGAAAACATCGAGCGCGCACTCAAAAAATTCAAACGTAAATTCGAAAAAACCGGCGTTACCAAAGAACTCCGCAGCCGTCAGGCATTCCAGAAACCTTCAGTCCTCAACCGCAAGAAGATGATGAAGGCCGTTTACGTTCAGCAGCTCCGCGCCGTAGAGGAATAAATCACCGCAGCGGGCCACCGCAAACAGCCCGCACAACGGGTATCGCCCTTAACAGCCACATAACGTGAGCCCTGACGCGAAAGCGTTAGGGCTTAACGTCGTGTACATACACACGCACCAACAGCACCACGCACTGCACATATAAGACCTCACACCATGCAAAATCGCACGCCCCGTAAGGTCACCCCGTAAGACCACTCCCTGTAACGCCACACGCCCTGCAAGGCCACGCTCCTACACAGGTCAGACTCCCTGCAAGGCCGGACACTACGTAGGATCACACCCTCTGCACAGGCCATTGTTTTTGTGCTTTTGATATTTATTAACGGGAAGTTGTTTGCAGAATCGCAGGAAATTTGTTACATTTGCAGTCCTACACCTAATTATTTTTTATAAAGACATAATCTACACGGCATTTAAACCGGAATCAACATAACACATAGACCATGAAAGAGTTTAATATAACTGTTCCCGTAAAAGAATATACCTACACCGAGCTCGACAATCTGTCGGCAATACTCGTAGAGGAAGCCCGCAAGGCCACCTACCGCTCGTACTCTCCGTACAGCCACTTCCGCGTAGGCGCGGCAATAGCACTGGACAACGGCCAAATAATCACCGGCGCCAACCAGGAGAACGCGGCATTCACCGCCGGCACCTGCGCCGAGCGCTCGGCATGCTTCGCCGCCGGAGCCCAGTACCCCGATGCAAAATTTGTGCGCATCGCAGTCGCCGCCCGCGACGGCGAGGGTGAGTTCCTGGCCGACCCCGTAGCGCCCTGCGGACACTGCCGCCAGGCACTGCTCGAATTCGAGACCCGCGCCGGACACGACATCCCCGTTCTGCTCGTCGCCAAAGACCGAGTGTACGAGATGCCCTCCGTAAAGAGCCTGCTGCCCCTCGCATTCACCGAGTTCTGACATTTTTCCGTCAGAAGATTTACCCGTCGCTCGCCCGTAAAACCGGGCGATTGACGGTTTTTTTCGTGAAAACGCATTCTTTTTCACATTTATTTACTTTATCAGGGTTTACTTTCATAAGATTGAATGATCTATTAGCTGTATCAAGAAAAAAACTAAATCACACAGGAATAACGATGTATAGAATCCTTAAGCTGCGAGCGATATTCTTCGCGCTTCTCCTCCCGGCGGCAATGATTGCCATGGGATACACCGTAAGCGGCTCGGTCTTCGATACCGACAGCGAGCCGCTTATTGGAGCATCGGCGCGTCTGCTCTCGCCAAAAGACTCCACCAAGGTACTCAAGACAGCCATCGCCGATATCAATGGCAAATACACCTTCAGCAACGTAAACAACGGCAACTACACGCTGGAACTCAGCTACGTGGGCTACGACGCCAAAAAGCAGAAACTGCGTGTAAACGGCGCCAACGTAAAAGTCCCGCGCATAGTGCTCAGCGCCAACGCCACCACACTTAAGGAGGCCGTAATCACCGGCATCCGCACCCCGGTAAAGGTTATGGAGGACACCGTGGAGTTTGCCGCAGACACCTATAAGACTCAGCCCAACGCCGTTGTGGAAGACCTGCTGAAGCGACTCCCCGGCGTGGAAGTGGGCACCGACGGTGCCATCACCGCAAACGGCAAAACAGTGACAAAGATTCTGGTGGACGGCAAGGAATTCTTCGCCGACGACCCCAAGGTCGCCTCCAAGAACCTCCCTGTAAATATGGTTGACAAGCTGCAGGTGGTGGACCGCAAGAGCGACCTTGCCCGCCTCACCGGCGTGGACGACGGCGAGGAAGAGACCGTCATCAACCTCACGGTAAAAAAAGGCATGAAGAACGGATGGTTCGGCAACGCCCAGGCCGACGCCGGCACCGACAGCCGCTACAAGGCATCGTTTAACGTAAACCGCTTTTGGAACGAAAATCAGATAACCGTGCTCGGCGGCCTCAATAACGTCAACGAACCCGGATTCACCGACGGCGCCTCCGGCCGATTCCGCCGTTTCGGCGGCGACAACGGCATCACCCTCAGCCAGGCCCTCGGCGTAAACTTCAACGTCGGCAACAAGGAAATCTTCCGCGTAGGCGGTAACATCATGTACAGCCACACCTCCGCGCGCACCATCACCAGCCAGGAGCGGCAGTACATCATCCCCGAGAACGAATCGTTTGTATCCTCCTTTAAACACGCCCTGGACAAAGGCCACAACATCCGCGCCGACTTCCGCGTTCAGTGGAACCCCGACTCGTTCAACACCGTCGAGTTCCGCCCGCGCATGAGCTACAACCAGAGCGACTCCTGGAGCAACGACTCGTCCATGAACCAGAACAATCTGCGCGAGGACATCACCCGCTCGCGCAACATCGCCGACTCCGACGGCAAAAGCTGGGAATTCGGCGGCGAGTTCATCTACAATCACAAGTTCCGCAACCGCCCCGGCCGCAGCTTCTCCGTTCACGCGCGCTTCCAGAGCAGCAACGCCCGCAGCTACGAGGACACCTACTCCTGGAACAAATTCTTCCTCTACAACGACTCCATAGACCTGTACGACCAGTATGCCGACGACCACAGCTGGAACACCACTGCCAGCGGCCGACTCAGCTGGACCGAGCCCCTGGGCAACGTGAAAAAAGGCAACTTCATGACCGTCGCATACAACTTCCGCTACCGCTGGAACAACGCCGACAAGCTCACCTACGACCACCCTGTCACCTGGCCCGACGGTTGGCTCGGCGACGCCATAATCAGTGACGACCTGGTGCTGCGCGAAGACCTCAGCAACCGCTTCCGCAACGATTACATGAGCCAGGACATCCGCGTGGGATTCAAGCACGTGGACAAGCGCACCAACCTCGACGTGGGTATTTCGCTGGTGCCGCAGATGTCTCGCTCCGAGGACCTTATTAACCACGACCGCGACATCACACGCCACGTCCTCAACTTCGCCCCCTACCTGCGCTACCGCCTGAAAATGTCCAAGAGCAACACCCTCACCCTCAACTACCGCGGCCGCTCGTCGCAGCCGTCCATGACCCAGCTGCAGCCCGTCGCCGACTACTCCGACCCCCTGCGCGTAGTCATCGGTAATCCGGCACTGGACCCCACATTCTCGCATAACATCCAGCTGCGCGCACAGAACTTCAACCAGAGCACCCAGCGCTCGCTGATGGTAATGGCCAACGCACAGATACAGCAGAACTCAATCGTCTCCCGCACCACCTTCAACTCCTCCACCGGCGGCCAGACCACCACATACGAGAACGTCAACGGCGTATGGAACATGATGGGTATGATGATGTACTCAACACCCTTCCGCAACAAGGCCTTTGTGTTCAACACGCACATGTTCGCGCGCTACAGCCACAATGTGGGCTTCAGCAACGGCGCACGCAACCTCTCGCAGAGCATCAACTTCAACATTATGCCCTCGCTGGCATGGCGCCCCGTCAATCTGGAGCTGGAAATCCGCCCCCGCTACAGCCTGCAGGCATCGCACAACAGCGTGGCCGTAACCCGGGGTAGCAGCACCGTGCACACATACGGCGGAATGTTCAACGGCACATATTATACCGCATTCGGTCTGACAATCTCTACCGACCTCAACTACGCCAAGACCTCGGGACGCTCGGCCGGCTTCAACACCAACTCGTGCCTCTGGAACGCCACCGTCTCCTACTCCTTCCTCCGCGACAAGAGCCTGACTCTCTCGCTCAGCGGCTACGACCTCCTGCAGCAGAAGGAGAATGTGCACCGCACCATCAACGCCAACTACATCGACGACACCATGTATAACTCCCTCACCCGCTACTTCATGGTGGGTGTGACCTGGAAATTCAACACCTTCGGAAAAGGCAACGAGCCCGCCAGCCGCAACGAATGGCGCCGCGGCCCCGGAGGTCCCGGCGGCCCCCCTCCCGGACACGGACACCGCCCCATGTGATAAACCGTCCCATGTAATAAAAAAAGAGCTTCAGATTCACACCCCTGAAGCTCTTTTTTATCTTTCTCCGACAATAAAAGCTTTTTGGCAATTCAATACCAGTGTTTGCGGCGGCGCGGGATGCGGTCGCCCGGGGCGCCGCAGCTGTTGAGTATCTCGGCAAATGCCTCGCAGGTCTCGCGGCAGAACGTTGCGGTACGCTCGTTTTCCATGCCGAATATCTGGTGCAGCACTCGCCACGCCAAGAAGGATGTCATCAGCGAGTAACGCGTGCTGAGTTTTGTGTTTGCCATGCTGAATGTCACCGATTCCTCGTCTTTCTCGGCGATGCTGATATTCGGGCAGACGTAGCATATCCACTCGGCGGCATCGGGGATGAACTTGCGGATAGCGTCCGACAGGTCCGCGTTAATAACTCTCAGATTATCAGGCGAGACCGCACTGAGCGTGGCACGTATGCCGTCGGCAGCCATGATTTTGTCTATGACATTATCGAATGTGATTCTCATAATCAGGGGTCTTACAGTTTATAACTTCTTTTCTGCACTATCAGGCGCGACAGGATTCGGCGGGCGCTGATTTCCGAGATATAGAAACATGGCGCCTGGCCGGCCATTACGCGCGTAACGGCATCGGTAAGAGACATTTTCTCGCGGCTGCGCAGGTCGCTCACTCGCGCCAGCACGGCCAGTACGCGCATCTGCGAGCGCGTGAGCGGGGCGTCAAACTTAACGGGATTCTTCATTGCCCCGCACACGGCCTTGTACAGTGCCTCAAAGCCGATGTAGAACGACGGTGCGGGCGAGTTTATCACTGCCTCGGTAACCTCGGTGAGTGTGGGTGTGTGCCCCTGCAGACGGCAGGAGGCGATGTATTTGCGGGCCGCGGCCACCAGCGCGCGGTTGCGGTGTTCTGTGTAATTCATAGGAGTTGTTACAATACTGCGGCTTTTGCGTCGCGTAGTTTTATAAATGAGTTGAAAGATTCAAAAATATCCGCCAGGGCTATTGTGGAGTTATGCACGCGGCTCTCGTACAGCGCCGTGCCTCCGTTGCCGCCCTGATCTTTGCCGAGCAGGGCGTCGCTGACGCCGGACACGTCGTTGAACAGCTTCATTTCTATGTCCAGCAGCTTGTAGGCGCCGCAGTCGGCAGCCGGCGTGTTCACCTGGCTCGGCACCACGGAATGGCGCCCGGTGATGGGGATTATGGTGTCTGTGGCGCTCCAGCGGCGGCCTATTTCCTCCCAGGAGAAATCCTTGGGCTTCTGCTCCACCGGGAACAGCAGCACGCCTTTCGCCGACGCCCCCATTATCTTGTCTATCAGCACTATCAGCCTGTTTATAAAGCGCTGCTGGTCCAGGACATCCTCCACAAAGGGATGCACCTCGCCGTCTGTCATGGGATAGAATTTCACGATAAACGGATGACTGCGGTGCGGCCAGCGCGAGGGATAGGAATCCAGCAGGTCTCCGTCCGGCGACAGCCATCGGCAGCGCCAGGCAAATGTCACCTCCGTCATGCCGCGGCGCGTGGTCTCTATCGCATCCAGCGTCCACATCTCAAAGACCCTGCAGCGCCCTGCCGGAGCGGTGAAAAACTCAAGGCCATCCGCCGATATCGGCTGTTGCAAGGCGTCCACACCGTAGATGGCGCGCAGATAGTCCATGCGCCGGCGGCTGCGGCCGCCGAATCGCGCCAGCACCTCGTGTATACTCATGTCGTGCATCATGCCCACCATTTCAATGTCGTTACCGCGCGGGTCGGTGAATCTGTTCAGAAACAGTCGTGCGGGGCTGACATTGTCAATGTACACGCGCTCCACACCATGACGGCTCTCGCGGGCCACGCGCTGCACCGCCATTCCGGAAATCAGGAACTCCTCCAGCAGACGGGCATCCAGCTCGTCCAGGATATTGTCTTCCTCAATGCTTCCGGGCAGAGGATTCTCCTTGCGCCAGTCGGGACGCAGCGAGCGGTATCGGCCGACGATTGTCTTTACCAGCCTGCGTATCAGGTTGTTTGTCAGCGGCTCGCGGCCCGAGGCGGCGATGGCGTCGCCCTCGCGTACGGCACGGCCGTCATGGTCGCGGATAATGTCGCCCCACTGGTCGCCGTAGGTGTAGCGCTTCAGACGCTCGCGGCGCTGCAGTCGTCCGGCTCCGGCGAGCCAGCATCCGTATGCGGCCTCTATAAGTCTTTTATTATATGCTTTTTCCATAGTAAGTGTGTGTTTTCGATTGGAAAGCGGGCCGGAACCCGGAAGCCCCGGCCCACAGTGATTATGATTTAGACCCCGTTCCCCTCATCGCCTTAGCGCTTTCGGAGAAAGAATATTTGTTAATGCAGGGGCGGTGTCTTATACAGTAGCGCCAATGCCGATTCGTCCATCTCGTACACCTCGTCACCGGGGTCCACCACACCCGTGCCGTAGCACGTCAGGGTCAATGACCGCCTGCGGCAGTACAGTGTCACCCATCCGTCGGGGGTGATTATCGCCGTGGGAAACGCGGCACTGCTGCGGCTGTACGGATTGCCGTTCAGCTTGATGCGGCGCACATCCGTCTCCCGGATCAGCTTGACGGGAGCGTCGGCGCCGTCCACCACCAGCGACACCAGGCGGCGCACTTCTCCCGGAAGCTTTATGCGCCATATTCCGGTCTGCAGGGGTACGGGCTTCAGGCGGTCCGAGATATCGGTAAGCACCAGATGGCGCAGGTCGCCGTTATCCAGCAGATCCAGATACCACTGCCGCATCTCCATGCGCAGCCGCCGGTCAAGGTTGATGTTGTCAAAAATCTCTATCGAACACTCGGCATGTTCGTTTGCAAGCCCGCGGTAGGCACGCCAATGGGCAAGCATCTGGCTGTCGGTGAGGCGCATGGTTACTCCGCAACGATTTTCATGTGCGAGGCCGGGTGACGGAGCACCAGACAGCTCGCCTCGGTGATTACTATGGCGTCGGTGTTGCGCTGGCCCGAGCTGCGCAGATTCAGCGTCTCGGTGTGGAAGGGCACATGCACGTACTTGGTAAGGCAGTCGGGGTCCAGAATAAATCCGTCCGAGCCATGGCCGCACTGGTCGAAAATCTCGCTGTGCAACACGTACAGGCAGCCGAAGTTGGTGCGGATTTCGTTGAACTCTATGCCCCACTTCACAAAGGTCTCGCCGGCACTCACGCGCTTGCCGTATTCAAGCTTGGACAATGCCTCGATGAGGCCGCTGCCGCCAACAAGTATCTTCTTGGCCGACCCGCCGCCGTTGCCGGTAAAGGCCTGGCGGGTGATGTCCACAAGTGTCTCGGCGGTAAGCTCGCCGGGCTTGTAGCGGAACTCTTTGGGCGTCTGGTTCCAGATGCCGCCGGTAAGATACACTTCCTCGCCCTTGGCATGGTCGGTGAGCACGGCCTTGGTGCCGAAAAGAAAATTCTTCTCCATACCCTGGCGCATGTCTATCACCGCCACTTCCTCCTGATCGGAGAAATTCCAGCCCACTTCTTTATTGGCAAGACGCTGGAATGTGGACTGTTCCACCTGCATCTTATAAAAGTATGAGAAAAACATAGTTTGTCAATTTTGGAGGTGTAGATAAGTGATTATGTGATAGTTATATGAGCGATTTTGACGGATTTTGAGGATTTTTCAAATGTTGCCGAAATGAAAAAGATTTGAGGGCTTTTGAATGGGGTTTGAATGGCGATTGATATTGAAGCGTTTAGGGTTTAGTGTAAATCGACGTTGAAAAGCCATCAAAATCCGATAGGGTTCTCCATCGGATTTTATATAGGATGGAAAGATGTTCCAAAGGGTTAAGGATTGGCTTCAATGACCATTCCATTCTCTCCAAACCCTCCTTTATATATACTCTTAATTGAACAGATGAAAAAGGTTCCAATGACTGTACTCTCCATAAATTGCCATAACCTATTGAATATGTGATTAGTATTAGGTTTGCTTATGGTTATAGTCAATAGTATGGAGGGATTAAGGC
>SFNC01000051.1 GCA_004554255.1 Bacteroidales bacterium
GCAGTATTGACCATTTCCTCCAGCCTGGACTTAAACAGAGGCTTGTTGTAATATCCGGACAGCCAGTACAACGCCATCATAACAATAGGAATGACGGCCTGTCCGAGCAACACATTTCCTGACAGAATGTGCTGCAGCGGGGTGACTATCGCTTTTGTAGATTCGGGGAGAAAACAGTACCGCACCAGTGTGAACAATAGCCAGCCCACGTTCAGCGTCAGGAAATCGCTGACGAGATACTTTATTATCTGTCTACGCTGGTGTGTCATACGGCGATTATTTCCGAAGTATTTTAAAGGACGAATCTGCACAAAGCCGCATAACTGTCGACGGCTTGACGTCAGCTTTCACATCTTCATCGCGTCGGGATACACATACATAGTCGGCCGACTCCAGTATCTCCGGAGCGATCTCACTGAAGCAACGGGCAGTGGGCTGTCCGCTGATATTTGCTGAAGTCGAGACCAGGGGGCGTCCGAGTCTGCGACATAATTCGGCCGAGATAGCCTCGGCGGTCACCCGCACAGCCAGAGTGCCGTCATCGCCCATAAGCGCCGGAGCCACGCCGATGCCCTTATCGTAGATTATTGTCAGCGGGGTCACTGCCGTCTCAATAAGGTCGTATGCCACATCCGGGATGCCCTCCACAGTGCGTTCCAGCATGGCCAGGCTGTCTACGAGAGTAATCATGGCCTTATGGTCGTCGCGCTGTTTTATGGCATATATCCTGCGGATTGCCTCTTCGTTCGTGGCATCGCATCCTATACCCCATACAGTGTCTGTAGGGTAGACAATTACACCGCCGCGGCGCAGTACGTCTACGGCGGTTTTTATATCAGATAGCGCGTCATTGCTTAGTTTCATACCACAAAGATACGTAGATTTTCTAAAACAGACAAAAAAAGCGGATAGGAAATATCCGGGTCCGTGAAATAGCAAAGGCAACCCGGAGCGGGCTGCCTTTGCATATAGTCATCTGTATGGCTTATTTCTTGGTTTTAATGTCGCGGAGGAGTTCCTCTACGGCTGTTTTCAGCTGAGTGTCCTCACCTTTCACAATTGTTTCGGGGCTATTGAACACCTTGATGTCTGGTTCGAGCTGGCTGTTTTCAAGGTAATTTCCCTCTGCGGTCTTATAACCTATTACGGGGATTCCGAAGACCAGCGAGGGGTCCTGCATGGTTACCCAGTTTACAGAAGTCATAGTGCCGGGCACGGGCGCGCCCACAAGTTTGCCGATGCCTTTGTGCTTGTACACCCAGGGGCTGCCGTGAGCGTTGGAGTAGCAGGCTTCGCTCATTACCATTATAGAGGGTTTGTTCCAGCGGCGCGAGGGCATGTCGCAAGCTTCAACACCACGGATTACCTGGGTCAGGTATTTCTCGCCGGTGAAGAAAACTTCGAGGTCTTCGTGCAGACGTCCGCCGCCGTTCCAGCGAATGTCAATAACCACACCGTCACGGTCGTTGTATTTACCGAGGATGTCTGAGTATGCCTTACGGAACGAGGCATCGTCCATTGATGAGATATGAACATATCCGAGGCGACCATTGGACCATTTGTCCACATCAGCGGCACGCTGACGCACCCAGCGGTCGTAAAGCAGGGAATTGTATGTTCCGCGGGATATAGGCAGAATAACTTCGTCCTGAGCGTTGCCGGCGGCGTCCTTAAACTCCACGAGAGTCTTTTTGCCGGCAATGTCGTTAAGGTAAATGTCGTTGTCCTGTCCGGCTTTAAGCTTCTGTCCGTTTATGGCGGTGATTATCGCCCCGGGAGCCATTTTGGAACCGGCGCGGTCAAAGGGTCCGCCAACGATTACCTCATCAACTTTCATTCCGTCGCCGGTATAGTTCATGTCGAACAACAGGCCAAGCGACGCGGTGCGGTCGGCGGATGAATTGGCGCTGCCGTAGTATCTGCCGCCGGTGTGGCTGACGTTAAGTTCGCCAAGTATTTCCGATAACATCTCGGCAAAATCATAATTGTTGCTGATGTGGGGCAGGAATTTGCGATAGTGCTCGGTCATTGCGGGCCAGTCTATGCCATGCATATTGGTGTTGTAGAAGCGCTGACCTTCCTCGCGTGCCATGTAATCGAACATGTACTGACGCTCGGCTGCATGGTCCAGCATTTTGGACGAAGAGTAGCTTACGCTTTTCAGCTTGTCGCTTTTGGGGTCAAGTTTCTGAATGTTGCGTCCGGTAACGTAAATGCTCTTGCCGTCGGCCGAGGGGATAAGCCGTGATGCGCCTGATACATTACTGACAACACTGTGGCTGTCGGCCTTGCGTAGGTCCAGTTTCCAAAGCTGTGCACCCTTGGCACCGCGCGAAATATAATAGAGAGCCTTGCCGTCGGCGTCAATCACAGCGTCGGACATATCGGATGACGAGGGAGTCAGGCGGACCACACGGTTTTCGATTCCGTCAAGTTCCACAACAATATCTTTCTTGGAATCAGCCTTATCGCTCTTCTTGTCGTCTTTTTTATCCGCTTTTTTCTCGTCCTTTTTGTTTTTCTTTTCCAGTTCCTTGCGCAGGGCATAGTCCTCCTCGCTGAGGCGGAATTTGTCGTAGGCGTCACGGTTCAGGAAAACGAGTACGGCATCGGACATCGAGCCCCATGAGGCATGGTTGCGCATACCGTAGCGGTCTGTACCGTACAGCACGGCATTGCCGTCCAGCACAAAGCGGGCGTTCTCGGCAAAGTAACCGGTGTTGGTGAGGTTGGTCATCTGTCCGGTCTCCACATTATACAGAGCCACATCCGAATACGGGTCGTGCTTGCGGTCAATCACTTCGGAGATAATCCATTTGCTGTCAGGGCTCCAGCTGAATGCAAATCCCGGGGAACGCGAAGGATTGAAGTTCACATTATTCAGCTGCTTCTCGCTGCCGCTCTTAAGGTCGCGGACCATAAGACGGTTTCTGTCTGCGATATAAGCGAGTTTTTTGCCATCGGGCGAGGGGATGGGGACCATACGCTCGGTCTTGCTGTCCTTGAACAGCGGCTCCTCCTTAATGATGGTCGCGTTGGGGAAGTTAATATCTTCCTCACGAGCCATAGTCGCTTTATATATATTAATGTGTCCGTTGCGTTCGCTGGTGTAATACAGAGCTTTTCCGTCCGGAGCCCACTCCAGGTCGTGCTCGGCCTCGGTAGTGTTAGTTATCTGTTTGGTAGTGCTGTATTCGTCTGAAGTAACAAAAACATCGCCTCTGACGGTGAACGCGATGGATTTACCATCGGGAGAAACTGCAATGTCCCGTGCTCCGGAGCGAACAGCGAGTCTCTCCGGCTGGTTTATGTCCTCGTCGGTAACAGAAATTGCAACCTTTACAGGCTTCTGTGCATTGGCTGCAAGTGTATAAATCTCACCGTCGTATGTGAAGCACAGTGTTCCATCGGCCGAGCGAGACAGGAACCGCACGGGATGGGTCTTGAACTGAGTGAGGGCTTTCGCCTGTGCGGGAGCTGCAATCGGGGCCTCCCATACATTCATGGTGCCACCGTCGCGCTCGCTGAGGAAGTAAAATTTGTCTCCGGCGACAACCGGGTTGCGATCCTCTCCGGGGCGGTCGGTAAGGTTAGTGTGCCTGCCTGTTGAAGCATCGTATTTCCAGATGTCGCGTGTAACCGATGAAGTGTGATGCTTTCTCCATTCGTCCTCGAATCCTTTGAGGTCCTGATACAGGAACCATCCGTTTTTGGATTTCGGCGTACCCCAGCTCAGCATCTGCGCCGGTGTAGCGAGTATCTGCGCCGATGCGCCGCCCTTGACGGGCACGGAGTAAAGCTCTGTCATGCGTGCAGACGGGAATAATGCACTTGCAGCGGGGTCCTGGATGGCGGCGGAGTAAAGCACCTCGGTGCCTTCCGGGCTGAAGCTTTCGGGTGTCTCATTCGCGCTGTTGAATGTAAGTCGGGTAGGGGTGCCGCCTTTTGCGTCGACCACGAAGACGTCCATATTTCCGTATCTGTCGCTGGCAAAAGCAATTTTCTTGCCGTCCGGGCTCCAAACCGGAACCGATTCGTATGTAGGAGCGGTTGTTATCCTGGTAGCCTGACCGCCCTGCGTGGGAACGGTGTAGATATCACCTTTATAGGTAAAGGCAATAGATTTGCCGTCAGGAGCAATCTTGACATCGCGGAGCCACAGGGGCGTCACAGCTCCTGCATTTGCTGCCGCAAACATCACTGTGGCAGTTAAAATAAGATGCTTTTTATTCATTGATAGTGATTGATTTGGAATGTTTATAACGCAAAGTTAGTGTTTTTTCTTGATACTTTTATTACTATTTTGTACTTTTGCACAAAAATGAAGTCATTATTATATAAAGTTAGAACAGCCTTATCCACAATATGGAGCAACGTCCACTTTTCAGCATAATAACGGTAACATATAATGCAGCAGACACAGTCAGGGCTACCATGAGCAGCGTGGCGGCGCAGACATGCCGGCTATACGAACACATCGTGATGGACGGAGCATCGAAGGACGACACCGTACGTCTGGTAAAAAATATGTCCACAGACCGTACCCGTGTATTCAGTCGCCCCGACCATGGCATTTATGACGCCATGAATAACGCTCTTGCCGAGGCAACCGGAGACTATCTGATTTTCCTTAACGCCGGAGATGCCTTTCACTCACCGGATACACTGCAGCTCCTTGCGGATATTATCCTGAAAAACGACTATCCCGGAGTGGTTTACGGACAGACAGACCTGGTGGACGGCGACAGAAATTATGTGGGCCCCCGACACCTTACCGCACCGGATGTGCTGACGCTTGATTCTTTCAAACACGGTATGCTGGTCTGTCATCAGGCTTTTGTTGTATTGAGGCGGATTGCCCCACAGTACGACCTGCGCTGGCGGTTCTCGGCCGATTACGAATGGTGCATTCGCTGCATGCAGCACTCGCGTAATAATGTCAATTCCGGGACTGTGCTGATTGACTATCTCTGCGAGGGTATGACCACGCGCAACCGGCGCAAGTCTCTGATAGAGCGTTATCGTATAATGTGCCGTTATTACGGCGCTGTTCCCACTTTCTTCCGTCATATAGGCTTTTTTGTGCGCGATATGCGACGTAAAATTTCCCGCAAATGATAGCAATAAACACCACATTCCATATTCCATGCACCATAAAGCGTGCTTTTGTTGACTGGCTCCGCTCCAGTTATTGTCCGCAGGCAGTAGACTCGGGTTGTGTCAGCGACCCGGTTGTATTCCGCATACTTGGGGGCTCAGAAGAAAGCCCCGACCACATGTCTGTGGCCTGTCAGGTAAAGGCGCCGACTCTTGCTGCTGCCCGCAACTGGCATGACGGCCATGGGGCTGTGCTGCGCAGCGAGATGCATCGCATCTGGGGCAACAGTGTACTGTTCTTTACTACTTACCTTGAAATTATCCCCACTGATGCCGACTCCAGCCAGCAATGACGCCGACCACATAATCATCGGCATAGACCCGGGTACAAACCTGATGGGTTATGGCATACTTCGCATATATGGCCCTGCCTCGCGCCGCAAGCTCGAGATGGTGACGATGGGCGTGATACGCCTTAATAAGTTCGAGGACCATTATATGCGCCTACACAGGATTTACGAGCGGGTGCTCTCTCTGGTTGAGCAATATCTGCCTGACGAGATGGCCATTGAGGCTCCGTTTTTCGGAAAAAATGTCCAGTCCATGCTTAAGCTGGGACGCGCTCAGGGTGTTGCCATCGCTGCAGCGCTTGCCCGCGATGTGCCTATTGCCGAGTACGAGCCACGTTCCATAAAAATGGCCATAACCGGCAACGGCGGCGCATCCAAAGAACAGGTAAGGGAAATGATACGTAGAATCCTGAATATCCCCGATTCATCGCTGGAGGGCATCGAACTTGATGCTACTGACGCCCTGGCTGCGGCATTGTGCCACCATTACGAGTCCACGCGCCCGCTGCCACGTAAGTCGGCGTCCTCATGGAAGGATTTTATACAGAAGAACCCCGACCGTGTACGGTGACTGCGGCGCTGGCGGCCTTCCGGCACGCCAAAATTATCTTTCTATGGCTATTTTTGTATATGATTTAGCTGTTTTCTCAAAGAAATTAATTACCTTTGTAAACCAAACAGCTGAGACTGTATGGTACTAAGCCCCCTGCGTTAACAAATATTGAGGACCGGGGTCTTATATTCTAAAATATAAGCGGCCGGCAAAGTTTATCCTTAAATCTTCCGGCCATACGTTTAATGAAAAATTTTTATAACTGCTTAAACATAAAACTATGGATAAAAACCTGATGAATTCTGCGGCCGACAATATCCGCGTTCTCGAAGCCTCTATGGTCGAAGCTGCCAAATCCGGACACCCCGGCGGTGCCATGGGCGGTGCCGACTTTATCAATACATTATATTCCCGCTACCTTGTATACGACCCCGAGAATCCTCTGTGGATAGCTCGCGACCGCTTCTTCCTGGATCCCGGCCACATGTCAACCATGCTCTACAGCGTGCTGGCTCTCGCCGGCAAGTACACCATGGACGAGCTCAAGCAATTCCGCCAGTGGGGTTCCGTTACTCCCGGCCACCCCGAGCTTGACCCTGAGCGCGGCGTAGAGAACGCCTCGGGCCCTCTCGGCCAGGGACACGTTCTCGCTGTAGGTTGCGCTATCGCCGAGCGTTTCCTGGTAGCCCGCTTCGGTGAGGTTTGCGAGCACAAGACATACGCTTTCATCAGCGACGGCGGTGTCGAGGAGGAAATCTCGCAGGGCGCCGGACGTATCGCCGGTAAACTGGGTCTGCACAATCTCATCATGTTCTACGATTCCAACAAAGTGCAGCTGTCCACTATGGTGGATGTTGTTTCCGACGAGGATACAGCCGCCAAGTACCGCGCCTGGAACTGGAATGTAATAGAAATTGACGGCAATGACTGCGAGGCTATCGCCGGAGCGTTGGAGGCCGCTCATCAGGAGAAACACCGTCCCACTCTCATTATCGGCCATACCCTTATGGCCAAAGGTGCCATTGACAAGGACGGCAACAGCGTAGCCGGAACTATCGCCACACACGGACAGCCTCTGTCGGCTGCCGGCGCTGATTTCCCCGCAACCGTACGCAACCTTGGCGGTGACCCCGATAACCTCTTTACCATCCGTCCCGAGGTTCAGAAACTCTACGATGACCGCCGGCAGGAACTCAAAAAGATTGTCGCCGAGCGCAAGGCACGCGAAGAGGCTTGGGCAAAGGCAAATCCCGAACTGGCTCAGACTCTCCGCGACTACATAGACGACAAAATGCCTCAGATTAACTGGGACGGCATTGAATTTAAGCCCAACATGGCTTCGCGCAACTCATCGGCTACTGTGCTGAGCGTGCTCGCCGAGCATGTCGGCAATATGATCGTTGGCTCGGCCGACCTTGCCAACTCGGACAAGACCGACGGCTACCTGAAAAAGACTACAGTACTCTCTGCCGATGACTTCGGCGGAAAATTCCTCCAGCCCGGTGTTGCCGAACTCACCATGGCAGCCATAATGAACGGTATAGTGCTGCACGGCGCAATGCGTGCCGCTTGCGGAACATTCTTTGTGTTCAGCGACTATATCAAGCCCGTTCTGCGTATGTCAGCGCTGATGGAACAGCCTGTTATCTACGTTTATACGCACGATGCCTTCCGCGTAGGCGAGGACGGTCCCACACACGAACCCATCGAGCAGGAAGCACAGGCCCGTCTTCTGGAGATGATGAACAACTTCAAGGGCAATATGTCGGCTCTGGTTCTCCGTCCCGCCGACAGTGCCGAGACTGTCGTGGCCTGGAAGATGGCTATGGAGAACAGAAACTCGCCCACAGTGCTGATTTTCAGCCGTCAGAACCTCGAAGACCTGCCCGCAGAAGGCGGCGACCGCCGTGCTGCAGCATACGGCGCGGAAAAGGGCGGTTATGTTATCTGCAAGGACGAGAATCCCGATATTGTGCTCATGGCCAACGGCTCGGAGGTATCTATCCTGGTACATGTAGCCGAGGAACTGCGCAAGGAAGGCGTTCGCGTTCAGGTGGATTCGTTCCCCTCGCTCGGACTGTTCTCACGCCAGGACAAGGAATATCGCGAAGCTGTCCTCCCCGCCGGAGTTCGCCGCTTTGCACTTACCGCCGGCCTGCCCGCAACCTTCATGCCTCTGATGAAGGGCTGCGCCGACTGGGACATCTATGGCATGGAGCGTTTTGGCGCTTCGGCTCCTTACAAAGTGCTTGACGAAAAATTCGGATACACTGTTCCCAATATTCTTGCAAAGGTAAAAGCCTTTATGGCTGAATGATGTATGTAAACGTCATTGTACCCGTACCGCTTGAGCCTACTTTCACGTACCGCGTCCCGGAAGGGATGTCGGAGCGCGTGAAAGTGGGCTCACGCGTCATCGTTCCATTCGGTCGCGGCAAATTCTACACCGGAATAGTGGAGAGCCTGCAGACCGATGCACCGGACACACGCTTTGAGATAAAGGATGTGGTGGATGTCCCGGATACTGCGCCTATAATTCGCCATCCGCAGCTGCGGATGTGGGAATGGCTTTCGGAGTATTATCTGTGTTCGCGCGGCGACGTGATGCGCGCGGCATTGCCTGCGGGGCTTAAGGTAGAGTCGGAGACATCCGTGGAGGTGAATCCCGACATGGACCCCGCCGGGGCCGCCGCGGTGCTTGGCGAGCGCGAGCTTATGGTCTGGCAGACACTGGACCATAACGGAAAGATGAACCTCGCACAGCTTGGCAAAGAGAGCGGCGTGGGCCCGAAGATAGGCCGCATAACGCAACGGATGATGGACAAAGGCGTTGTAATCGTCTCCGAAAAACTGCAGGAGCGGTTTCGCGCCAAGCTTGAGACCTTTGTGAGTGTGGCTATGGAACGTGGCGACAGTGAGGCGTTGCGCACAGCGTTCCAGGCCGTGCATCGCGCTCCGCGCCAGGAAAAAGCGCTGATGACGTTGATAGAAATGTCCGGATTCATGCGCCCGGACAGCAAACTCACCGAGGTGTCGCGCCGCGAGCTTATGGAGCGCGCCGATGTCTCCACCGAGATTATTGCCCAGCTGCGGCAAAAGGGTCTGGTGCGTGTTACGGCCCGCGAGGTGTCGCGCTTCGGGAACACCATAAAAGGGTCGGGGGTGCTTCCCTCACTCTCCGAGGCGCAGAATACGGCGCTGAAATCCGTGTTGGACAGCTTTACCGAGTACAAGGTAACACTGCTGCACGGCGTTACGGCCAGCGGCAAGACAGAGATTTACATGCACCTGATAGACCGCGTGCTGCGCGATGGCAGACAGGTGCTTTATCTTGTCCCTGAGATAGCACTGACAACACAGCTTACCGAGCGCATCAAGCGTGTTTTCGGCAATCAGGTGATGATTTACCACTCGCGGTTTACTGACAATCAGCGCGCCGAGATATGGCGCACACTCCTGACTGACAATAAGCCGCGTGTAATTATAGGTGCGCGGTCGGCGGTATTCCTGCCATTTGCTCAGCTCGGACTGGTTATTGTGGACGAGGAGCATGAGGCATCCTACAAGCAATTCGACCCCGCACCGCGCTATAATGCCCGCGATGCCGCGATAGTCCTCGCCGGTATGCACGGCGCCCGGACTCTGCTCGGTAGTGCAACACCAACCGTCGAGACGTACTATAAGGCCACAACGGGGAAGTTCGGGCTGGTGTCTCTTACCGAACGCTACAGCCATGTGGTGCTGCCGAAGATAGAGGTGGTGGACATGAATGTGGAATTTAAGAAAAAGGCTGTTGACGGCGCTTTTTCAGAGACACTCACCACAGCCTCCAGGGAGGCCATAAAGAGTGGCAATCAGGTGATTTTCTTCCACAACCGCCGCGGTTATGCCCCGATATCGCGGTGCGGTGCCTGCGCCCATATCCCGCATTGCAAATATTGCGATGTGTCGCTCACATACCATCGTGCGCTGGAAAAACTGGTGTGCCATTACTGTGGAGCCGTCTATGATGTTCCGGTAACATGTCCCGTTTGCGGAGAGCCGGCCATGAAGAAAGTCGGGTTCGGCACCGAGCGCATAGAGGATGACGTGGCACGTCTGTTCCCGGACCGCAAGATGCTGCGCATGGATCTTGACACCACTCGCAACAAGGACGATTATTCAAATATCATTGACGCATTCTCGTCCCACAAGGCGGATATTTTGGTGGGTACGCAGATGGTTACCAAGGGACTGGATTTTGCCGATGTCACCACTGTTGGCGTACTCTTCGCCGACATGATAATAAATTATCCCGATTTCCGTGCGGCAGAGAGGGCATTCAACATGCTTGAGCAGGTGGCGGGACGCGCCGGGCGGCAACAGATTCCCGGACGGGTGCTGGTGCAGACTCGTCAGCCCGACCATCCCGTGATACAGTTCCTGAAAGCCCATAACTACACGGGATTCTACAACTATGAGCTGGAGGAGCGACGCGCTTTCAGCTATCCGCCATTCTCGCGTATCATATATGTCAACATAAAGCATCGCGAGGCTACGCGCATACAGGCTGTCGCCAATAAATATGCCGAGCATCTGCGCACGCTTTTCGGCAACCGCGTCTTTGGCCCCGAAGAGCCGTTTATCTCGCGCGTACAGAACCTTTACATACGCAAGATAATGCTGAAAGTGGAGCCCGGAGTGTCCATGAAAGCCGTGCGCGATGCCTTGCGCTCGGCCTATCGCACGCTACTTGTGCAGCCCGACATGCACGGCACCACAGTCTTCTACGACGTTGACCCCCAGTGACCGCTCAGCTGAAGAACCGCTTACAGTTCTCCTCGCCGAATACACATTGACGAGGTTATCCTGGTAGGTGGTTCTACCCGTATCCCCGCAATCAAGGCCGTTGTGGAAAAATTCTTCAGCAAAGTTCCCTCCAAGGGCGTTAACCCCGACGAGGTTGTTGCCGTAGGCGCTGCCATCCTATGATACACCGCTTTATGTTTCGGGATGGGAGGGTTCTGTCCCCAAAGCATACGGTATAATAAAACAGAAGCGGCTACTTATCTCAAGCAACCGCGTCATTTAACCTATGATTCACTTATTATTGATCTGATCTCATGAATAATTTTGTCTTTCTCTTATCCTTATTTTTAGTCTGTTTGATTCAAAGTCCGTGTAATTTTTGTACGGTGCAAAATTAAGCAAAAAAATGAGAACTCAGCATAAATTATACATAATTTAACTTATAATAATGAATATTTAGAAAAATCACCGTCCGTTTATAGTTAAAATCTGACCTGACGAATGGGCCGTAAGGGTCGGTGCCATTGTGCAGGTGGCTGTTGCTATGCCGGACGAATATTCTCCCGAGTTATTCACATTAAGCTCGTACTCAAACAGATATGTGCCCTTGGGGAGATAGTCAATGTACAGATTTGTCTGAGCATCGCGATTCTCAAGATAAGCAAACGCACCGTCGGCGAATACAAATCCCGGAAGTTGCTTCACCGGCTCGAAGGCTGCGGCACGAGCATCCTCAACGGTAACCTGGCTCATCGGGCGATCCGTCTTGACGGTTATAATAACTTTTACACGATCTCCGAGTTTCAGCTCATTGTCTATTACGGCAACCCATCGGTTGGAGTTTCTATCCAAAACCAGAAGCTGTTTTTCGACCGAAATTTCGCCGTCGCTGAAAGCCTTGACGTCTGCCATAGGCTGGATATAGCGCTGCGTTACAGCTCCATAGGACGGAGTCTTACCCGAGCATTCCAGGACGAGATTCTCGCCGGAAACAGGAGTTTTGAGAGTCCCCATGCGGTCTGCTGCAGTGTAGCGCATCACACCTGAATCAACACGGATGGTGGTGCCTTCGGCCTGAGTGGTCCAGGGAGTTCCCGAGTTTATCATCGCATTTATAATCCACGACGTGATAAAGCTGTTGCCCCAGTCGGTGGCCTGTTTGTGAACAATAAGATACTGACGAATGCCGTTTACATGCGGCGAATTGCTGTCAATACCGCCGTAAGCCTGAAGCAGCCAGGCATAAGTCTGCAGGGAGGTCACATTCTTAAATTCGTAACCTTTATTTGCTGTCTGAGTGCCGAACTGGTCAACAGATTCCATAATCTTGCGTGCCATATTATCGTTCTGGTTGAAGTGCAGGGCACTGGCAGACTGAGCCTTATAACCGATGTCGAATTTCTTCCAGTTTTTGTTTATGTACTGCAAAGTTCTGTGCGTAACGGACTGGCCGTTAAGGCTCTGCACAACCTCGGGGAACGCGGGGCGTACAATAGTGTACAGAATGTTTTCATCGCGAACCGCACCATCGTAATACTTAACGGCGGCAGGTATCATCCTGTATATCTTGGAGTTTTTATCAAGATAACCGGCACGCTTAAGTGTGGCAATAAAATCCAGGACCGATGCCGTTGTGTACATGTCGCCCTGCTTGCTCCAGGGACCCCACTGGAAACTGCCGTTCGCGGTCTGAAGCTTGTAGAGGTTGTTCTCGGCATTCTCCATAGCGCGGCGCAGCTCCTTGCGATTGAATTTATATTCAAGCTCGGGATGCTGTTCCATAAGTCCGAGAGCAATGGCTGCCGAGAAGTATGCCGCAGCCTGGGAATTTGCCGTGGGGCGGATATTTTTACCAAGAAGAGTGGGGAGCGCTTCCACAACAGTCCACATCAGATTCTCGGTATATGTCAGCTCCATGCTGAAGTCCGTACCCTTGGGCTGCGGCAGTTTCATGCTATAGATGGTGTCGCCGGGGTTTATATAGAAGTTTATGGCCTCTGTAACCTCTGACTGCGACGACAGCACGGGGATAAGGTGACGCTCGCCATCGGCGAAGACACCGTTGGAGCCACGCGCGGTAACAGCGATGTTCGAAGCAAGAGTGTTGGCTTTTACCATTATATTAATGGTCTCGGAGGCATGGGGCGCGATAGTGAGATCGCGCGCTATAGAGTCACCCTGATAAGCGAGAGAGGCCCTTACGTTAAGCGTGCTGTCGGTAGTATTCATGTAAGTTGCGATAACCGAAGCACGGTCGCCGACACGCAGGAAACGCGGGGCATTCACACTTACCATAACGGGTTTGCGGGACGTGAATTTGCGAGTTACGCGTTCGCTGTAAAGATTCCGGGTCCATACGGTAAAGTCGGCAATCCAGGTAGAGTTTGCGTTGGGGACGGTAAAGTCAATCCTGGCATTTCCATTGCGGGTGGTGAGCATCGGGGCCCATAAAGCCTCGACAATATCGCCAACGCGAAACTCCTGTACCGAGGGAGAGGGG
The DNA here is from genome assembly GCA_004554255.1 of Bacteroidales bacterium. Classification (GTDB taxonomy): domain Bacteria; phylum Bacteroidota; class Bacteroidia; order Bacteroidales; family Muribaculaceae; genus CAG-873. The sequence continues at coordinate 13,289 of SFNC01000051.1, forward strand.
GCGGGACCTTCTTCAGAGCCTGCGGCGGGCGCGGGGGCAGCGTCAGCAATTGCCTCTTCTTCAACGACGGCCTCCGTCTTCATATACGCCATGTTCGAGACTTGGACGCCCATCGTAGCAGAGGACTTGTAGGCTCTTGTGCCGCGTATACGGATGCCATTACCAAGGTATCTGCCTAATTCGTATTTCCAGCCGGGAGTAGTGAGGGTAAATGCATCTTCCAGTTGATAATCTACAAATAGGGATGCTTTGCGATAAGCGTAGTAATCGGCCATTACAACGCGCAGACCTGGATTGTATAACGTCCTGTAAATGGACAACACCGATGCCGGGCGCATTAAATCGAGTCTGTAATCATGTATATTCGCTACAACCGCAGCATCCACCGGTTTGCCATTGGA
>SFNC01000158.1 GCA_004554255.1 Bacteroidales bacterium
TGCATCTGGAGACAATCGTGGCAATATACCGCCGACGGTGGCAGATTGAGTCGCTTTTCAAGCAGATAAAGCAAAACTTCCCTCTGAGATACTTCTACGGCGAAAGTGCCAACGCCATAAAAATCCAGATATGGGTAACACTAATAGCAAATCTGCTGCTCTCGGTTTTACAAAGCACCCTACAAAGGCGTTGGAGCTTCTCAGGACTGGCTACAATCGTTAGAATCGTTCTGATGTATTACCTGAATCTCGAAAAGTTCCTCAACCAGCCCGATGCAGACCTGAAAATAATGCTCGCTGAAGAATCGGAATCGCCGCCTGACGATACTGAAAACTGCTGAGGGGGCTTATCTTATACATAAAGTAAGCCCAACTTCTGCCATTCAAGAAGTTGGACTCGACTTTTTATGGTTTAGCGGACAGTAATACTTTTTTTTAATGTTTGACGCGGCAATGTGTTGACGTGATAGCTAAATCGGGTTGCCGATATTGTACTTAACGGCAACGGGATAAGCATTGTGCACGATACGAGAGTAAATATTCCATTGTAGTTTCCGCATCAACCGGCACACCGACGAGGGCAGCGGCAAAGGGACGTGCTACTACACCAGGCGCAGCGACACAAAGTGGAAACACGCCAAAAAGGTTGTTGCCGACAGCGAGACCGATGGCAAAACCGGAACCGTTTATGTGCAGACACCGTCCAGCGACAACGAACGCGGCCAGGCAACCGGCGAATGGACCGACAACAAGGACAAAATGAAGTACATCTGGCCCGAAGACCCCAAGACCGTGGGCGCACTGCTGATGAATGTCAACGACGATGCTATCACACTTACCCTTTACAACCGCGAGGGCGCGCCGGTGTACAGCGTCTCGGTACTTGCCAAGCGGTAAGTTTCTTCTGCCGCTTGAAGTCGCGGAAGTTAAGCGATTGCGGCTGCCTGTGCGGTTTTGCCGCGACACCGCGCGATTGCGGGTTAATCTTCGCTGTGGGTCCTGATTTTACAGGCATTGTAACTTCGGGCTCCGCAGGCTCTGTCACCGGCACGTCCCGTTCCTCCGTAACAGTTCCCTGCTCCTCCGGTACTGTATTCTGCTCCTCTGAAACAGATTTCTGCTCCTCGGCAACACGCTGCTTTTCCTCCATGCGTGCCCGGCGACGTGCCTCGCGGCGCTCTCGGGCCTGTTTCATGCTGTCTATCTCATCGCGAATCCACGAGGTTGCAAAATCTACATAATTGTTTTCCGAAAGCTTGCCATAAACCACGTAGTTGTAAATCGCAATTACGATAAGCATGCGCTGCTCGGGTACAAGTTTATCGAGGCGTTCAATCCAGTCTGCTTTTAAAGTAAAGTCCGTTGCGTACATAGTTCAATTTTTTTTAGAATTAGACCCCGTTCCCCAATATTTGTTAACGCAAGGGTCGCAGCTTCCGGCCATCTTTAGTCTTTTGGTTTAGTCACATAGCCCGCTATGCTCCTTCACCTGCAAGACTAAATCTGACCGAAATCTGCGAGAATACGCTAATATTATATTGTTCAGGGGCGCATGTTTTATTTATTAATATTAATTTAAATTACCCCGGTCCGGTGTCTTTTCGGTAAATACACCGCCCCATCGTTAACAAATATTGGGGAACGGGGTCTTATAATGCTGCAAAGATAGCACGCTACATTCCCCGGTTTTACGGCAAAATGGTCGCCCGGCACAATCCCGCCATACAAAACCGGCAAAAAATCAGATAATCGTCGGATATAGTTGGATGGGAACGATTTTTTTTGTAACTTTGCGTGAATTTATATGCCCCGACGGACCCCGCGGCAAAGTGCAGCGGGGGAGTTAGGCGCCGTATTAATTGAATATGAGACAGTTAAAAATTAACAAGTCAATCACCAACCGAGAGAGTGCCTCGCTGGACAAATATCTCCAGGAGATAGGCCGCGAAGAGCTTATCACGGTTGAAGAAGAGGTGGAGCTGGCGCAACGCATCCGACAAGGCGATGAACGGGCGCTTGACAAACTCACCAAGGCAAATCTGCGTTTCGTAGTATCCGTAGCCAAGCAGTACCAGAACCAGGGCCTTTCGCTGCCCGACCTTATCAACGAAGGTAATCTTGGCCTTATCAAAGCCGCCCGCAAGTTTGACGAGACGCGAGGTTTCAAATTTATCTCTTATGCGGTGTGGTGGATCCGCCAGAGCATCCTGCAGGCACTGGCCGAGCAAAGCCGCATCGTACGCCTGCCCCTCAACCAGGTGGGCTCGCTGAACAAAATCACCAAGGCGCTGAGCAAGTTCGAGCAGGAAAACCAGCGCAAACCGTCGCCCGAAGAGCTGGCCATGGCCCTTGACGTCCCTGTGGAAAAGGTGGCCGACACGCTCAAGGTTTCGGGACGACACATCTCTGTTGACGCACCGTTTGTGGAAGGCGAAGACAACTCACTGTTAGATGTGCTCACCAACGACGACACCCCCTCTACCGACGCCACTCTCAACCAGGAGTCGCTTGCCCGCGAGGTGGACCGCGTCCTGCATCAGCTGCACGAGCGCGAGCGCGAGATTGTCAAGATGTTCTTCGGCATCGGCTGCCAGGAGATGACCCTTGAGGAAATAGGTGCCAAATTCGATCTGACCCGCGAGCGCGTACGCCAGATCAAGGAGAAGGCCATCAACAAGCTCAAGGGCTCACGATCAACGCTTCTGAAGGCTTATCTGGGGCAGTAATCCCTTTGGTCGACAGCCTGAGGGCATGTCATAGCGACGACTCTGACAGCTCCCTCCCATCCGGAAACAAAAGGTGGTGTATCACATTCTGATACACCGCCTTCTTTTAGACCCCGTTCCCCAATATTTGTTAACGCTGGGGCGGTGTATTTTCGAGGAAATTTCGCAAGTTGAAGAGGGAGTGTAGCGGGCTACATGACCGATGAGACTTGGCGAAATTTACCGAAAAGACACCGG
>SFNC01000052.1 GCA_004554255.1 Bacteroidales bacterium
ATTGATGTTGTGCTGTTGCTTTTTACTGAAAGCTGCTACTAACGACTCATAAATCTACCCTTAATCGTGTATTGGATGATAGTTGCGGATTTTAGGTTTTAAACAGCCGCGTATTACAAAATATCCCACATGTACACAGTGTCTCGAAATTTTTTTGTAATTTTGGGGCATGAAGCGCTCAGTGCGAAAATATCTGAGGATGGCAGCAGTCTGCGCCGCCATAGCTTGCGGTGTAGCCACTCCCTTGCACGCCGCCGCACCGGTATGGGAATACGTCGCCCAGGCCGGCGCCGACGCGTCCGCCTCCGATGCCTCCGCCATGCTTGACGTTGCTTCCCGCTCGGGTTACATATATGTTACCGTGACGCGTCCGGTGCCCGTCCGCGTGATAAATATCCTGGGGCAGACCGTGGCATCGCAGACGCTGCAACGCGGGACATCGCGCCTGCGCGTGCCCGCACGCGGTGTTTATATTGTCCGCGCCGAGAACTTTACTCGCCGCGTAACCGTTTAGAATAGCATGAATAAAATTTCCGTTGACATAATTAACGAAGGCCGCCAGCCCGACCCGTCGTATGCCACCCCGGACGCCGCCGGCATGGACATCCGTGCCGACCTGGACTCTCCCGTAACCATACTCCCGGGCGACAGAGCACTGATACCCACGGGCCTGCGCGTGGCCATTCCCGCCGGGTTCGAGATGCAGATGCGTCCCCGCAGCGGCCTCGCCCTTAAACACGGCATCACCCTCGCCAACTCGCCCGGCACCATAGATGCCGATTACCGCGGCCCGGTGGGCGTGATAATAATAAACCACGGCAAAGAACCGTTTGTGGTGAACCCGGGCGAACGTATCTGCCAGGCTGTTGTCGCTCCCGTAATGCAAGTGTCCTGGAACCGGGTGGATTCCCTTCCCGACACCGCCCGCGGCGATGGCGGATTCGGACATACCGGTGTAAAATAATCTTTCCTCATCCCCTACTCTCTATTATCTAATGCGACATCGTAAACATTTAATACTAATATCCCTGCTGTCGGTACTATTCCTGTCCGGATGGGCCGTCTCGGCTCTCGGCGCAAAACCTACCACCTGGGATGTAGACGCTGCCCGCAAAAAGGCCGATTACTACTTTATGCGCTCTCTCGGCGCCTTTGCCCTTGACAGCAACGATGCCGGCATGAGGCTCATGAAACGCGCCACCGAGCTGAATCCCTCAGACGGCCAGCTGCGGGCCCAACTCGCTATGGCACAGCTGTCTTACGGACCGTCGGACGACGACTCCACCATCGCCGTGCTATATGGGCCTTTGCTGGATGAATTTCGCGCCAACCCCACCGATTATACCGGTGCGAACCTCACCGCAAAAGTCGCCGAGCACCTGAACCGTTTCGACGACCTCGTTGAAATCTACACCACGCTTGACTCCCTGTTCCCCGCCAAAACCGCACCGGCGGCATCGCTCGCCACGGCATACATAAACCGCTACATAGCAAGCAACGACACCACCGACTTCCAGCATGCCATAGACATCCTCAACAGACTGGAGCGCGGCACCGGCAAGGACATCGGCCTCACCTCCCAGAAAGTGAGAGCATACGCCCTGCGCAATGACAACGACGCTATAGTGCGCGAGCTTACCGAGCTGCAGGAGGCCCTCCCCGCCGAGCCAAGCGCATTCCTGATGTCGGCCGGAATTTACGCCGTCATACACCTTGACTCTCTCGTGCTCCCCAACCTGAAACAGGCTTGCGCGATTGACTCGACTTTCGGCCAGGGCCTGATGGCTCTCGCCGATTATTACCGCACCGCCGGAGACAGCGTGGCCTACGACAGCACGGTGTTCCGCGTTCTGCGCAGCCCCGACGTGGAATTCAACTCCAAATACCAGATTCTGCGCAACTACATCGGCACAATGTTCTCCGACTCCACGCAGTGGCCGCGAATAGACAACCTTTTTACCATACTGCAACAGGTAAATCCGGGAGAGCCCGCCATGCACCGCCTGTACGGGTCGTACGAGGTGTCGCGCCAAAGATGGAACGCCGCCGCCGACCAGTTCTCGTTCGCCCTGGCACTTAGCCCTCAGGACGAAGAACTGCGCTCGCTTGCCGTCCAGTCCCTGCTCGCCGCTGCCAAGGCCGGGAACAAGGCTCTGAACGACTCGGCTATAGCCGTCGCCAAAGAGGGCATGACTGTCTCGCCCGACAATCTGTACTTCCCGATTGTCGCCGCCGCTACCCTTAACGAGGAAGGGAAATCCGCCGAGGCCATCTCCCTGCTGCGCTCGGTAGACATCTCGGAAGTCCGCAACAAACAGGCGGTCTCCAATTTCCTGACCAGCCTCGGCGACATATATTATAAAGACAATCAGGCTGACAGCGCTTTCGCCGTCTACGACCGCGCCATAGAGCTATACCCCGACAACTACATGGCCGCCAACAACTACGCGTACTTCCTGTCTGTTAAAGGTCAGAACCTTGACAAAGCTCTTGACCTGAGCCGAAGCGCCGTTCTCAGCGAGCCTGACAACCCCACCTATCTGGATACCTACGCCTGGGTTTACTTCAAACAGAAAAACTACCCCGAGGCCAAAATACAGATTGACCGTGCCCTTGACTGCTATAAGATTTCAGCCGATTCCGTAGCCCCGGACACCGTCGCCATAGACCTGCCTTCAGAGCCGGTGTCGGGAACGGGCGAAGTGGTAACTGTATCAGACGGTGACGAGGTTGTAACCGAAACCGATGAAGGCGTTGTCGTTGAGGAAGAAGCCATAGAAACACCGGGAGCAGAGATTTACGAGCACGCCGGAGACATTTATTTCATGAACGGCGAACCGGCAAAGGCTCTTGAATTCTGGCAGAAAGCCCTTGAACTGGACCCCGAGAACGCTCTCCTCGCAAAAAAAGTAAAAAACAAAGCATATTATTATGAGTAGATACGCTAAGATTTTATATATTCTCGCCGTGGGGATACTGGCCGTTGCCCCGGCCTGCTCATCCTCCCGCAGCGCCAAAAAACAACAGCAGAGTACAGCCGCCGCTCCGGCTGCGAAATCAGCCTCAAAAGCCGAGTGGCAGGACCTGCGCATGCCCGTCCGCGTGGCCATTTCCGAGCCCATGTCCTTCTCAATGTCCGGAAACGCCACAATGCTGCGCGACTCCATCATAAATATATCCATGCGTGTGATAGGCATGGAAGTAGCTGTCATTCAGCTGAATACCGACTCGCTGTATATTGTTGACAAATTCCACAAATACTATTTTGCCGAACCGCTCTCGGCTGTCCTCGGCAGCCACATTATGCCGGTAGCCGACATCCAGGACATCATACTGGGCACACAGATGGGCGAAGCCGCAGACATCACCTTCACCAACCCGGGTAGCCCGGAGCCGGTACGTGTTAAATATTCGGATTTTGTAACTACCATTGCCGGAAACATTGCATCGGACATCAACATCACGGCTCCCGTAACTGGAAAATCCGTTGACGCTTCCTTGCAGTGGAACGTCTCCAAGGCAAAATTCAATACCGGCGCGACAGTCCGCTTCAAGACTCCCGAGCCGGATTCATACCGACGCATCTCCATGGCAAACGTCCTGCAGATGCTAAAAAACAACTAAGCGATTCCCGTCCTATGAAACGCCTGCTAATCATCACATTGTCACTTTTTGTAACTGTCGCCGTAAACGCCGCCAAGCCGCAAAAAGCAAAACCACGCACCGTTAAAAGCGTAAAGACCGAACAGCAGGCTACCCGCCGGGAAATCTCAGAGACGAAAGCTAAAATCAACCGCAATACCATCGCCACCCGGCGCAAACTGGACCAGCTTAACGACCTGTCCGCCAAAATTGACCGCCAGATCGTGGGCATAGACTCCCTGCAAAGACGCCTTGCCGACCTGGACTCCGGGATAATCAACACACAGACACGCATAAATACACTGTCCGACACGGTAGCTTCGCTTCGCAACGACCTGAAAAGCACTCTGCGCGCCATGCGTACTCGCCGTAAGCTGCATAACAATGTCGCTTTTGTATTCGCGGCACAGAGCTTCAATCAGGCTTTCAAGCGCGGGCGATACCTCGCTGACCTGAACGCGTGGCGCACCCGCAAAATCTCGCGCCTGCGCGACGCCGCACAGCAGCTTGAACAGCAAAAAGCATCGCTGGAGGCTATGCGCGCCGACAAATCATCGTCGCTCGCACAGCTTACTGCCGGAAAATCCATCCTTGAGAACAAACGCGTCGCCGAACAGCAGATGATTTCGGAACTCCGCCGCGAAAACTCCAACCTCAACACCATCCTCAAGCAAAAACAGCAACGTGCGAGACAACTTGACGCCGAACTCAACCGTATTATTGAGCAACAGCGTATCGCCGAAGAAAAACGTCGCGCCGAAGCCAAACGCAAAGCCGAGGAAGAACGCCGCAAGCAACAGGCCGCCAACACCTCCAAGCCCAAAACGGAAAAACCGGCGGCCACCGGCACAGAGCAGTCCCCGGCACAAAAAGACATCTCCGGCGTTGCCGACGCCGACAGACAGCTGTCCGGGTCGTTCGCGGCAAACCGCGGACGTCTGCTCTTCCCCGTGGCCGGACATTACACCATTGTGAGTGTATTCGGCCGCTCGCACCACCGCACGCTCAGCAACATTGAGGTCAACAACTCGGGCATAGACATATCCGTTGCCCCCGGGGCCACGGCACGTGCAGTTTTTGAGGGTACCGTATCGTCCCTCTTCTTCATGAACGGGTTCCAGAACATTGTCATCGTCCGCCACGGCGAATACCTCACAGTATACGCCGGAATCACAAATCTCAAGGTAAAAAAAGGACAGAATGTAAAGGCCGGCACTCCCATCGGAACAGTTTACACGGACACCGAAAACGGCGATAAACGCACCGTCCTGCATTTTGAGGTCCGTAAAGAACGTGAAAAACTAAATCCCCTGGAATGGGTAAGATAGCGATAAGACAACGCCTTCGCGGCCTGCGGCCTTCGCACTCCACTACCCGCTCCATCCTGCAGGCGGCAGGCATTTTTGGCGGTGTGAGGGTACTGAATATTCTTTGTTCGCTGATACGCAACAAGCTCATAGCCGTGTTTGTAGGCCCGGCCGGTGTCGGCCTCATCAGCCTATATAATTCTGTGTCTGACATGGTTACCACACTGTCGCGGCTGAATATTGACCAGAGCGCCACACGCGACATTTCGCAGACCTCCGGTGCCGATATTGACCGAATTTCCACGGTTGTGATGCGCACCACATGGGTATTCGGACTGCTCGGAGCGCTTTTATTGTGTGTTTTTTCACCATTACTGAGCGAATGGAGCTTCGGGACATCCGACCTGTGGTGGACATTCTGTCTGCTGGCCACAGTTCCGCTCGGCAACACCCTGTACTGCGGAATCTGTGCCATTTATCAGGGCACCCGTAACTTCAAGGCCCTGGCCCGCTCCGGCATCTGGCCCGCGCTGGCGGCAATTGCCATTTCAGTACCACTGATAATAATCCTTGGAAAAGACTCAATCATCTGGGTTCTCACCACTTACGGCATCACCTACGGCATCACCGCCCTGATATGCCGCAGAAAAAGCCGAAGCATCGCCATTCCCTGGCGACAGGTGTGGCAACTTGCCGGATCTTTCATCCGTCTGGGAGCCCTGATTACCGTTGGCGTGATTATCACTCAGCTGTTCAACTACCTTTTCGTGCTGTTCCTGAACTGCTATGCCGATACCGGAACCCTTGGCATCTACCAGGCCGGATTCACGCTCGTCAACGCATACGTGGGAGTTGTTTTTACCGGAATGTGGGTGGAATTTCTGCCTCGACTTTCGGCTATCATACATTCGTCCAAACGCACATCCATAGCCGTGTCCCACCAGATAATCACCACTGCATGGCTACTTATGCCAATCATCGGATTTTTCGTGTGCGCCGACAAGCTGATAGTCCGCCTACTGTATGCCGAAAATTTCATAGCCATGCTGCCCTTTATCACCCTGGGCATTGCCGGCGTTCTGTTGCGAGCCGTGTCGTGGTGCATCGCGCACACCATGCTCGCAAAAGGAGACGGTGCCATATACGTTGTTTCCGAAACTGTTAGCGGTGTAGTCTTCCTCACCCTGCACGTGACATTATACTCCACTCTCGGATTTTTGGGCCTGGGCATCGCATATATAATATGGTATGCGCTGTATCTGTTGTTTGTATATATCGTCTACCGACGTCGCTACCGGCTCACCATTGACGCGCAGGCATGGAAAGTTGTAGGCATGGCCACGGCATTCGCCGCTGTCTGCGTGGCCTCCAAACTGCTTGTGGGATGGTGGCTTACCCTGTTGCTGACACTTGCCATACTGCCTACATCCCTGCGCAGACTGCGAGGCTGAATCATATCAAATGCCTGAGCAGGCGTGCTGTGGCGCGTCCCCCGTGGCTCTGATAAAAGTATGCGAATTTAAGAAGCATACGCTGACTACGGTTCTGTGCTGCAGCAATGACCGCCGAACGGCATGACGTTGCCTCTGCTCTGGCACCTTCCCGTGCGAAATCTCCGGCAAGTATCATCGCTTTCAGCAACACCCACTTAAGGCGCCCGGCGCCCAATGATTCAGCTATGGCCTGAAGCGGTGCGGAGTAAAGCCCCTGCCGCGATGAAAACCTGTCACCCGAAATACTGTCTACCTGTCCGTTAACAATCACCTGAGGTTTGCCGTTCGCCTTGACAATCTTAGGGCCGGACTTCAACAGGCGCGCACCCAGTTCTATGTCGTCCCATATACGCATCCTGTTGTTCCAGGCCCCTGCGCCGCGCACAAGAGACGTACGTGCCATATACCGCTGTGTTGCCAGTGTGCCGTGCATAAGATTGTGATATTCAACGTCCTTATACTCGAAAGGCATAACCCGGACCTTGCCGCTGACATCACGCCACACTACGTCCCATCCGATAATTTCGGCATCGGGATTATCGGCGGCACAACGCATAGCACGCTCAATGTGCCCGGCAAGCATATTGTCGTCCGAGTCAAAAAACATCACCCATTCCGTTTCCACCGCGGCAAGGCCACGGTTTCGGGCTACCGGCGCGCCGGGTTCCGGCTCGCTCAGCACCTTGCAGGGGATACCCCTTGAGGCTGCCTCTGCGGCAAGTGCTTCCAGCACCTGCGCGGTGTTGTCCGTAGACGCATTGTCTACCAGCACAATAGCCTCGGGCGGACGTGTCTGCAAGACAATATCCGTAACCGTACCGCGCACCTGGCCGGCACGATTATACACCGGGATTACTACCGTAACTCCGGGGTTAGAACTGTCATTGCGCACATTCATGCCACAAAAATACACATTTTTGCCTCCTCACCACTTTTTTACTCGCCGGCGCAATCTTGTTTTAATATTTTTTAGCACTTCAGACTGCCTCCTGTCCTTAAAAGTGTGTATCTTTGCAACAGATATGTGTTCTCGGACGCCATTGGTGTCGAGAGCCTCTTTTTTTATTGTCTCACGAAATAATTTAACTCAAAATATAGCTTTACAATCATGGCAATAACTTACATGACCAAAGAAGGTTATAACAAAAAAATGCAGGAAATCGCTTACCTTGAAACGGTAAAGCGCCCCGAAATATCGGCGGCCATCGCAGAAGCCCGCGACAAAGGAGACCTCAGCGAAAACTCTGAATACGATGCCGCCAAAGAGGCACAGGGCATGCTGGAGATGAAAATCGCTCAGCTCAAGGACCTGGTGGCCAACGCACGAATTATCGACGAGAAAAATCTCGGCACAGACACCGTGCAGATTCTCAACCGCGTAACCATCAAGAATGTTGCCAACGGCATGACCATGGAGTACACCATTGTGGCAGACTCCGAGGCAAATCTCCGCGAAAAGAAAATCGCGTCCTCCACACCTATTGCACAGGGCCTTATCGGCCACAAAGTGGGCGACATTGTGGAAATTCGCGTCCCCTCCGGCCTCATGAAATTTGAAATCACCAACATAGCTATCTGATTCCCAAGCCATGGCTACTATTTTCTCACGTATCGCCGCCGGCGAAATTCCCTCCTATAAAGTCGCTGAGAACGACAAGTTTTTCGCCTTCCTGGATATTAATCCCGTAGCGCCGGGACACGTCCTCGTCATCCCCAAAAAGGAAGAAAGCTACATTTTCAACCTTGAGGACAATGAGTATGCCGAATTTACATTATTTGCAAAACGCGTGGCTGCCGCTGTGGAAAAAGCCATGCCGTGCAAACGTATCGGCGTATGTGTAATAGGCCTGGAAGTGCCTCACGCACACATCCACCTGATTCCCCTGCGCACCGAGGCCGACATGGATTTCCGTAAGCCCAAGATGACCCTCCCTGCTGAAGAGATGCAGGAGATCGCCGCAAAAATTGCCGCAGAATTCAAATAATAAGCCATACTGTCATGAATATCAAATCATTAGCACGACTCTGCACCGCGCTTACAATTCCCGCAGTTGTAGCATGCTCGGGTGGCAACGGATGGTCTGTCTCGGGTACCGTAGACGGCGCCGCAGACTCTACCATATACATAGAAGGCTCTACAGCCGGCGGATGGTACACAATTGATTCCGTGACCGTCAACAGCAACGGCTCTTTTGACTTCCGCGCAGCCGAAGCAGCGGAGACCCCCTCGGTATTCCGCCTCCGCATGGCCGACAAATACATCTATTTCCCCGTTGATTCCATCGAGGAAGTGACTGTCACCGCCAAGCATCCGGGATTTGGCACCTCTTACAGCCTCTCCGGAAATATTTATGCTCCCGGTTTTGCACGCGTAGACTCACTGATTAATGCCGCTGTCGCCGCCTCGGGAGATGCCGGAGCGCTTACAGACCCGAACCTGAAACGTGCCATCAGCCTGATTATCAATCAGGACACCACATGTCTGGTGGCTTACTACGCTGTAGGAAAGACCATTGCAGGGCGTCCGCTGTACAGCCTTACCGACAAAGCCGACCTGCGTCTGGTTGCCAATGCCGCCAACACATTCAGCCAGCGTCGCCCCAACGACCCCCGCGGCAAAGAGCTGCAACAACGCTGGATGGCCGGACGCCGTGCCATCGGTGCTATCCGCGGAGTCAATGCCGAAGCCGAGCTTATCTCGCGCCCAAAGGCCGACCTGAAACGCTTCGACGCTCAAGGCAAGGAACACGACTTTGACAAGGTTGTCACCCGTGGCAACGGCCCCACCATCCTCAGCCTCACCTGCTACACCTCCGAGCAGTCTCCGGCTCTTACCGCCGCACTGAAACAGGTGTACAACACATACCACAGCGCCGGTCTGGAGATTTTCCAGGTTTCTTACGACGCCAACGAGGTTGACTGGAAACGCTCGGCGGCAAACATGCCCTGGATTTCGGTATGGAATGCGCCTCGCGACAATGTCCAGGCTCTTTTAGCATACAATGCCGACCCGATAAACAACGTTGCCGTGTCGTTTATCTTCAACAGTAAAGGTGAACTGGTGGAACGCGTTTCAGACCCCGACAAGCTTGCTGCCGCCGTGGCAAAAGTTATCAACTGAGTCCTGAATATCAACACAATAAACGCGAAACTCCGGTACATTTGCCGGAGTTTTGTGTTTATTGCCACCAAGTCATTTTATAAAAAACGGCTTTTTCTGAAAGTTTAGGCGATTTAAAATAGCCTTTTTGCCGGAAAAGCATTATCTTTGCAATGAGTTCCAAAGTATGAACCAAACAGACTCCTGATGAAAAAGACCTATCTTGTTACCGGCGGCGCAGGATTCATAGGCGCCAACTTCGTAAAATACATTCTGCGCACGCATGGCAGCGATGCCGCTGTAGTTGTGGTTGACGCGCTCACTTATGCCGGAAACATAGACAATATTTCGGACGAAATTGCCGATGGCTCTGTCGTTTTTATTCATGCAAACATTAACGATGCCGAGGCTATGGACAAGGTTTTTGCCGAGTATAATCCCGATTTTGTCGTTAATTTCGCCGCCGAGACGCACGTAGACCGCTCAATTACCGGTCCGCGTATATTTGCCGAAACGAATATAATGGGAACGCTGACACTCCTGGACACGGCACGGCGTCACTGGCAGGCCGGGGACGGCACCTGGAGCGCCGGCAAAAAATTCCTGCACATCAGCACAGACGAGGTATACGGCTCACTTGCAAGGGAATACGATAACCCACAGCCGATAGCCATCCCCGAGGAGCTGAAGCCATTGGTGGCCAGACGCCGCGACATCCCCGCCGCCTTCGGCTCCGGATTCTTCACCGAAGCGAACCCCTTGAAACCCCGCTCGCCGTACAGTGCAGCAAAAGCATCGGCAGACATGATGGTTCTGGCATGGAACAGCACGTACGGCATGCCCGTAAACATTACCCGGTGCTCCAACAATTACGGCCCCATGCAGTTCCCCGAGAAGCTTATCCCACTGCTCATCAACAATATACAGGAAGGGAAAGCCCTGCCGGTATACGGTAAGGGCCTGAATGTGCGCGACTGGCTGTTTGTAGACGACCACTGCAGCGCCATAGACGCCGTATTGCTTAACGGCCGTCCGGGAGAAGTCTATAACATCGGCGGTTTCAACGAGAAAGCCAATATAGACATCGTACGCGAGGTGATTGAGCTTGTTGCGGAAATGACCGGAACCGAGCCGAGGCACGACCTCATCAGCTATGTCACCGACCGCCCCGGCCATGATATGCGCTATGCCATAGACCCGCACAAGATGGCTTCGGAGTTAGGCTGGGTGCCTCTCACAACCTTTGCCGACGGTATCCGCAAAACCGTGCGGTGGTATCTTGACAATCCCGATTGGGTGCGCAAGATAGTGTCCGGCGAATATCAGGAGTATTATAAAAAACAGTATAACCGATGAAAGGAATTGTTCTGGCCGGAGGCACCGGCAGCCGCCTGTTTCCGATAACACGCGGAGTATCAAAACAGCTGATACCGATTTACGACAAGCCCATGATTTATTATCCGGTGTCGGTGCTCATGCTGGCCGGAATCCGTGAGATACTGATAATCAGCACTCCCGAGGACCTGCCCGCGTTCCGCCGTCTGTTGGGCGACGGTGGCGACTGGGGTGTGTCGTTCAGCTACATAGAACAGCCGCGGCCCGAAGGTCTTGCACAGGCTTTCATTCTGGGACGCGATTTCATCGGCGACGACGACGCCTGTCTGGTACTCGGCGACAACATCTTCTACGGCCAGGGCTTTACCGGCATGATGCTGGAGGCTGTGCAACAGGCCGCCCGGGGCAATGCCACTGTTTTCGCCTACCCCGTACAGGACCCGCAGCGATATGGCGTGGTTACGATTGACGATGCCGGTAACGCGCTGAAAATTGTGGAGAAACCCGAGCAGCCGGAGTCCGACAAGGCCGTTGTAGGGCTGTACTTTTATCCGCACGATGTGGTGGACATTGCCGCCGCAGTGAAGCCCTCGGCCCGCGGAGAACTTGAAATTACATCCGTAAACAACAGCTATCTGGAGGCCGGACGCCTTAAGGTGCAGTGTTTTGGCCGTGGATTCGCTTGGCTTGACACCGGCACGGTTGACTCACTTATGGACGCTGCCGGATTTGTGCAGGCCATACAGAACCGCCAAGGCATGAAAATCGCCGCACTCGAGGAGGTGGCGTTCCGTCGCGGATTCATAAATCGTTACAAGTTGGCGGCATTGGCAAAGCCCATGCTTTCAACAGAATACGGACAATACTTAATGCGACTTGCCAATGGAGAAATTCTCTAAGCCTCAGATTATAGAAATCCCCAAAATAGCCGACCCGCGCGGCAATCTGTCGGTAATTCAGGAAAAAGACACGGTTCCCTTTCCCATCAGCAGAATATTCTACCTTTATGACGTCCCTGCCGACAGCTCGCGCGGAGGGCACGCACACCATATCGACAATCAGTTTATGATTGCGCTCGCCGGAAGTTTCGACGTCGTCTTGGACAACGGCCGCGAGTCGCACCGTTATACGCTTAACCGCCCTTATTTGGGGCTGCTGATTCCGCCCGGTTATTGGCGCACGATGGACAATTTTTCGGCGGGATCGGTCTGCATGGTAATCACAGACCAGCCCTACGATGAATCCGACTATATACGTGATTATGACGAGTTTAAGGCCTTGATGGCTCCAAACCCCAAACCTTTCTGACCGATGCCTATGCCACCGCGTTTTCCGTTTCTGCGCCTCTCCGATGTCAACGCCCCCTACCGCGATGAAATGGCCGAGGCCATGCTTCGCGTCCTGGACAGCGGATATTACATAGGCGGTCCTGAGCTGGAAAGATTCGAGCGGATGCTTGCCGAGGCGTGCGATGCCCAGTATGCCGTGGGGTGCACGAACGGCCTTGACGCGCTGAGGCTTATCTTCCGCGCCTACAAGGAGTTAGGCATGCTGAAAGACGGTGACGAGGTGATAGTCCCCGCAAATACGTATGTAGCCTCCATACTTGCTGTTACCGACAATAACCTCACGCCGGTTTTCGTGGAGCCGGACAACCGGACACTAAACCTTGACACCTCACTGATAGACAGGCATATAACGCCTCGCACCCGGGCTATCCTCACTGTACATCTGTACGGGCGCACTTGCTGGGATGCGATATTGGCCGATGCGGCACGCCGCCATAACCTCATAGTAGTGGAGGACAACGCCCAGGCCATAGGTGCGCGCAGCAATGCTCCGGGCCTGTTCGGCTCACACATCACGGGCGGTCTCGGCCACGCCGGAGCATTCAGCTTCTACCCCACCAAAAATATCGGAGCATTGGGCGATGCCGGCGCCGTAGTCACGCACGATGCCGAGCTGGCAAAAGCAATACGTGCGCTGCGCAATTATGGCAGCGACCGGCAATACCATAACATTTATAAGGGACTGAACTGCCGCCTTGACCCGATGAAGGCCGCTGTCCTTGCTGTAAAACTGCCTCACACCGACGCTGAAAACGCACTGCGCCGCGAACGCGCAGCATTATACGACCGGCTGATTACCAACCCGCTGATAGAAAAACCGTTATGGGTTGAAGACAGCAGTTGTGTCTGGCACCAATACGTGGTGCGTGTAGCAGAGCGCGATGCCTTCCGTAAATATCTGGCCGACAACGGCGTGGAGACAGCCATACATTATGCCGTGCCACCGCACCTGCAGCCTTGCTACAGAGAGTACGCCGGGCTTTCACTGCCGGTTACGTGCGCGATTGCGGACAGCGTGGTCTCACTGCCTATTACACGCACTACGCAGATTGACGACATCCCGGCCATCTGCGACATCATCAACGACTGGGGCTCAACTATTTAGCAGCGTAAGACAATACCGTAGGCGATTCCACATCCACGCCAAATTCGCGGGCGCGGACCAGAATGGCTCGGGCAAGCTTGGGCTTAGACCCCGTTCCCCAATATTTGTTAAAGCAGGGGCGGTGTGTTTTCGAGGAAATTTCGCAAGTTGAAGAGGGAGTGTAGCGGGCTACATGACCGATGAGACTTGGCGAAATTTACCGAAAAGACACCGGACCGGGGTAAT
>SFNC01000159.1 GCA_004554255.1 Bacteroidales bacterium
TAAGCTGACCGAGTGTTTCGTGATTGCAGTATTTCTCCGTGACGATATACTCGTCCATGTCGTTGGTAGCATTGCCCACGACCTGCCAAACACGGTCGGACTTGATTTCAAACTCCACCGAGTAGGCAGGATCGTTGAAATAACCTTCCGGGCCTTGCAGTTCTTCAATCAAATATCTGCCCAGCGGCAGTTTTTCCGGTGTTTTCATAAGGCCGTCTGCATCGGTGTAGAACACATCTGTTTTCTTGGTGGCGCTGCCGCTGGCGGGGTCGATCATAGAAATGCGGGTCTTGCGGTCTTTTTCGTCCAGCCGATACAGCGCAAAGGCTGTGTTGGCGATTTTGACCGCCTTGCCGGTTTCTGTATCGGTCTTGATAAGCTGTAAATAGCCCTCCAATTCCTCATCCAGCACATTAAAAGTCATATAATCGTTGCTGGGGGTGGTGACACTGCCCGCAGGAATCGTGAATCGGCTCTGCGGGCTGTTGGCGTCTACCGTCACGATGAACGGATCACACTGGAACACATCCTTGGGGATGGTGGTTTCGACGACAAGGTATTGCCCATAGGGCAAGCCTTCCACGCGGAAAATGCCCTCATCGTTCGTGAACATTTCTGCCAGACGGTACTCAACAGCTTGGTCGGTCGGAACCCATCCATTGCCCTTGCCGTTGGCGAAGTCACCGTTTGCGGTCAGCTTGGCATTGTAGGCGTTGACCGTGTCGGTGTCGCCCTCGAACATATTGGCAATGGCTTGCCCCTCGGCGGTGAAATCGTATTTTAGTGTGGCGTTATCGTAGTTGTCCTTGCGGTAAACATCCAAAATGCTTTGCGCATCGTAGCTGCCGTCCGTGTTTTGCTTGAACTGCGCGACCTTGCTCAGTTTTGAAATGCGGTAAGCAGTGAAGCCCGCGCCCTCTAATTTCAAAGCAGGACTAGGCTGACCAGTGGTCGAAACCAACTTCTGCAAACTAAAGCCGGATTTCAGCACTTCGTCTTGGCTTTCCTGCTCGGCGTGGATGTGGTAGGTCGATTCATCTGCATAGGACAGGGTTTTGTAATGATTGACCTCATCGCAGAGGTAGCCCTTGGCGTAGGAAAGATAATAGCCATCCCACACTTTGCTGCCGTTCAGCTTGCGGCTCTCAGCCACAGCAGAATACTGGTTTTTGTAGATGTAGTCGGTGTACTCGCCGCCCTTGGTGGCAAGGCTGCTGTACTTGCCTGTGCGTTCGAGCTTTTTGTTCAAAAGCGGATACTTCCCGGTAACATACAGCTTGCCGTTTCCGTCAATGGGCAGCACCAGCCCGGTGGCACGCTCGACCAGATAGTAGCGGCCCATGTACAGGTTGGCAAAAGCCAGCTTTCCGTCTGTGATTTTAGCAGAGGCTACCAGCCGGTCTTTCTGCAAAATGGGCAGGTAATCGGTATCCCAACCGCCATTGGTGAGAACCGTGGTATGCCAGATGGGCTGACCGTTGACATCCGTGATTTTGCTGTAGTCCACAATGCCGGTCACGCCGTCCGGGTGCGTGATATTCTCGGCGGCGTACAGGTCGTACACAGCACCTTCCAGCGTGGTATCTCCGTTGCTGCCCGCAGCCAGATACCGCGCGGCGTCCAGGTCCACTTTTGTCAGCAGAATATTGCCGAGAACACGGTCGTTCTGCATCTTGTCGGCATTGGCGTGCATAATGTAGGAATCTTCGTTGTTGGCAATGCCGGTGGGGTCTGTGGCGTAGGTCTTATCTGCGTTGCGGCTGCCAAAAGTGATGGTTACCACACCCTCACCAGTGTCGATAAGGGTGCCGCCGCTGTTGGTCGTGCTGATGTCAGCGTTATAATCGGCGTTGCCCAGCCAAATCGTCTGGGCGTCCAATGATTTGGTAATTTCAAAGGCATACGCCCGCTTGCCCAGCACGGAGCCTGCCGTGCCGGGAATGTTCACATCCGTCCAATCACCGTAGTACCCGCTGGGTGCGCGGCTTTCAACGATGACAAACTTGCCCTCGTTGCGCTGGGTGTAATAGAGGTTATCCGAACCGCCTGCATAGTCGCTGTGGTTTATGACCTTGTAGGTGCCATCTGCTTGGCGCTTGACCTTGTACCGGTTGTATCCGCCAAACGGGATATAGCACTGCCGAACGGTATCCCACTCGAAAATCTTAAACTCGGCATCGCCCTTGATGCGCTGCTTTGTTTCGCTGTCGATTTTGTCGATGCTGACTTTTACCGACCACTCCTCGTTTTTCATCTTGTAATCGTTCGAGTTGTTGGCAGGAACCGTAATAGTCTGGTGACTGCCCAGTGCGCCGGGCGTGGCATCAAAGCCGTGCGGGATGGTAATCTCATCGTAACTGAATGTAATATTGGCAAGCTGCGCCCGCGCCGCGGCAATAGCAGCATCCACCATGCCCTGCGCTTCGTTCTGCAGCTGCCCGATGGCCGCATTCTTGGCGGCTTCGGCAGCGGCGTCTGCTTCGGCTTGGTTGGTGAACGGTCCTTCCTGCCCGCTGAGCGTACTGGTGCTGGTTTTGGACACCTCGTAGTGAACCGTCCATGTGGCAGAACCATCGCCGCCGTTCAGGTGGTAGGTATCGTCCTGTGTGTGACCGCTTGTGGTAATGGTCTGCACTCCAGCAGGACTCATCTGCCAGCTGCCGCCGTCCACGCTGCCGCCGGTCCGGCTGGGCGTGACGGTAATGACCGCCCCGTCCACCTTTTCCAGCGTGTTCAGCTGGTACTTGTCGGTGTTGACAATGAATGTCAGATCAAAGCTGCCGCCGGCAGTCTGGGCGGGAGCCTGCCAGTCGGCATAGTACTCCTGCGGCACGGGTTCCGGCTCCGGCTCCGGTTCTTCTCCCTCAATAGCGGGACCGATCAAGGCGACCGTCTGCCAACCACTGGCGGCGGGTTGATAAATGTAGGTGTAATATCCTGCTTCGGCGGTATAGGTCTG
>SFNC01000160.1 GCA_004554255.1 Bacteroidales bacterium
ACAAGAATATTGCACAGGCCAAGGCGGAGGAACGCCGCGCCATGGCTGTCGCCACAGAGCAGGAAATGATTGCCAAGGCACAGGAAGCACGCGCCGAGGTGATTCAGGCAGAGGCCGAAGTGCCCAAGGCACTGGCGCAGGCATTGCGCGACGGCAACATGGGCTTTATGGACTACTACCGCCTGGAAAATCTCAAAGGCGACACCGCCATGCGCGAGAACATTTCCAAACTCACTAAGAACGATTTGGGAAGCTTAATTAAGTAGTGGGACGTACGCCCACTGAAAATCCGGAAGATTTGGAATTTCCGGGAAATCCAGCCAAGCAACACTAAAATCCTATATTTATAAATCTAATCCATTCAAAAACCTTTTATGAAAAAAATCTTCTCATTAGTGGCTCTATGCCTGTGCCTCGTGGGGCAGGCGTCGGCCGAAAAGATTCAGGTGTCCACCACCGACCCCGGCAGCGGCACGCCCGAACATCTCTATTCCATGAAGAACAGCAATGGCCAGTATGCCAACGGCACTACCGCGCCGACATTCAACCCTGCAAACTACGGACAGTTTGCCTTCTATGAGTCGGGCACTGCCAACGCCTACTATATTTATAGCTACACGGCTGAAAAGTGGCTCACCTACACGCAGGCTTCAAGCTATTCCAACAAAATTAGCTTCGTGACGCTTACCGACACAAAGCCGACCAATGCCTACTTTAAGTTCAATAATTACTCGGGCGACCTCTACGAAATATCTCCCGTTACCTCCTCGGGCAGCACCGACAAATATCTTAACTGGTATCAGGGACTCGGTTCAAATCCCGCTGATGGCACAACAACGCTCGGTCTGTGGCAGCAAGGCGGCTCGCAAGACGCAGGCAGCGGCTGGACTTTCTCGCAAACGGGAGAAATCAGCATTCCGTTCACCTCCGACAACGGTTCTTGGACGGCAACCAATCCGGCTGGCACTTGGGCAGCCTCTTGGCAATCCACGCAGTCCGACCCGTTCGTGACCGTCTCCACTTCTATGAACAACATGATGAACTATGGCGGCACGAGCAATATCCAGCTCTTCTCCGGCGAGAGCGGTTTCGACTACACCATTACGGCGCAGAGCGGCTACGTAGTGACCGGCTACTCGTTTGACTTCACCAACTCTGACGCGTCTGTCAACATGAAAGTAACTCCCTCTGGCGGCACGGCTGTAACCTGCTCCGGCAGCGGCACGGCACACGTGAGCGTAACGGGACTTGAAGAGCAATCCACAAGTTTCAACGTCATCCACCTTTCAAGCGAAAAGAAGTTTGTCAATACCTCCAACTTCATCATCACCGTTAAGAAGAGCACCGCACCCGTAGAGGAGCAGACAAATATCTTCATTACGCAGCCGGGTCAACTCCCTTACCGCATTCCCTCCATCACGACGGCTAAGAACGGCGACATCCTTGCTGTGGGCGATTATCGCTATTGCGGTGCCGACATCGGTTTTGGCCGCGTAGATATTCACGGCCGCATCTCTAAGGACAACGGCCAGACATGGGGTACAGAGTTTAAGATTGCCCAAGGTTCGGGCACAAGCGGAGCGGTAGACTGCGGCTTCGGCGATGCCGCCACTGTGACCGACTCTGAGACCGGCAAGATGATGCTTATCAGCGTTTGCGGCAACACCGTTTACGGCGCTTCCACCACAACGCGCAGCAACCCCAACCGCGTGGCACGCTTCTACAGCGAAGACAACGGCGCAACGTGGTCCGCTTATCAGGAAATCACCGAAGACATCTATACTCTTTTCGATGCCAGCACGCTCGGCGCAGTGCAGAGCCTCTTCTTCGGTTCGGGCCGCATCTGCCAGAGCCGTCAGATTAAGGTAGGTTCGCACTATCGCATCTATGCCGCCCTCTGCGCACGCCCCAACGGCAACCGTGTGATTTATTCCGACGACTTTGGCCAGACGTGGCACTCGCTCGGCAGCATCAACATCTCGCCCGCTCCCTCCGGTGACGAGCCGAAGTGCGAGGAACTGCCCGACGGTTCCGTAGTGCTCAGCAGCCGCACCAATGGCGGACGCTATTTCAATATCTTTACCTATACAGATAAGGCTACTGCCGCCGGTTCTTGGGGCACGGTAGCCTTCTCTGGCAGCAGCAACAGTGGCACCGTGGCGCAAAGCAACGCCACCAACGGCGAAATCCTCATTCTCCCTGCCCGCCGCAACAGCGACAACAAGAAACTCTACGTTGCCTTGCAGTCTGTTCCCTATGGCCCCGGCCGCACCAACGTGTGCATCTACTACAAGGAACTCACCACGCCCGCCGACTTCGCTTCGCCCGCCGCTTTCGCAAGAGACTGGGACGGCCGTCACCAAGCCTGCCAAATGGGGTCTGCTTACTCCACGATGATTCTGCAGAACGACAGCACGATAGGCTTCTTCTATGAAGAGTCTACTTTCGGCGCCGACTACACGCTCGTTTATAAGAATTACACGCTCGAATACATCACTGATGACGCTTACACCTACGACCCCACCGTGACTTATCCGGACTATGTAGGCACCAGCGTGCGCGAGCAGGTCGATCAGTTCTTTGAAAACAGCAACGGCTATGTAGGCAGCCCAGACCTTTCCAAGAAGCCTGCTATCGATGATATGGTAACGGCGTATGAGGCAAACCCTACTGAAGAGGCATACCAAGAAATCCTGACTGCCCTCAACGCCGCAGTCGTGACGCTCCAAGAGGGCAAATGGTATCGCCTCGAAAACACTGCCCGCCCTTCCTATAAAATGCTCGTGCCCGCTCAGCGCGTGAGAGACAACGTGACCTATGCCGCTTTCACAGGCACAGACCTCAACGAAAAGACGGCAGAACAATTGTGGCAGTTCAAAAAGAGCGGCGATAATTGGCTTATCTACAACGGCAAATATAACTGCTATATCAGCGAGAG
>SFNC01000161.1 GCA_004554255.1 Bacteroidales bacterium
TGACTGAAGAATTCGGCAACCGGGGTTGAAAAATTTAGTTTTTCTCGAGGACGTTTATTTAATTTAAACTGTATTTTCTGTATGAATTTAGGTGTAAGAGTTGAGAAATCAGTCCCTTTTGGGATATATTGACGTATCAGCTTGTTTGTGTTTTCCACAAGACCTTTCTGCCAAGAACAGTAAGAGTCGGCAAAATACACCACCACACCTTTCAATCCCTTTGTTATTGTCTTATGGTCGGCAAACTCGCTACCATTGTCCGTTGTGATAGTCAATACCCCGGTGAGCCTATAGGCATAAAGCAATCTGACTACGGCCTTGGCGACACCCTTGGCGTTTTTTCCGTGAGGAAGCTTCTCGATGATACAATATGAGGTGCTTCTCTCCACCAAAACGAGAATAGCCCCATAACCATTTTTGCCGATTATCAGGTCCATTTCCCAGTCCCCGAACCTTGTCCCATTGGCCTCTATCGGACGCTCATGTATACTTGTGCGGTCGGGAATATTGGTGGCCTTGGTTGGCTTGATTCCATTCTTTCACACTCGTTCCAAACAGAGATTAATCTCTATTTTAATCACATATGCAAGTTTAGTCAAGAGGAAAAAGTAAATGAACAATAGGGATAACACAAAAGAAGCAGAAGAAATCCTGTCTCGAATCTCAGCAGAGCTAACACGACAGAACAGAATGCAAGCAGAGCTTGTAGCCTACCTAGATCTTCCGAAAGGAGTTTATAGCAACTGGAAAGCCGGTAAAAGCAGGAATTTTTGCGAACATCTGGGGGCGATATCAAAATTCTTAAATGTCAGCGCCGAGTATCTCGTGACTGGAAAGGACGCTGAAAAGAATATGGAGAACCCAAGAGAAATTGAACTCCTCAATTGGTATCGCAAACTAACGCCCGAAAAACAAGATGCAATACGGCAGATGGCCAAACTACTGGCAGAATAGGTGCGGGACACAGTATTCTCATTTTAGGCTTTACCCCTCTAAAAGTCCCAGCTGCCGTTTGGTTTCCAAAATCCGGCGCACACTTTCATCAATGCGGCTTTCGGGGATGCGGCCGCTTTCCACCGCCTCCACAACGCCATCAAATGCCTCCCGCAGGCCGTTGGGCATCAGCAGAATATCCACGCCCGCCTCAATGGCCTGCACGGCGGCCTCCGCCGGGGTATAAGCCGCCGCGATGGCGTCCATGGCCAGCGAATCCGTGATGACAAGGCCCTCATGGCCCAGCTCGCCCCGCAGCCAGTCCGTCACCGCCGTTCTGGACAGGGACGCCGGGCCGTCCACGCCCGCCTCCGGGGCGGCGATGTGCCCCACCATGACGGCGGGGAGCGTCTGCCCCTCATAAGGCAGCCATTCCACCGCCCGCAGCTGCTCCAGCGTTTTATGGGTGGAGGCAAGCTGGCTATGGCTGTCCTCGGCGGTATCGCCGTGGCCGGGGAAATGTTTGTAGACCGGCAGAATCCCGTTTTCCCACAGACCCTCGGCCATGGCGGCGGCCTGCTGTCTGACCTGCTGTGCATCGTCCGAGAATGCGCGGGTGCCGATGACCGGGTTGTCCGGGTTGGAGTTCACATCCGCCACGGGGGCAAAGTCCACATTGAACCCGTACTCTTTCAGATACGCCCCGATCTCGCGCCCCATCTCCCCCGCGTCCACGGTGGCGGCGGCGCTCTCGTATTGGGGCAGAGCAAAGCCCTCGCTGTTGGCAAGGCGCGCCACCCGGCCGCCCTCCTCGTCCACCGCCAGAAACAGCGGGATGTCCCCCGCCGTACTCCAGTCGGCGGTGAACTGCCGCAGCTGGTCCGGGCTTTGGATGTTCTTGCCAAACACCGCAATGCCGCCCACCGGGTACTGTTCCAGCGCCGCCAGAAGTTCCCCGGTGACGGCGGTCACGCCCTCCGCTTTGGCATCGTTGATCTGCTCCTGCGTCTGGGTGAAGTCCAGCGAATCCGGACGCACAACAAACAACTGCCCCACCTTCTGGCGCAGTGTCAGGCCCTCCAATGGATCGGTTGGCTGGGTGTTGGCGGGCGGGGTCTCTGCCGGCGTTTCCACCGGCGTCTGTGACGGAGCGGGCGCGCCGCAGGCACACAGCGACAGCGCCAGCGCCAAAAGCAGCACCAGTTTTTTCATGGCGGTTCCCTCCTGTTCAAAAAATCCTTTTCCCCATTATACAAGGGAAAAGGATTTTTGACAACTACTTCTTCTACGGATCAGACGAGTATATCACTCTTTCCAAAGACAAGCTAAATGATAAGCTCCCGGAAATAGTCAAGTGTGTTGTGACCCGGCGTGAGGGTGTACCCAATCAGATCGCGGTGTACGATGATATGCTCTTTGCCATGTCAAAGCATTTCCCCGGCATGCTGGACGAGGTTGATGGCTTGAGCGCATTCATCGGCATTCTTGTCGATGAGAAGACTATCATAATACATATCGTGTGAGAGAGTAACAGTATCGCCCTCTGTGAGCGTCTAGGAGCGGTTTTAGGCATTAGGCGTATTGCGGTTACACCTCGCACCCTGAAACGCGATAGAATCTCTCTGAGAGCTTCTGATGACCACAGGGGGGAGTATAGTTTATTGGGGGCGGTGAGGAATTGTACCGGGTGAACGAAGAAAAGCGAAAACAAAAAATAGAAGAGCAGATCGGGAAAAACTATGGTTACTACACCATACTGTCCTTTGCCGAATACCGTAATCATGAGATGTTCTTTCACTGTGTGAATAAGAATAGTATAGATGCCCCCACATAGATGCTCACAAGGAATTATTAAGAAGGAGAACACTCATGCGCCACAAATTAGATATCTAGCACTTGTCATTGTCCGTCCGGGTGAACTTCACCTTGTTGCCGGGCTTGAACAAAAAGCTTGCCTGCTGGGTACCGGCGCCGCCTGCAATCGAGTCC
>SFNC01000162.1 GCA_004554255.1 Bacteroidales bacterium
AACGGAGACCGTAAGGTTACTTTTGAAATAAAGACAAACGGGCAGGTTGTAAACAGCCGCTATGCCCCGGACGGCGTGCATCGCGTAAATGCCGACGGCACCACCACAGCCACCGTGTATACCCGTCTGCCCCTCGACCGTCCCGAACAGTGGATACAGAGAGGCAAGGACTATATGACCTACGGCCCCGAGATATATGCCGCCAACGAGCAGCGCGCAACAGACTGGCAACCCGGTCCTTACGATGTTATTCCCGCATTTAAAAGCGTGGAGCTTACCGGCGGCGAATCCACCATCCCCATAAACCCGGTATTCCGCAATATCGCACCCGAAAATCCGGAATTTTCCACTATCACAATACGTAACGACAGCATTATAATATCCTGCCGTCCGGATAGGCAATGGGCTGTATATTACCACCTTAAGGCAAAAGTACTGGAGCCGAACAAGGGCCGCAGACTCCCCAATGCCGTTATCACCGATTATCCTGACCACCAGTGGCGCGGACAGCACATAGACATCGCCCGCAACTTCCTCACTCCGGCAACAATGCACAAGCTTCTGGACATTCTCGCCGCCAACCGCCTGAACAAGCTCCACTTCCACATAGTGGACGATGAGGCCTGGCGCCTTGAAATCACCGGCCTCCCCGAGCTTACATCGGTAGGTGCACGCCGCGGCTATTCCGCCGATGGTGAAAAGGACCATTTATACCAGATTTTCGCCGGAGACGGCAACCCGGACTCCAAAACCGGAACCGCCAACGGCTACTGGACCCGCCGGCAATACATAGATTTTATACGCCGCGCCCACACCATTGGCATTGACGTGATTCCCGAAATCGAAAGCCCCGGACACGCCAGAGCTGCCATTAAAGCAATGGAACGCAGACATCTGGACGGCGATGACACTTACCGTCTCATTCACGACGGCGATACATCCAAATACACCTCGGCGCAGTCATTCCATGACAATGTGATGAATCCCGCTCTCCCCGGCCCATACAAATTCATGGACAGGATTTTCGACGAACTCATCGGCATTTATGCCGAAGCCGGCGTGCCTCTGCTCGGCATACATATCGGCGGCGATGAGGTTCCCAAGGGGTCCTGGAACGGTTCCGATGCAGCAAAAAGATTTATGGCGGAACATGGCATGAAAACCGAAAAAGAGCTGCATGCCTACTTTGTACGCCAGATGGCCAAGTCACTGAAACAACGCGGCGTACCCATGTTCGGCTGGGAGGAAATTGCCGTAGGGCACGGTGCAGACTTCAACCGCGAGGTTGTACCCGTCACTGCCGGCGTAAACTGCTGGCACGCAACACCCGACGCCGCAATTAAGGCAGTAGCCGCCGGTTATCCCGTGATACTCAGCAACGTAAACCGCTTTTACCTTGACATGGCTCCGTCTCGGCATCCCGAGGAGCAGGGGCTGACATGGGGCGGCACTGTTGACGAGTTCGATGCTCTCGGCGGCTATCTTTCGCAAATGTGTCCCGTAAACCTCGACTCCGTACCCGGCAAGGTTATTGGCGTGCAGGGACAGATGTGGGGCGAGACTGTACGTAATGAGGCCGGCGTGACAACCCTTTTACTCCCTAAAATTCAGGGGCTTGCCGAACGCGCCTGGAATGCCGACTCCACATGGACCGAGGCACAGTTCAATGCCATAATCGGCGAAAAAGAACTGCCGCTGTACACCGCGGCACCGGCCTCTCTGCGCGTTCACATGCGTCAGCCGGGCATAAAAATCCACAAAGGCAAAGTTTACATGAACGCGCCTTACTCCGGTGGAGAGATTCGCTACACCACGGACGGCACAGAACCCACCTGTACCTCAACACTGTACACCAAGCCCTTCAAACAGCGCAAGCATAAGGACATCCGCGCCAGATATTTCCGCAACGGCTCCGAGTCTGTCACCACCTACCTCTCTCCTAAACGCTGACAAAACAGACTATACACTGTCCTTGGAGTCAGATGTATTGCCGGAGATTGTTTCCGGAGGTAACTGATCGGCTGTCTTGAACAGGCCTGACAGGTATTTCTCGCGGAAACGCTGCAGCAATTCCCGGAAGTTTGGCACAAACAGTGTTCCGACTATAGCGTTTACCGCCATTCCGAAGACCACCGCCGAGCCAAGCGCCACACGGCTGGCAGCGCCGGCTCCGGTGGCGAACATCATGGGCATTACACCAAATACAAACGCAAGCGCTGTCATCATGATGGGGCGGAAGCGTACATGGCCGGCATCTATTGCCGACTGGCGTATGCTGTTTCCGGCCTTGCGGTAATTCATGGCATATTCCACTATCAGAATGGCGTTCTTGGCGGCCATTCCCAACAAGAGAATAATACCTATTTGGGTGTAAATGTTAATATTACTGTCCGCTAAAACATAAAACATCTTGTTTGCGGCTAATTTCAACTATTTTATCATGGTCAAGAGATTTTATTAACTGACCATATACCGGCTGTCCGAAGAAATGTGTACTTTTGCCCATCGTTATTTATGTTTTGGTTCACGACTGCTAAATAACGATAATGGGCTGACTCCTGCAAATGGTAATCGACTTTAGTCGCTTGCCTTGCAAGAATCAGCCCTAATTTTTATTCAACTCAAAATGTTTAGCGGACAGTAATAATCTATAATATTCAAATTATCTCGTCTCAATCCGATTCTCATAATCGTAGCTTGCCAATGAGTCCAACTCCATCTGCTGATCAAGTAAAATCTGTATAATCTCAGTTTGTCCATAAAAACGACTCATACCGCCGAATTTTTCGTGCGGTCTGCTAACACGAAATGGCATAGCGCCATTTCGTGGCAGTACGGTAAAACTTAGACCCCGTTCCCCAATATTTGTTAAAGCAGGGGCGGTGTATTTTCGAGGAAATTTCGCAAGTTGAAGAGGGAG
>SFNC01000163.1 GCA_004554255.1 Bacteroidales bacterium
TTCATCTACTGGTTTCCCTTTTAAGGGAGTGTAAAAGAATTGTTTTTGTTCACTCATTATTTTGCATTTTTATGAGTCAACTTTTTTCAGGGAAAGACATCCACAGAACTCCCTCCGCGCGCTCAGCGTACTCTGCGCGAGATTAAAATTCACTCTGTGTGAGGTGTTTACGCCTCCGGATAATCAACAATTAAATCGCATTCGCGATTTACCTCTGCGAACTCTTTCCCTCTCCGAGTCAACTTTTATCAGGGGTTAAGACTCCTTACAGTCAACCAAAATCAGGAAAAGACACCATAAAAATTTCCTCTGCGAGAGTTCCACAGAACTCCCTCCGCGCGCTCAGCGTACTCTGCGCGAGATTAAAATTCACTCTGTGTGAGGTGTTTACGCATCCGGATAATCAAAAATTATTACGCGCTAAATTTAAATAATATTAATTTAAATTACACCGCCCCTGCATTAACATTTATTGTCGAACAGGTTATAACAGCTGGATAAGGCCGCGCGTGAAATGCGGACGGCTGAAATCGTACGGCCGGAGCACCTGGTCGTTCCAGACCACAAGGTCTATGTCAAGCGGCATTACACCTGTGGTCTTGGACTCCGGTGTGCGGCCGGCTCTCGTTTCCAGCTCCTTGCCTATGGCGTCAACTTCCGAAATTTCCTTCGTCGTTCTAACTACAACAACCGTGTTCAGATAATCGCGGCCGATACCGTTATGCGACGGGCCGTCATACACCTCCGAACAGCTTACAGCCTCGGCGAACTCCGTCAGCGCCGCAACAGCATCACGGAGAATAATGGCGCGGTCTTCGGTATTGCTACCAAGGCAAAGTATCGCTGTATTCATGCTGTCCGTCATCCCCGTTTTAGCGTGATTAATGTTATCTCGGGCCGGGCCGACCCCATGCGTGCCGGATAGCCCACGGTGCCGGTGCCGATGTTTACATACAGCCCCTTGCCGTATTTGTCGGTATACATTCCCGACCAGTACTTGTGGACAGCCGAGGCCGGAGACATCCCGAAGAACTCCATTTGCATGGCATGTGTGTGCCCCGAAAGGGTCAGATTGATATTATTCTCAGGATTGTCTTTTATCTCCTTCTCCCAATGCGAGGGGTCATGGCTGAGGAGCACTTTGAATCGGTTGTCGCCGGGTGTCTCGTACGCCCTTCTCAGATTGCCGTACGCCTTGAAGGGCGGACGTCCTATATTCTCCACCCCTATGAGTACCAGCGTGTCGCCGTTCACGGGGATGCGCGCAGTTTCGTCGCGCAAAAGCCGCCAGCCCATACGCCTTTGCAGTTCTATCAGACGTGAATGGTCTTTTGCCTTGGCAGCTGCCGAGGGCCAGTCCTCATAGTCGCCATAATCGTGATTCCCGAGCACCGAATACACCCCGTAACGGGCATGCAGACGCGACAACGGAGCCACGTAAGCCTCTGCCTCATCGCTGTTACGGCTCACCATATCGCCCGTAAACACCACTATATCAGCATCCAGGCTGTTTATATGCTCCACTAATTTATGCACAAACGCAGTGTCTCCGTCGTAAGTAGACAGATGTATGTCGCTGATTTGCGCTATTCTGAAGCCGTCCAAGCCCGCAGGCAGATTGCAGTCTGTATACGTAACATCCAAGGTATCAAGGCTCAGTCGCGTCACAAGAGCACCCCACCACATGCACAGGAATGTTATTACCGAGATTCCCAGGCCGGTCATGCTCAGCCACCGCCACTGTCCGCGCTTGAAAAGCCGGGGCAGCCGCGAAAGTGCGTCAAATGCCACAAAGACAAACTTGCTCACATACACCGAGCCATAGACAAATATCATCCACATCACCCCCACAAGCATCGAGTTTGTCGCGCTCCTTACAGGCATGACAAGCACCGATATAAACAGCAACGCAAACAGCACGGCGCTCCACAACTGCACACGATGCCACGTCTTTCCGCGCCCGGCACTGCTTATACATTTATAGATATACACATCTATAAATACATTAAATACAAGTAACAGTGTCAGTAGCAGATAGGGCAGTCGCATTTCAGTATCGAGGAGAGTAAGTTAAAGGGTAAAGCGGCTGTATACAGCAACCCCGTCAGAGCATACCGCTTTCGGCCATCTCCTTGTTGTGCACGGGATTAGCGTACATATTCAGCAACATCATTCGCATGTACTCGCGCTCTTCTTCTGTTACTTCGGGTACGTCAACCTTCGCAAGCTGCTGGTTGGCGTATTCGTCCACCGATGCCACATCCGCGGCAGTGTAATGCGATTTATATTTATCTGTATTATTAACAACGTCGTACGCTATGTAGTTTATCGGATACAGGTGATACCCGCGGAAAATGGACCGGTCCACTGCCTCGCACGCCAGCGTCACCGCCTCGGCGCGGTTAGAGCCGTCACTCTTCTCAAGTTCCGAATTTATGCACGGCGAAAAGCTGAAGTGCACATGACCCTTGTACCCGGTGAGACCCGTCTCCATGCTGAAAAGGTCGTCGTGCTGCGATTTCTTGAAGTCCGGATCACGGCGTTTCAGCAGGAACTCACGTACTTTCAGATAATCATTAGGGTCATACTCGTACGAGATTGACACCGGCAGAAGATTCAGCTCCATGATGGAATCACGTGTGCATCCTTCGCCCGCGAGTGTCAGCATCTTTATCAGGCTCTCCTGCGTACGGTCGTTCGAGTCCTTGGCTCGTCCCTGGCGCTGGGCTATCCAGATACTGTCGTGCATCTGCGATATTGTATAATGTATATACCCGCTCAGATGTCTGGCCGCGCTCAGGGCCTCCATCTTGGGCAGGTCGCGCTTTACTATGAAACTGCGGTTTATCTTTACCAGATCCGTTATCCAGTCCATAATCAGCAGGTTGCTGCCTATTGCTATCTGCGTCACCGGCA
>SFNC01000164.1 GCA_004554255.1 Bacteroidales bacterium
AAGTCCCTTGTCGGGGTCGGGATGCACTTCGAAGAACCATCCGTTGGCGCCGAACGCCTTGGCAGCCAATGCCATAGCCGGCACAAACTGTCGGTCGCCGCCCGTCTTGCCCCCAGCGCCCCCAGGCCGCTGCACACTGTGGGTGCAATCCATCACCACCGTCTCTGTTATCTGCAGCATATCCGGAATATTGCGGAAATCCACAATCAGGTTGTTATATCCGAACATGTTTCCCCGCTCCGTCAGCCACACGTCCTTGGCCCCTGCCTCGCGGGCTTTCTCCACGGGATAGCGCATGTCATTGCCGCTCAGGAATTGTGCCTTCTTGATGTTCACCGTCTTTCCCGTCTTGGCGGCAGCCACGAGCAGGTCGGTCTGTCGGCATAAGAATGCCGGTATCTGTATCACATCCACCACCTCGCCCACGGGTGCTGCCTGATAGCTCTCGTGGATGTCGGTGAGCAGGCGCAATCCATACTTGCTCTTGATGTCGGCAAGCATCTGCAGACCCTTGTCCATTCCGGGGCCGCGGAAAGAGTGAATAGACGTGCGGTTGGCCTTGTCAAACGAGGCCTTGAATATGATGTCGGTGCCCAACTTGTTGTTTATTCTCACAAGTTCCTGTGCCACTGTGTCGAGCAGTTCCGCTGACTCAATAACGCACGGGCCGGCTATAAATCTTTGTTGCATACTAATCGTTTTTTATTATATCTTGGTGCAAAGATACAAATTATCTGCGGATAATCAATGTTATTAACCACTTTTAACGCGTCTTATAGCACTTTTTTTCAATTTTTGCCGTAACTTTGCACCTATGACAAACGATTATCAGATTAGAGTGCTGCCGAATATAGCATATTCAGCCGCCACAGTTAAGGAATATATTGCACGTGAAAAGGGCATCGACGCCCGCACAATCAGAGGCTTGAGAATACTCAAGCGCAGCATCGACGCGCGCCATAATCCTGTATATGTAAATCTCACTGTAAGGATTTTTATCAACGAGGAACCTCCTGCCACAGAATACGTGCCCACCCATTATCCCGATGTCTCTTCGGGCAAGAGGGTAGTGGTGGTAGGCGAGGGACCTGGCGGTCTTTTTGCCGCCCTCCGTCTCATTGAGCACGGACTTTGTCCTGTCGTTATCGAGCGGGGAAAAGATGTGCATGAGCGCAAGCGCGACCTGTCCAAGATTACCAAGACGCAGAAGGTTGATCCCGAGAGCAACTATTGCTATGGCGAGGGTGGGGCAGGGGCCTATTCCGACGGCAAGTTATACACACGCAGTAAGAAGCGCGGCAATGTAGATAAAATTCTGAATGTATTCTGTCAGCATGGAGCGTCGGTGGATATTCTCAGCGATGCCCATCCCCATATCGGCACCGACCGCTTGCCTCGTGTCATCGAGAATATGCGCAACACAATAATAAGATGTGGAGGCGAGGTGCACCACCTCACCCGCATGACTCGCCTCCTTCTCGATGGCGACACTGTTGTAGGCGTGGAGGCTGTGGGCGTGGAGAGCGGCGAGCAGCGGGTGTTCCGTGGGCCAGTCATTCTCGCCACAGGTCACAGTGCCCGTGATGTCTATCGCTATCTTGCCGAGAGCGGTATCGAGACCGAGGCCAAGGGCCTTGCCGTGGGAGTGCGCCTTGAGCATCCCTCCGAACTCATCGACCGCATACAGTATCACAACAAGCAGGGCAGGGGGAAGTATCTCCCCGCAGCCGAATATTCCTTCGTCACCCAAGTCGATCAGCGTGGCGTCTATTCCTTCTGCATGTGCCCCGGCGGATTCATCATCCCCGCAGCCACGGGCGAGCGTCAGATAGTAGTCAACGGGATGAGTCCGAGCAATCGAGGCGGACAGTGGTCAAACAGTGGTATGGTGGTGGAGTTGCGCCCCGAGGATGTAGAGGGCGACGGACCTCTGAAGATGATGCACTTCCAGGAGAAGGTTGAGGCCGACTGTTGGCAGCAGGGCAATATGAAGCAGACAGCCCCCGCCCAGCGTATGGTGGATTTCGTCAATGGCAAGCTCAGCTACGACCTTCCCCGTTCCTCCTATGCCCCCGGACTTATCTCCTCGCCCCTTCATTTCTGGATGCCCGACCATGTGTCCCGTCGCTTGCGCGAGGGCTTCAAGTTTTTCGGCAGCAAAAGTCGTGGATTCCTTACTAATGAGGCAGTTGTGATAGCCGTTGAGACCCGCACATCCTCTCCCGTACGCATCCTCCGCACTCCCGACACTCTCATGCACATCCGCCTGCGTGGTCTCTTCCCCTGTGGCGAGGGAGCAGGTTATGCCGGTGGCATTGTCTCGGCCGGAGTGGATGGTGAGCGCTGTGCCGACTGTTGTGCCGAGTATATAAGCACATTGTCTTAAACAAAATTGGAACATATAATTAACTCCGTCCGGATATGATTCCAGACGGAGTTTATTATACTTACCATATTCATAGTTCCAGAAACAACTGAAACACTGAAACGTGAAACGCTCAATCCCCCTCTCTCTCTTTGCGCAGCCACTGGGAACGGGGGTTCGCCCGCGGCCTATGCGCAGCCTTGCCTCTGTCCCGCCGCTGTAGGGTCTTACCTCGTGTAAGACCGCACCCCACTGCTCCGATCTACGCTACTGCGCAGCTCACCCCAAGAGCGGTGCCGACTGCTGCCAAAATTGCTGAGGCAAGATTCCACAGGAACTTAATAAGCCTCGATTTATTCTCTTTAGTCATATTCTTTATTTTAATTAGGAATTAGGAATTAGGAATTAGGAATTGCTGCGCAAACCGAATGCAGAGCCGAGCTTGCTCGAGCTATGCTGAGGTGAAGCCAGCAATCGACGA
>SFNC01000165.1 GCA_004554255.1 Bacteroidales bacterium
CCTGAGCATCGCGACCCACACGGACGAGCGAGGCAATCTGACGTGCGTGCAAAACGGCGACAACGCCCTGCCTTTCAAGTTCGAGCGCGTGTTTTGGATTACCGGCGTGCCGGCAGGCGCCACGCGCGGCTGCCATGCCCACCGCACCTGCCCTGAAGTCATCGTGCCCGTGCACGGCTCCTTTTCCGTGAAAATCAACAACGGCAAAGACCTTGAAACCATTGTGCACCTCTCCAATCCCAACGAGGGACTGTATGTGCCGCCCATGGTGTGGTGCACGCTCTTCGACTTCTCTGCCGATGCCGTGTGCCTCTGCCTCGCGCAGTACGACTACGACGAAAGCGGCTATATCCAAACGCTCGGCGAGTTCTCCGAAGCGGTAAATGGAACGATTTAGTAAACGAGTAAACTAGTAAACAAGTAAACAAGACAGAGATGTCTTGCTAATTGATATTTTACATGAGAAACTTGTCTCGTCTACTCGTTTACTTGTAAACTCGTCTACTAATAATGGAAAGTAAATGATAACCGTTACTCCATATATAAATAATGGGTCTACCCGAAAGGCTTGGGACGCTTTCGCCGCTGCTTCGCGCAACGGCACGTTCCTGTTCCGCCGCGACTTTATGGAGTACCACAGCGACCGTTTTGAAGACGCTTCGCTGCTGATTTATGACGGTAATAAACTGCTCGGCCTGCTGCCTGCCAATCGCTCGTGCCGCGATGCGACAACTGTGGAAAGCCACGGCGGACTGACTTATGGCGGACTGCTGCTGGGCGACAAGGCCACGGCGATGCTTACGGGCAAAATGCTCCATGCCGCCGCCAAATATTATCTTGCACAAGGCTATAAGCAATTAGTGTATAAGCCTACGCCTTATATCTATCACCGCCAGCCCACGGAAGAGCCTCTCTATTGGCTCTACCGCGCAGGGGCAACGCTCGAAACGCGCAACGTGTCCACGGCGGTCAACCTTCGCAACCCGCTACCGCTCTCGGAACTGCGCGGGCGCAAATGCCGCCAGGCGCAAAATGCAGATTTGCGTATTCGCAGCGAGAAAAGCGAGGCTTTGGCGGACGAGGATTATCCCGCTTATTGGGACTTGCTCACCGAAACTTTGGAGCAGCGGCATGGTGTTCGTCCTGTTCACTCTTTGCAAGAGATAAAGCAGCTTAAATCTTTATTTCCCAATGAGATAAAACTCTACACGGCAGAGCGTGACGGAGCGTTGCTCGCCGGTGTTCTGTGTTTCGATTGCGGTAAGGTGGTGCACGCGCAATACATCGCCGCCGGCACAGAAGCCCGCACTTGTGGTGCGCTCGATCTGCTCTTCGCCACCCTCTTGGAGAAATATTCCAACCGCGCCTATTTCGATTTCGGCATTTCCAATGAACCCGAGACGGGGCGCATCAACGAGGGCCTTATCTTCCAGAAAGAAGGATTTGGCGGTCACGCGGTGTGCTATGACCGCTACATTGTCTCGCTCGAAAGCCTCGTGGCGGCGACGCCAAAGTAGATGAAAACGCTGGCTGTTTTGACAAAAACAATCAAAACCGCTTGCCCTGTGTGGCCTATCGGCTTGCCTTATCCGATTAAGCCCCAACCTAAAAGTCTGCCGACTTTTGTTTGGTGCTTAATCTGCTAAGGCAGCGATCGGTTCCCGCCCGCCCACACAGGGCAAGCAAAAAAACAGGAAAAAGTAAAGCATATCGTCCTTACTATTTACAGTAAAAAGCAATTGTCCACTTTTTTCTGTTTTTTGCTTGCTTCGTTTGAAGCGGGCGGGCACCGACCGCAGCCGTAGGGATTAAGGGCGAGCATAAGCCGAAAGGCTTTAATGCCCGGCGTTAAGCCCAGCGGCGTGCCCTTGGGCTTCAAACGGCGCAAGCGGTTTTTATGGTTTTTGTCTAAATCCCTTAGATTAGTCTATCAATAAATATATTATTTTCCCCGTGCACATTCCCTATTACGACTTGCAACTGATTTCAGCCTCCTTTGAGCCCCAACTGTCTCAAAGGATACAGGCCGTTGTGGCAGGCGGACGCTATCTGTACGGGGAGGAACTCGCCGCTTTCGAGCGCGACTTTGCGCACTACGTGGGCGCAAGGCATTGCGTGGGCGTGGCCAACGGACTCGACGCGCTGACCCTCGTGCTTATGGCGTGGAAACGTCTGAAAGGGTGGGGCGACGGCGACGAAGTGTGCGTGCCCGCGCTGACTTTTGTGGCTACGGCCGAGGCGGTGAACCGCGCAGGATTGCGCCCAGTGTTTTGCGATGTGGGAAAAGACTTCGTGATGACGGCGCAGACCCTCCTGCCGCATCTCACGCCGAAAACGCGGGCGGTGATACCCGTGCACCTCTATGGTCACCCCTGTCCGATGGACGAAATCAACGCCCTTGCCCACAGCCGGGGCATCATGGTGCTCGAAGACGCGGCGCAGGCGCACGGTGCCAGCACCGGCGGCAAGAAAACCGGGAGCATGGGCGATGCCGCAGCGTTTAGTATGTATCCCGGCAAGAACCTCGGCGCACTTGGCGACGGCGGTTGCGTGACGACCGACGACGAAGAACTGGCGCAGACCGTGCACATGTTTGCCAACTACGGCGCACAACAGAAATACGTGCACCGCGTGCAAGGCATCAACAGCCGCCTCTCGGAGATACAGGCAGCCGTGCTCAACGTGAAACTGCCGCGGCTCGACGCCGACAATGCCCGCCGCCGCAATGTGGCACGCTTTTACAACACCCATATCACCAACCCTTTGGTGCGCCTGCCTTACGAAGGGCGCGTGGCGCAGAGCGTGTTCCACATCTACCCCGTGCTG
>SFNC01000053.1 GCA_004554255.1 Bacteroidales bacterium
TTTTGATTTTCTTCTTTTTACAAATATAGCGATTGTTCGTCATACCGCCATAATTGTGTCTGTCTGAAAATCGGGGAGTATTATAGCTGCACCAATGAAAACAATGGCCAGATCTGGTATGCGCATGTGCTCCCCTCAGATTATCCTACAAAGAATACAAACATCCAGAAATGGAACGGCTGGCACGTACTGTGGTCGTTTTACGAGACCTTCGAGCCCACCGACGAGCGTCTGAAAGTGCTTGTAGGCGACTATGTGAGCAACGACGGTGTGCGCTACAATAAAGCCAACCCCGGCGTAGGTCTGGAAGATGGTCCTCTGCCTATCAAATATGGTGAAGACCCCAATGACACGGGCGTGAGCAGCGCAATCGACCTTATTCTGCTCCGATATGCCGATGTGCTTACGATGATGTCGGAAGCGCTTGCACGCGAAGCCAATTCTGTTACTCCCGAGGCTCTGGAGCTTCTCAACCGCGTGCACACACGTGCCGGGCTGAAAGCATATACCGGATTCTCCTCTCTCTACGATTTCCTCCAAGCCAACCTCACCGAGCGCGGCCACGAGCTGTGGTTTGAAGGCGGATGCCGCCGTTCCGACCTCATCCGCTACGGCCTTTATATCGATTATGCGCGCAAATATCGCGCATCATCTTCGGCTCAGGATTATATGGTACTGTTCCCGCTGCCGCAGTATGTGATCGACGAAAGCCGTGGACAGGTGCTCAATAACCCCGGATATTAAATCACTACACAACACTTAAACTGAAGGATTAATATGAAATCTCTTAAATATATCATTTGCCTTGCGGCGCTCACAATGGCCGCATCATGCACCGATGAGTGGCGCGACGAGCCCCTTGAGCAGGCAAAGGCTGCCCAGCCCGCCGAGCTGCCCGATCCCGCTGTAGGCGAGCCGCTTACCGAGATTCCGTTTCACAAAGGTGTGAATATCAATGCCTGGTTCGACCGCGCTGCATCGCAGGTTGATCCCAACAAAATCAAGGGTTGCGATTTCGACAATCTGGTAAAACTCGGTATGGACGTAGTACGTCTGCCTATCAACTTCCACTCCAATGTTGGTGAGGCTCCCGATTACAAACTCGATGAGGGCTACCTGGCCAATCTCGACGCTGCTGTCAACAGCATCACCAGCCGTGGTCTTTGGGTGATTCTCGACCACCACAGCCTCTCGGTAGAGACATTCCCCAGCGACGGCGAAGCGCTCATCACAGCATGCTGCAAGCAACTCGCACTCCGCTACAAGGGCCGCGACAAAGTGGCTCTCGAGCTTTTCAACGAGCCTTTCGGCCGATATCTGTCGCTCCACTGGCCTGCGATGCAGGGACGCATCATCAAGGCGGTGCGTGCTTGCGATCCTAATCTCATCATTGTCGCAACAGGCTATGGCTCCGGGCCGAAAGAACTTCAGGACCTGCCTGAATACAACGACCCGAGAGTAATTTATACCTTCCATTATTACAATCCTACGTTATTCACTCACCAGAGTGCCTACTGGGATGAAAACTTCGTGCAACTTTCGGGCTATCCATTCCCGTATGATGCCTCCCGCATACCTGCTATCACCGACCAATGGCAGAAGGAATCATATCTTACATTCCTTTACAACAGTTATAAGGAAGCAGCTACGGTAAGCAGGATTCGCGAAGAAATTACCGAAGTGGCCAACTGGGCCGCTCAGCACGGCAAGCTGGTTTTCTGCGGTGAATTCGGCGCGCTCAACACCTCCGAGCCGGCCGACCGCTACAGTTGGTACAAGGCTGTAGGCGATATTATGAACGAGAAAAATATCCCCTGGACAATCTGGCAGTACAACGACCAACAGCTGATTAACTTTAGCATCTTCAAGGGCGCCCAGATTTACGAGCAGCTTGACCTTGATATGATGAAAGCTCTCGGCATAACAATCCCGGCCGAATTTGCATCCGGTCCGCTTCCGCTTACACTGTATAGCGACACAACCGAGCCCTGGTGCAATATGCGCACCGACAAGAACGGCGGCGAAAGATACCTCGATTACTATTGCAAAGACAATCCTGCCGAAGGCACCGACTGCATCCGCTACAACGTGATGAACCCCACCGGAGGTGTGTGGTTTGAGATCTGGCTCCCCGCCGATATAAGCAAGCTCTATGATGCCGGAGCCAAGCTCGAGTTCAAAGCACGCACCACTTCCAAGTTCAAATTGCTCGAATTTTATTTCCAGCAGTATAAAGAAGGTGCTCCCCGCCAGTGGCGTATGGCTGCCACAATATCGTCGAACGGCAACTCCGCCGCCAATCGCCAGCTTGAGGCCGACGGCCAGTGGCACACAATCTCGATTCCCCTGAGCGAAATGAAATATCACGGCTGCTCAGGCGACGGGAAAGAGCGTCCTGATGCCGGCGAAGATGGATTTGACTGGAGCTCCGTCAACTGGCTGATGATTACGCCCAACGGCGACCGTATGTCGTCGGGCAAAACTATCTACTTTGATGATATCCGCATCACTAAATGAGAATTTAGCCACAGTTAAAAAATCCCATCATCTATAACTTTTTAAATATTTTTATCATGAAAAAATTCTCCAAACTTCTTGCAAGTTGTCTTGCATTGGCAGCCGGCTGTTCGGCAGCCTATGCAGAGGGAACTTTCGATAAAATCGCTTTTATGGGCGAGAATATCGAGATTAACGGCCATGCCATCGGCTGGAATGCCGCTGCTCCCGAGGTAGTGGAAATCAACCCTGCTACCGGTAAGTTTGAATTCACCGTGCGTTTTACTCGCGAAAACGGCCTTT
This sequence comes from Bacteroidales bacterium, assembly GCA_004554255.1. Taxonomy (GTDB): domain Bacteria; phylum Bacteroidota; class Bacteroidia; order Bacteroidales; family Muribaculaceae; genus CAG-873. The sequence continues at coordinate 2,800 of SFNC01000053.1, forward strand.
GGCAGATGTATACCGATGCCATCGGAGAAAATGACTGGGGCGCTCTCAAAGCTTCGATCTACTCTCCCAACATCTATGTGGCTTTCGCCGATATGGATCCTGAACCCGACGATATCGTAATCACCGCCGGTGCAGCCGAGCGCTTCAATCTGAAGTATCTGCCTGATGCTGTAGGTAAGAGTGTGCCTGTATACCTCGATCCCGACGGCGGATTCTGGGTAGGCGGCGGTTCTGAAGCCACCAAAGAGCAGGTCTATAAAATGGAAATCAACGCCGACCTCAGCGAAATGAAAATCGTATCGGTTGAAAAGCTGGAAGTAAAGGTTGAATATCCTGAAAACCTTTACATCATAGGCGATGCCACCCCCGGCGGCTGGGACAAGGCCACCGTTATGAAAAATCTTGGCGACGGCATCTACCAGTATGTGGGCGAGCTGAAAGCCGGCTCTCCGGGCGCTCTCCAGATTTACGGCGACGATCCCCTTGTATGCGGTATGGACTCGAAGGCCTATGGCCCGGCAGAGCCTCAGGTGATTACATCGCTGGGCGTATCTGACACCTCGTTGAAATATTATGAGACCGGCCGCCCCACCACCAGCTATTATACCGTGGCCGAAGGTCAGACCAATGAATATGTAGTGACAGTCGACGTGGTCAACCTCACCATTAATGTTGTAGTCAACAACCTTTATTTCACCGGTGTACCCTCCGACTGGAATTTCGTGCAGATGCAGAATGAAGGCAATCGCGTATTCACTTATAAAGGCTACTTTAAAGCTCCCGGCGAAGCATTCTGCTTCACCGCTACAGAAGGCTGGGATATTAAAGTCGCTCCCGACGCCGATGCAGAATTCGGCCTTGGCGCATTCACCAACAATACCCTGTTCTTCGGCAGCCAGGCTGCTATGAAGAATGTCTACATCGGCTACTACATCGTTTCGGCCGACCTTGCCAATGGCATTCTCTCAACCCGCACTTACAACCCCGACCCCATCGAGAAACTCTATGTGGCAAATGGCGGCAAGTTTACTGAGATGACCAAGCGCTCCGACGGCATCTACTATTGGGTAGGAGCCATCAGCGGCGATTTCACCATCACTCCCGGTCAGGCTGCATATCCCTGCTATATGCCGGCTGAGGAAGCTGTAGCTGTTCCTGAAGAAGGGCTTGCCAACGGCGAAATGGTTTTCAATACTACCGCCGACAACAATGTCAACAACAAGTGGTCGAACGCCAATGCCGGAGAATACACCATCAAGGTTAACCCCGAATCTCAGACAATCAGCGTTGAGAAGGGCGATACCTCCGGTGTGGCTGCCATCATAGCTGATGGTGAAGCTCAGCAGGCTGTCTTCTTCGATCTCACCGGACGCAAGATTGAGAATCCTTCCAATGGTATCTACATCCGCGTTCAGGGTGCAAACGCTCAGAAAGTTGTTCTCCGATAAACTGATATAGCCTCTCAGCGGGCACTGCCCCGACGCACTGCCGGGGCAGTCGCCGCTGAGGTCGGCTTCCATAAACACATTATTCAGATATACTAACGATGACAAATATTTACAAACTCCTATCTTTCGGCCTCATCCTGGCAGCAGGCTCCTCTCAGGCCTATGCCGAAGACTATGAAAAAATCGGCTTGGTATGCTCGCCTGGCATCACGATAAATGGCACAAACCCGGGTTGGAATTCGAGTGCACCTTATGTAATAAATCGCTCCGACGATGGTAAATTCAGATTCACTGTGCGTTACGGCATAGGCGACCAGACCTGGATGATGTTTACCAACGGCATAGAGCCTGCCGACGGATCTGCACAAGGCGCCTCTGCTATCATCCCTGACTTCCGAGCAGCTTTCGATACACCTCCCACCGAAATGGAGAGTGGCAACATCTTCCATATTAAATATCTTGCAGAAGTTGTAGGCAAAGCTGTGCCTATGTCGGTCGCTAAAGGTCAGGGCTTTAAAGTATTGGAGTGCCATGGTCAGCCTATGACATACCACTTTGTGATACCGGCCGACCTTAGCACAATGACAATCGAATCAATCGATTATCCCGAAGCTCTCTATCTCTACGGCGATGCCACTCCGGGTGGATGGGATGCAGCTCAAGCTACCGCTATGCAGAATCTCGACAATGGTATTTATCGTTATGTAGGTGAGCTGAAAGCCGGCTCCCCTGGCGCTCTCCAGATTTATGCCGATAAGCCAAGCGTCTGCGGCGTCAATGCACAAGCGCTCGGCCCCAATTCACCGGTCGAAATAAGCAGTTCTGGTGTTGCCAATCCTACCTTTAATTATTATGTCACCCGTCATAGCGATTGCTACTACAAGGTCACAGAAACTAAAAAATATGTGCTGACCTTAAATCTTGTCACCAGCACTATCAATGCCTACATCGACAAACTGTATATCGTAGGCACGCCCACACGTGTCGGTAATGATTGGACATTTGTCGAGATGGAGAATGAAGGTAACGGTGTTTTCTCTTATAAAGGACATTTTGATAAACCGGATGGTAATGCAGGAACCTTCACTTTCTCATCTACCAACGCCTGGAACAATAATACAATTGCGCCTGCCTACGGCGATGCTTCATTTGGTTTGACACCATTCAGTGATAACACGTTAAAACATCAAAGTCCTTGCTCGATGCACAACACCTGCGACGGATACTATATCGTTAAAGTTGACCTGCCGCGCAAAACTGTCTCCACCCGCACCTACAACCCTGACCCAATCAACAAGCTGTATGTGCTGAACAACGGCACCTACCATGAGATGGTGATCGAACCCGGAACAACTGACACTTATTGCTATTCCGGCACTCTGAGCGGCGATTTCACCGTAACCACCACTAACTCTGCCGCATATCCCTGCTATATGCCCACGATTGAAACCGTAGAAGTGCCCGGCGACGGACTTGCCAACGATGAAACTGTTTTCAACACCACCGCCGACAACAATGTCAACAACAAGTGGAACATCCCCAGCTCAGGCATATATACCGTGCGATTTAATCCTTCGGCTATGACTCTGGGTGTGGATAATGGCAGCACCACCGGCATCAGCAATGTAAGCCTTGACAATGTCAACGCTCCCGCCACCTATTTCGACCTCACCGGCCGTAAGGTAGAGAACCCCGGCTGCGGTATCTACATCCGCGTGCAGGACGAACAGGCTCAGAAAGTAGTTCTCCACTAATTCTTTTTCAACAATGATTTCGACGTAACCTCCCCCATAATCCTATTTTATTCTCGATGAGAAATATTCAAAGTATCTTTATTTCTTTACTTGCCCTCTCAGCAGCCATTTGCCCGGAATTTTTCCGGGCAAAGGCCGCTGCGACGGCTTCTTCATCACAACCGGCAGTTGGCGAGGCTCTGAAGGAAGTGCCTTTTCACAAAGGCGTGAATGTCAATGCCTGGTTCGACCGCAGGGCCTCGCAGGTGGATATGCATAAAATCACCGGAGAAGATTTCGATTTTATCAAGAGCCTCGGAATGGATGTGGTGCGACTGCCCGTCAACTTCCACTTGAATATGGGCGCGGCGCCCACCTATACCCTCAACGAGGTATACCTGCAGAATCTCGACAAGGCAGTAGAACTTATCACAAGCCGCGGTCTGTGGGTGATTCTCGACCATCATAGCCTCTCGGTTGAGGAATTCCCGAGCGATGGCGAGGATATTATCAGAGAAGGGTGCAAACAGCTTGCCCTCCGCTACAAGGGTCACGACAAGGTGGCACTTGAGCTGTGCAACGAGCCTTTCTTCCCCGATATGAAGCAAACCTGGGGCACTATGCAGGGCCGCATCATCAAGGAAGTGCGTGCCTGCGACCCCGACCTCATAATCATCGCCACTCCCTGGGGCTGCGAGTACGACAGGCTGAAAGAGCTGCCTGAATACAACGACCCGAGAGTAGTCTACACCTTCCACTATTATCGCCCGATGATGTTCTCACATCAGGGTGCATATTGGTGCGAATATGAACAATATCTGGCTGACATTCCCTTTCCTCACGATGCCTCACGTATGCCCGAAATCCCGGCAGAATGGGCTCCGCTGGCCGACCGTGTGACTTACTATAACACTTATCCCGAATATGGCACCGTAGAGAAGATCAAGGAGGAAATCAAAGTGGCTGCCGACTGGGCTAAGCAGCATGGCAAGCTGGTGTTCTGCGGCGAATTCGGTGCGCTCAACACTTGCGCATCGGCCGACCGCTACCGCTGGCTCAAAGCCGTGGCCGATGCTCTTGCCGAGGATAATATACCCTGGACTCTCTGGCAATACAACGACCAGCTGCTCGTCAACTTCAGCATTTTCGACGGCTCGCAGATTTACGACCAGCTCGACACAGAACTGATGGAGGCGCTGGGGCTGCCTCTCCCGGAGAAGTTCGCCGGCGCACCCAGGCCGCTCCTTTTCTACAGCGACAGCACCGACCCCTGGTGCCAATACAGAACATCGAAGAACGTAAGCGAGAAATATCTCGACTATTACTGCAAGGACAACCCCGCCGAGGGTGCCAACTGCATCCGCTATAATGTGGCCAACACTACCGGCGGAGTATGGTTTGAAATCTGGCTCCCGGCCAATGCAAGCCGCCTGCAGGCGGCGGGCGGCAGCCTTGAATTCATGGCCCGCACCACCGACAAGATTAATTCGCTGGAATTCTATTTTCAGCACTATATCGACGGCGAGCCACGCCAGTGGCGTATGTCGGCCACGTTGTCGTCGAACGGAAACAGCAACGCCACCCGGCAGCTTACCCCCGACGGCCAGTGGCACAAAATATCCATTCCCCTGAGCGAATTGCAATATCACGGCTGCGACGGTCAATGGAAAGAGCAGCCCGATGCTTCAGAGAAGGGCTTCGACTGGAGCCGCATCAACTGGCTTATGATTACCCCCGCCGGCGACAGTTCCGCCTCAGGCAAAACCATATATCTCGACGACATCAAAATCACCGCTCAGAACGATAAGAAAATCCACCGTCAGCTCGCGCTCCTATGCTCCGACAAAATTGAGATTAACGGAACGAAGCCCGGCTGGAACCCCTCCAAGCCATACATCGTAGACCGCAGCGATGACGGCAAATTCCACTTCTCGGTGAATTTCGGCAACGGCACACAGACCTGGCAGATGTACACCGACGGTATCCTCAGCGGCGACGAAGCAGCATGTAATGCTTCGTCGCTGCTGCCCGACTTCACCGCAGCCTTCTCCGCTCCCCTCCCCGAGGATCTTAAAATCGGCAATGCGTTCAACAGCAAATATCTGGCTCAGGCTGTCGGCAAAACTGTGCCTGTGACCGTCGCTAAAGGTCAGGGCTTTCAGGTTGCCGGCAATGACCGGCCGCTCATATACAACATCGTGATGCCGGCCGACCTGAGCACTATGACAATAGAGTCGATTACCTATCCCGAAAATCTATATCTCCTTGGCGATGCCACCCCCGGCGGATGGGATAATTCGGCAGCCACACCTATGGAGAATCTTGGCAATGGAGTTTACCGATATATAGGCGTGCTGAATGCAGGCAGCCCGGGCGCTTTACAGATTTATGCCGATAAGCCAAGCGTCTGCGGCGTCAATGCAAAAGCTTTCGGCCTGACCGAAAAGCAGACTATAAACTGGAAAGGCGTTTCAGCCACAAATCTGAACTACTACCCTACCGACCGTCCCGGCGATTGTTTTTATCAGGTCGAAGATGGCCAGACCAACTATTATAATCTCTCGGTCAATGTTGTGGAAAGCACCATCAGCTGCATCATTGACAACCTCTACTTCGTAGGCGACCCTACCGGCTGGAAATTCAATCAAATGGATAAGGAGGGCGAAAGTGTGTTCACTTATAAGGGGCATTTTAATAAAAACAATGCTTTTTGCTTCACCGCTTATGATGGAGATAAGGGGTGGAGCACAAAGATTGCCACCTCGAATGATGCCGGCTTCGGCCTCGCCCCGTTCACCGACAACACTCTGCTCTTCGGCAGCCAGTGTGCCGTGAGAAGCAACTGTGAAGGCAACTATATCGTTTCTGCAAATCTTGCCGAAAAGACTCTTTCCACCCGCACCTATAATCCCGACCCGATAGAAAAACTCTATGTGGCAAGCAAAGGTGCATACTCTGAAATGGCTGTCGAGCAAGACGGCACCTTTTCCTGGACCGGCACTCTCCGTGACAGCTTCACCATCACACCCGGCAAGGAGGAGTACCCCTGTTATATTCCTGCACAGGGAGCCGTGACACTTTCCGCCGATGCACTGAAAAAAGGGGAAATGGCTTTCAATACCTCCGCCGCAAATAATATCACCGACACATGGACACCCGGTGAAGCCGGTGAATACACCGTTGTGGTACATCCTGCCGCAATGACAATAAATATATCGAAAAACGGCCAAGCCACCATACTGAATGGGATCGAGGCCGACAACATCCCGGCCCCGGCTTCTTACTATAATCTTATGGGCCGTAAAGTAGAGAACCCTCAAAAGGGCATATACATCCGCGTGCGCGGTGACAAGGTGGAGAAGGTAGTCATCGGATAATTGACCGCCTTGACACACAAATGATGGAAGCGCCCGGCGCACCCATTCCTGATGATAAATAATTCTTTTGATATGTATAGACCAATTGCTATCGCTACCATTGCGTTTCTGTTAGGCTTAAATGCCGTTAATGCCGCTGTACCCGCTCTACCTGCCACTGTGGGGCACCGCACCGAAGCTCTTCCCGATGATGCCTGGGCATGCTCGGAATGGATAGCCGTGCCCGGTGCACCGGAAAAAACTACAATGACCGATGACAACAGTCAGCGTGCCGCTGATGGCGCAAGCTGGTTCTGCATCGACATTTCCAACGAGAAAAAAGTTAAGAAAGCTGTGTGGATGACCGCAGGCCTTGGCGTATATCAGCTTTATGTCAACAGCAAGCCTGTGGGCGATGAAGTGCTCCGGCCGGGGTATACCCACCTCGTAAAAACCCGCCGCTCTTTCACCTACGATATCACCGACGCCATCAACTGTAAACCGGGAGCTGTCAACCGCCTGGCTGTACAGTCTACTCCGGGATGGTGGGCCGACCGCATTGCCACCCCCGCCGGCACAATCGGTATGACCGGCGGCAAACCTGCATTCCGCTCGGTTGTGGAAATCACCTACGACGACGGCACCACGGAGCGGCTGGGCACCGACACATCCTGGAAGGCCGGCGTGGCCGGCCCCGTGACCCACGCCGGAATCTATGATGGCGAGGCTTACGATGCCCGCATACCTATGGGCTATGACTCGGCATCTACCTTCGGCAATGCAGAAAAATATACACGCTTCGACGGCGATATCCTCCCCTCCGATGGTGCGGAAGTATATGCCCGCCGCGACTTGATGCTTTCCCCCGTGATGGCATATACCTGGAAGGGTGTAACCGGTGCCGACGATAAGCATTATGGCAAAGTCAATATCCTGCGCGATTATCCGTCGGGTAAAAACATAAAGGTTAATCCGGGTGAAACACTCGTGGTGGATTTCGGCCAGAACGCAGCTGCAGTGCCGGTGTTTGAATTCAGCGCACCCGAAGGCACCCATCTTGAATGTCATTTCGCCGAGTTGCTCAACGACGGAAACGGCGCCCACAGCCGCGGTATGGACGGTCCGGAAGGGTCGGCCCATCTGCGCAATTTACGCCTCGGCCCTGATTTCCTGCGTCTCGACTACACTTTCGGCCACGGAGGCCGCAGCGTAAGCTACAAGCCTGATTGCACCTTCTACGGCTACCGCTACCTGACACTTACCGCAGATGGCCCCGTAAATATCAAATCGGTGAAGTCGCTCCCCATTACATCCATCAACGACAATATGGAGACCGGTACTCTTGTAACCGGCAACGATGATATAAATCAACTCATTTCCAACACCATCTGGGGGCAGCGCTCCAACTACCTTTCCGTGCCCACAGACTGCCCGCAGCGCAATGAACGTCTGGGCTGGACTGCCGACACACAGGTGTTTGCCGAGACCGGCTCTTTCTTCGCCGACACCGACAAGTTTTTCCACAAATGGACTCGCGATCTACGCGACTCTCAGCACCCCGACGGTGGTTTCCCGCCCGTAGCTCCCGGCTCTATGTATGCTTTCACTCCCATCGAAACTACCCGTCTGGGCTGGGCCGATGCCGGAATAATAGTGCCTTACATTGTATGGAAGCAATTTGCCGACACAGCCATCATCAATGAGAACTGGCAGGCAATGGAGAAATACATCGACCTGATTGACAGTTATAACGCCGAGCATAATGCCCTCACTGTTTACAACAACGGCTGCCAGTTTGCCGACTGGCTAAGCTACGAGCCGCTCGAATCGAAAAGCGGACGCCTCGACAAAATCGTCGACGGGAAAAAGGTGCAGCGCCCCGAAGCACGCGAATACTGGTCGTATCTCCAGGGTTGCTACTGGATTACCAATGCCGATATGATGGCCGCAATGGCCCGTGCCACAGGCCGCGACGATTCTAAATTCACCGCGATGGCTCAGCGGGCACGCGACTATGTGCGCGGCCGTCATCTCAATCCCGACGGCACTTTCCGCAACGAAATTCTCAACACTATGCAGACTCCGGCGCTATTCGCCCTGCACAGCCGTCTGCTCGACGGCCAGGCTAAGGAGAACCTGAAAGAGCGTCTGCGTCAGAACTTCAAGGAGCACGGCAACTGCCTCCAGACCGGATTCCTCGGCACTTCCATCCTGATGTCGACACTCACCGACAACGGTATGACCGACATTGCCTACGAGCTTTTGCTGCAGCACAAGAATCCCAGCTGGCTTTATTCAGTCGACAACGGTGCCACCACCATCTGGGAGCGCTGGGACAGCTATACCCGGGAGAAAGGTATGGGTGAGGCAGATATGAACAGCTTCAACCACTATGCCTACGGATGTGTGTGCCAGTGGATGTGGAACACTATGGCCGGAATCAAGGCCGACCCCGCCGACCCCGGCTTCCGCCACATCATTATGAACCCGGTGCCCGACAAGCGCATCGGCTCGCTGAAAGCCAGCTATGCCTCGGCCGCAGGCCTGATAAAGAGCGAGTGGAAATATGATGGCGACCGCTGCATCTGGAATTTCACAATTCCCGAAGGCTCTACCGCCACCGTCACTCTCCCTGTCAGCGGCGCCAAGCCCCAGACATTTACCGCCGGCCGCCACACTCTCACTTTCTAAATTCTTGCATACAATCCCATTCTTACTTTCAACCAAATATAATGTCCCGAACAACAGTCACAATACTACTTGCCCTGCTTTCACTGGCAGGATTCGAGGCAAAAGCATATAAGCCTGCAGGCAACCGAATTATGACAACGTGGGGCGAGAACATCGACCCGTCAAAAGTTTGGCAGGAATATCCCCGTCCCATTATGGAGCGCCCCGACTGGGAGAACCTCAACGGTCTGTGGCAATATGCCATTTTAGAAAAAGATGTACCTTCTCCGGCAGAATACCAGGGTGATATTCTCGTGCCCTTCTGCGCCGAATCCGCCCTATCGGGTGTCGGAAAAGAAGTAGGCGAAAAAAAGGTCATATGGTATAAACGTATGTTCACGGTGCCGAAATCGTGGCGCGGCCGAGCGCTCGCCGGGGAAACAATAACAATCAATATGCCCGCCGATGTGAAACTGTGGTCGCCCGACAGCCCCTATCTCTATGACCTTGAAGTAAGCATCAGTTCCGGCGGCAAAACTGTCGATAAGGTAAAAAGCTATGCCGCTATGCGGAAGATTTCCACAAAGAAAGATGGCAACGGTGTGGTGCGTCTGCAGCTTAACAACAAAGATTTATTCCAGTATGGTCCTCTTGATCAGGGCTGGTGGCCCGACGGACTTTATACAGCCCCATCATACGAAGCTATGGTATACGACGTTGACAAAACTAAAGAGTGGGGCTTCAATATGATTCGCAAGCATGTGAAAATTGAGCCTGCGCTTTGGTATACCTATTGCGACCGCAATGGCATTATCGTGTGGCAGGATATGCCCAGCAGTGGCAGCAACCCCACATGGCAACCCCGCAATTATTTCCACGGCGAAGAATTGCAGCGGTCGCCTGAAAAGCGAAATAAATGGCCTTATGACATACGACCGTAAGGTGGTGAAAATTGATAAGGATTGTGTCAGAGAGGCCAATCGCCGCGTAATTGCCAATCATAGCGTGCCGCACTGACGGCTTCTGCCGCCGGGCACCGATTCTACGCCGTCGAGGCAGAGGGCGATACCATTGCCGAAGATATTGAAGCCTCCATCCGGAGCGAAATAGCCGACAATGTTGAGACTGTAACTCTGCGTCTGCGCAACAATCGCCATACTCCTTTCCAGCCCATCAAGGCCGGGCTGAAACTGGGCATAGACACTTATATGGACACATATCCCGAGTGGTATGGCAAGTATTTTCCAACCCTCGCAGTCTGCGAGTCTGACCATTTTTATGGCTATATGCAGTCGCCCGGAGGGAAAATCAAGGCCGTTGTTTCGGCTGACCCTATAGCCTCGTGGAGCCTCGACTACAATATGGGGTATCAGGACAAAGATCAGGATAACCGCTGGTTCTACGGCCACCGCATAGAGTGCCTGAACCTCGATATGCTGTGCCAAGGCCCGCTTCCCGAGCACCATCCCCATCTGTGGCAGCTGGCACCCGGTGAAGAGCGAGAATGGAAGGTGAAAATCATTGATATTGACAATTTAGACGCCTTTGAGCCGACGGTTTACCGCCATACCGGTGCACCGGCAATCTCGATGCCTGCAACTTCCTGCAATCCAGGCGACTCTCTTGACATAATGGTGTGGGGCTCAGCCCCCGTAATGACAATAAACGGTAAAAAGTTAGGTTTGAAAAAAGCAGATACCTCTCTGTGGCGCGGAACTTTCCGCGCTGCAGAGCCGGGTATCAAAAACATTGTAGTGACCGACGGCGCCCGGCAGGCTCACGGCACAGTGGCCGTGCGGCATCCCTGGCGGCAGACTATGCAGCTGGCCCGCGATGCTGTGAGCCGCTATAAGCAGAAGCCCACATCGCATGTGGAAAGCTGGTATGGATTTCATACTGCCTTCGATGCTGCCCGCATCCTTCCGGATCCGGCGCAGGACAGTCTGCTCAACCGCCGCTTTAATTTAATACTTGACAAAGTTTTCGACAGGCAGACCGGTCAACCCTATCAATGGCAATGGCGCATACAGAATGTATCGTCGACAATAGGAATGCTGGCCGACCGCTACCTTGCCTTTGGTGATTCTGCCGACCTTGATCTGGGAGAGCGAATGGCCCGCTGCTTTATGAGTTTTCAGAAGCCCGACGGCGCATATCTTACCGGCAAAACCGACTATACCTCAGTAATCTATCCCGCTAAAAGTTTGCTTGAATTTGCCGATGCCGAGCGCATCGCCGACCGTAACGAGCAGGCAGATAGCCTGGAACAATCCGTAAAGCGAGCCATCGAGCATCTGGTGAATGCCAACGGCGATTTACAGACCGAAGGGCAGATAACCTATGAAGATGGTATGGTAAGCTGCTCGGCACTGCAAATCGGAGCGTATGCTTTGCACTGCAAAAACGACGCCGACCGCCGCCGATATACCGAAGCAATGCTCAAACTACTTGACGGTCACGACAGTCTTACCCAATTGCGGGTGCCTGACGGGCGCCGACGCGGAGGCACTCTCCGCTTCTGGGAGTCGCAATACGATGTGTTTATGTTGCCCAATATAATTTCATCGCCTCACGGCTGGAGCGCATGGAGGGCTTATGCCACTTACTACGCTTATCTTCTGACTGGCGATGAGCGGTGGCTGCGCGAGACTTTCGACGCCGCATCGGCTTTCGCCGCTCTTATCGACCACCAGACCGGCAACCTCAACTGGGCCTATGTTGTCGACCCCTATGTGAGGGCTACACAGGTGTGCGAGCCCGACTCAAACCACACCCCCGACGATGCCACATACGGGAATCCGCACCCCGAGCTATATCCTAACCGGAAGTTTGTTGTCGGCGAGCAATATGTGCCGATGATTGCCGACTGGCAGACGATAGTGTCGAGCGACAACGATGTGCACGAGTGCTTCAAATTCATAGCCGAAGCTGTGCTGTGCAATGCTTTTATCGTAGAGCGCGTCGACGGCTCCATCGCCACATATAACTGCACCCTCCAAAAAGATGGTGACACTCTGAATATCAAAGCCAATGAGCCGCAGATAACCACGCTGTACTCCAACCTGCGCACCCCGTATAAGCTTCATTTCGATGGAGTAATCAAGCCCGTACGCGACCCCGATTTCTACATCTACCTTTGCCTCGGGCAATCGAATATGGAAGGAAATGCTCCCATCGAACCGATTGACCGCGAAAATGTTTCCAATAGATTCCAGCTAATGCCGGCAGTGGATTTCCCGAGTCTGTCACGCACAAAAGGACAATGGTGCAAAGCCGTGCCCCCACTTGTACACGAAGCGGCCGGATTATCCCCGATAGATTATTTCGGACGAACGATGGTGGCAAATCTTCCGGAGAACGTACGCATTGGAGTTGTGCCGGTAGCCGTGGGAGGCGCTAATATACTGCACCTCGACAAAGATTTCGACCCCACATCAATCGCGGATTACCCCGATTGGTATAAAAATCTTATGGCACGCTACGATAACACCCCCTACAAACGACTGGTAGAGTGCGCTCGCGAAGCACAACAATATGGCGTAATAAAAGGTATCATCTTCCATCAGGGAGAATCCAACGACGGAGATCCGCACTGGCCCGAAATGGTGAAAAAACTATATGAAGACCTCCTGCACGACCTCTCACTCGACGCCGCCCAAGTACCCCTTCTTGCCGGAGAAGTTGTCTCAACGGCAGAGGACGGAGCCTGCGGCAGTATGAACAACATCATTGACCGCCTACCTGAAACGATTCCCACCGCCCACGTAATATCCTCCGCCAACCTTCCTCATAAAGGCGACCGCCTTCATTTCACCACCCGCAGCTACCGCATCCTCGGCTGCCGCTACGCCACCACTCTCCTCCCCATCCTCGGCATCCACAATCCCCTCCCCGCCTACACCGATTAACCGCTTCCCCGATTTCACATCTTCCCCCGACTCAAAAAGCACCTTGTATAGATTCGACATTTCCCGTATTTTAGATTTGATATCACTCATAATTCAAAATTTAAAGGGTGTAGCGATTTGACGTTTCATAATTCTTCTCCAAAACACCCGGAACTGAGGAAGGCAGATGAAAGCCATTCATCTTGTATCCGTCCGCCATTGCGTTTGACCGTAGCTTGTAGCCATTTCAGGCTATGGGCATCCAAGTTGGTATCGTCGTTTGCCAGATTGATATATGTAACAGTCGTTTCATATCACCACCCTCCCAGTTCGGTAGCCGCTTTGTCAATAGCCACCTTTAATTCCTTTTCATCAATGACAACCGGCTTGCGGTTGGCACGGTTGATAGTCATTTCACGCTTCTCTTCCTCGGTAGGTTCGGGGAGGTCAACCATATACACATTACTACATTTTGACCTTTTGCCGGCTATAAGATTAGCCCACAATTCTGCCATCAGCGTTCTTACACCTTCAGGCGATTTGATTCTTTCTGTTTCCATAATTATTATTGATTTTGCGACAAAGTTAGTATCAAGGTGTAGTATTCTTCGAAACACATGCTTTTGTTATGAAAAAATTGGCAGGCCTAACTCATAATTCCTTTCAAAACACTCCAATTAAGGTTTTTCTATAAGATTTTTTCGTAACTTTGCGATAAACATCAAAGTATTATATGCAATTAGCAAGTGAATAATGGCATCGCGCAAGTTCAACC
>SFNC01000054.1 GCA_004554255.1 Bacteroidales bacterium
ACCGCAGACGCCACAAACAAGACAATGATAGAATTGTCTACGGCTATGAATCGCGACATTGAGGCCACAAAGAACACTGAGATTCAGATTCTTATGTCACAGAACAATCTGATGAAGATTGTAGACAGTCTGGAACTGGCATATTCATATTACAACGAAGGACGTCTGCGGGACATCCCCGTCTACCATAACTCGGCTGTAATAGCGCGTATGGACTCCATAAACCTCGCCAATCTCAACAAGGAGGTGACAATCAATATTACCCGCGGAGACAAAGGATACAATATTGAAGGTATCATAATGCACGGTGACGATGAGGAGATAAAAACTCTCAAGGACACCAAACTGCCGGCAAAACTGCCTATGTCTGTTGGCAACATCACTCTCTCCACGTCGCCGTTCACAGACAAAATGGACAGCAAGGAGATAATAAAAATCCGCAATCCGCGCACTATAGCGGCAAGATTGTCCAATACAATCGCATTCCGTCCGGTACCGGAAGCTCCGTCGGTCCTCAACATAGACATGCCCACCCCCTGTATTGAGGAGGGTATTGACGTGCTGAAAGCACTTATTTCGTTCTACAACAAACAGATAATCGAGGACAAGAACCGCTCGGCAATGCAGATGGAATCGTTTATCCTTGACCGACTGGTCATGATCAACGGCGAACTGCGTGATGTTGAAGACCGCCTGCGCCGCTACCGCGAGCAGCACAATATCGCCGACCTGACAGCGCAGACCGGCATGAACCTGAGTGTGCGCACAAACAACGAAGCCGAAATCGCGTCCGTAGACGCCGAAATCGCACTTCTCAAGGACGTGGAAAGCCAGATTAGCCGCAAGGACAACTACGAACAGCTCCCCAATTTCTCGAGCGATGCCACTGTAACAAAGAGCATTGAGACATACAACCAGGCTGTGTCCACCTATCAGCGCTCGCTGGAGAGCATGGGCGAGAGCCATCCCTCACTGCAGCCGATGCGCGACGCTCTTATCAAACAGAAAGCGCAGGTTGTCGGCAACCTCGCAACCGCCCGAAACGCCCTCAGCAAACGCCGCAGCTCAATTGCGGAGATAAAGAATCGCAGCGAAGGACAGCTTGCCGCGCAACCCACTGTGGACAAGGGTCTTAACGAAATATTCCGTGAGCAGCAGGTAAAAGTAAACATCTACACCTATCTGTTGCAGAAACGCGAGGAAATAGCATTGCAGAAAACCCTTGCCACTCCCACCGTACAGTTCATAAATAACCCCTCGGGACACGGACCTGTGGCACCCAACCGCAACATGTATATACTTATCGGACTGGGTATAGGCCTTATAATACCTCTCGTAATCATCGCATTACGCCGCGTCCTGTTCCCCAAATTCGATGACAAGGAGGACCTGGAGCGCCTTACCAAAGTGCCCATTCTCGGCGAGATATGCAAGACTGAAGGCACTGCCGACGGTGTTGTTGTCGGGGACGGCCTTTCCACACCGGTGGCCGAGCTGTTCCGACTGCTCAGAAACAATGTGGACTTTACCGGCTCCGGCAGTGCAAACAGCGGCAACAAGAGCAAGGTGGTGCTTATTACATCGTCCATTTCCGGCGAAGGCAAGACATTCATAACATACAACCTTGCAGCCACATACGCGCTTACGCACAAGAAAGTGATAGTGGTGGGACTTGACATCCGCCGTCCCGTCCTGGCACGCCTCGCGGGCCTGAACAATAATACCGGTGTGACATCATTCCTGTCCGGACAGACATCCGACCTCGCAGGCCTGATACAGCCCAGCGATGTATCGCCTAACCTGTTCATTCTGCCGGCCGGTCCCATTCCGCCCAACCCCAACGAGTTGCTGCTTAGCGAGAATATGACCAAGATGATTGATCAGTTGCGCAACGATTTCGATATTATAATAATCGACTCTGCCCCCATCGGCATGGTTTCCGACACATTCCTTATCGCACCGCATACAGACATCCAGCTTTACGTGACGCGTGCCGGTGTGAGCACCAAGCGCAGCCTGAGCACCCTGCACGACGCAGTACGCAACCGTCGCCTGCAACACCCATACCTCATCCTGAACTGCGTGAATGTGGGCAGCACCGCATACATCTTCCGCCGCTATGGTCACTACGGCTATTATGGCTACAAGACATATGGATATGCCTACGGATACGGTTACGGCTATGGCGAGAAAACCAAGCGTAAATGGTGGCAGCGAATATTCAAAAAAAGTAAACACCACCACCACGGACACCGCAGCAAAAAACAATAAAATAACGTTATAGGGCCCCATTCCCCAATATCTGTTATACAGGGTAAGACCCGTTCCCCAATATTTGTTGTATAGGGGTCCAAATCTATTTGCGACTGTCGGACGTTATAATACAAACCCATAAAAAGCATAACAAGCATAACAAGCATAAATGAGACAGTCAGACAATAACAACATAACACCGCCACCGGGTCGCATGGCCCGGTGGCGCAACCGTGTCATAACGTTATCCATACAGGCATGGGACTACTGGAACGACGGTATATGGGCCGACACACGGCAAAAATGGTGGATAAATGTTCTTAAGACACTTAATATCAGTGTAAAGTCGTTCTCCGACAAGGATTTGCAGACGCAAGCCTGCGCCATGACGTACCGCACGACACTCGCCGTGGTCCCTGCCCTTGCCCTGCTGCTGGCAATAGGCCGCGGATTCGGATTCAATGACTTTATCAGCGACGAGTTATACTCCATATTCCCGGGGCAGGGGCAAGCAATCAGCGAAGCCCTGAGGTTTGTGGACGGGTATCTGAACCAATCCTCCGAAGGTATATTTGTAGGCGTGGGCATACTGTTCCTTCTGTATACCCTTTATTCACTGATTGACAATGTGGAATCCACATTCAATAAAGTCTACGGTGTCTCGCAGAACCGCAGTATCTGGCGCAAAATAACCGACTATACGGCCATGATGTTCATATTGCCGGTGCTGATGATATGTGCCGGCGGCATAACCTTGTTCATGTCTTCCACGATACAGCAATACTTTGATTTCTCATTCATGACGCCGCTCAAGGAAGTATATTTAGATTTCGCGTCGTGGGTGCTGACGTGGCTGTTCTTTACCGCGTGCTACAAGCTTATACCCAACACAAAAGTAAAGTGGAAAAACGCATTTATCTCCGGGGTATTGGCAGGAACCGGATTCAAGATTCTTGAATTACTCTTTGTTTCGGGACAGCTGTACGTCACCCGTTACAATGCCATATACGGGAGCTTTGCATTTCTGCCGCTGATGCTGTTATGGCTTCAGCTCACATGGGTCATTACCCTGATAGGCGCACTGGTATGCTATTCCTCGCAAAACATATTCCTGTACGCCCTGTCCACCAAGGTGGAGCGCATATCTCCCGCATATCGCCGCAAAGTGATTATTGTGGTTATCACCCTGATAGTCAAGCGCTTTATCAACGCGCAGCCAGCTATGACAGCTACCGAGATTTCCACCGAAGGGGAGATCCCACCGAGACTTGTCAGCAACATTTTAGTGAAACTGATTGACGCCGGACTTGTTATCCGCACTGTCCCCGATACGCGCAAGGAAGTCTATGGCTACCAGCCCGCATCCGACCCGCGCGACCTGACAATCGGCGCAGTTTTAGAGAAACTTGCCGTCCTTGGCGATTCGGACTTCATCCCGGGCTTTGAAGAGCGTTACGGCACGCTGAATAATGAAGTGGAAACGACAGAACGACAGGGCTTTGACTACGGAGACAACGTGCTAATCAGCACACTTGAGATATAACCCAAACAATAACAGACAATGAAAAAAGTAATAGCAACCACCAATGCACCCGGGGCAATCGGCCCTTACAGCCAGGCTATCGAAGCCGGACCTTTTGTGTACACTTCAGGCCAGCTCCCCATAAATCCGGCGGACGGAACCATGCCTGCAGACATAGCAGGACAGACACGCCAGTCACTCGAGAACGTAAAAGCGATTCTCAATGAGGCCGGCCTGAGCATGGACAACGTTGTCAAAACCCTTGTATTCCTGGCTGACATGAACGATTTTGCAGCCATGAACACTGTTTATCAGGAATACTTCAGCGCTCCCTACCCCGCACGCTCGGCAGTTGCCGTCAAGACCTTGCCCAAGAACGCTCTTGTGGAGATTGAAGTGGTTGCCGCACGATAAACGACTATCGTAAAGCCAGAAAATCCGCAACCACAAAGGTACTTCCACCCACGTATATCATGCCGCCGTATTGAGTTACGGCGGCATGAGCCGCATTATAACCCTCGGCAACAGTGTTATATGACAGGCCGAGAAGACCCCGTTCCCGCGCTTTTGCCGCAACGTCACACGCTTTTGCCGCGCGCGGCGTGGATGGCTGTACAAAATAGTAGTGCGCGTCGGCCGGCAGATAGTCCAGGATGTGGTCTATATCCTTATCACCCACAAAACCAAGCACTATGTGTTTATGACCGGGTATTGCCGCGAGGCGAGGACCCAGATACTGCCATGCGCCGGGATTATGTCCGGTATCGCAGATTGTGAGAGGCGAACCGGAGACAGTCATCCACCTTCCGGCAAGTCCTGTCAACTCGCAGACTTTCGAAAAGCCCTTGCGCACTGCTTCATCGGGTATTACTACGCCCTGAGCACGCAACGCCTTTACAATCTCAAGGACAGTGGCAGTGTTTTTTACCTGACAGTCGCCACATAATTCGCCGGACAGCGAACCGAAAGTACGTGTTTCGTATTCTATGCTATCCGGACGAAGCTTATAATCTACAATTTCTCCGGCCTTATCGGCAAAAACGACCTCGGTACCTACTTCGGCGGCCCTTCGGGTGAACACCGGCACCGTTTCGGGCACAGATTCGCCTACTATCGCCGGGACACCGTGCTTGAAAATTCCGGCCTTTTCGGCGGCAATCTCAGCAAGTGTTCCGCCCAGAATGGCCGTATGGTCCATAGAGATATTCGTCACCGCGGCAACCAAGGGCGTTATAATATTGGTGCTGTCCAGTCTCCCGCCAAGGCCAACCTCTATCACCGCGAAATCCACGTTCTCAGTGGCAAAATAGTCAAAAGCCATAACCGTGGCAAGCTCAAAGAAAGAAGGGTCGCAGTTGCAGTGCATGTTGTGGAAGCGTTCCACAAAGTCCACCACATAGCTGTGCGGGACGGGAGCGCCGTCTATCCTGATACGCTCGGCGAAGTCCAGCAGGTGGGGTGACGTGTACAAGCCTGTTTTATAGCCTGCCGCACTGAGAATCGCCGCCACAGTGTGTGCAGTGCTGCCCTTGCCGTTGGTGCCGCCTACGTGTATGCACCTCAGCCCGGCGTGCGGGTCACCGAAGGCGTGGCTCAATGCCAGGGACGTGTCCAGACCCGGTTTATATGCGGCATTGCCGATACGGTGGAATGCAGCAAGGCGATTGTATAGAAAGTCAAGAGTCTCAGCGTATGTCATTTCTCAGAATATTATATAACCGGCTATCGCCGCAAGACAAATAACCTTAATGGGATGTAATTTAGCGAAATAAACAGCGGCGAAAGAAGCCACACACAGCACGATGCTCCATGTTATGCTGTACGTGTCCGTGCCGAAATTGGCACCGTTCATCAGCAGCAATGCCGCCGAAGCAATCAGGCCTACAACCACGGGGCGCAGCCCTGCAAACATGCCCTTTATGTATATACTGTCCTTATGTCGGTGTATGAGATGGCTGGTATATGTGACCAGAATAGCAGAAGGGAGCACAACCACCAAAGTGCATATCACAGAGCCGATTATGCCCCAGTACCAACCGTCGAAGCCATTAGCCTGCGGTGCGACATAGCCGATGTAGGTGGCTGAATTTATGCCTATGGGCCCGGGTGTCATCTGCGAAATGGCGACAATGTCGGTGAACATCTTCTCGGAAATCCATCCGTGCCCAACTATCTGATTCTCAATGAGAGCGAGCATGGCGTATCCGCCACCGAAACCGAAAAGTCCGATAAGCAGATAGCTCCATATAAGACGAAGGAAAATCATTTGTCACGGCCCTCCCCGGCCTTATGCTGTTTCATACCGTATTTAAAAGCGATTATACCTCCCACGGCACCCAGCATTATCCACAGCACCGGGTTGGAGACTACGGGCCATCCCGACCAGATTTGCAAAGCCACCACCACCGGGATAGCCGCCGTCTTCCAGTTCAGTTTCGCGGCCTTGGCTGCAGAGATAACCGGGGCGACGATCAGTGCGACAACAGCGGGTCTGATACCCTTGAACACAGCCGCCAGCACCGGGTTTCCATTGATGAGATCGGGGGTGAGGAACAGCGCTATGCACAGGATAATGAGGAACGAAGGGAGAATGGTGCCCAAAGCTGCCGCCACACTGCCACGTCGTCCCCGCAGGCTGTCGCCTACGGCCACAGCGATATTAACTGCCAGGATACCCGGCAGCGACTGCGCCACAGCGAGCAAGTCCAGGAAGTCCTCGCGACGCACCCAATTGTACTTGGTGACAATCTCGCGTTCGATTATTGAAATCATGGCCCATCCGCCGCCGAAAGTGAACGCACCAATCTTGAAGAATGATGCGAACAGCTGTCGCAGACGCGGCACAGGCAAGGTATTGCTGTTACTCAGATCTGCCATTGTAATTTTTTGTAACGCTCAGAAACGGAAAATCAGTTCGGCAACCAGTTTATCGGATGCGTCGGCATCATAACGTACGTGGCGCACATAGTTCTCGTAGTTCAGGCGGACGTCACAGCCGAATTTCTTATGCTCGTACGTGAGAACGGAGCCGATTGTGACACGTGTACGGTCATAGTTAAATACCTCGTCGTCACGGTTAAGCTGGTGATGGTCTGTCATACCATCCAGACGTGCCTGTACACTCCAGCGATTGAAAACACCGATATTAACAGGCCGTCTCCAGTCTACAAAGAACAGATAGCCGTGAGCATCGTCGAAAGCATTGTTGCAATAGCGTTTGAACATGTACTCTCCGGTGACGGTCCAGCTTTCATCGCCCCAAGAGAGGTATGCGTCAAGCAGGTTCGCGCGATAGTCCCCCGGCTTGATGGTACCGTAAGAAGCTGAGATTTTCCAGCCCATGGACAGGTCCAGCACCGCCTTGAAAGACGCTGCCACAGTCTTGCTCCAGGCACTCTGGTCGTCAATTGTGGAAGGGTTGAACATACCGCCCTCAAGTGTAAGCCTCTGAATGGGCTTATAGGCAATTTTGGCACCGACAGCACGATAGTTCATCACCTGCTTGCCAATGAACGAGCGGTTTGCGAAATAATAGTTGTACGGCGAGCGGTGCGGTTCAATACCGAACGGCATTCTGAACTGACCGGCCTGGAACTCCAGGCCCTTGATGATTCCGATTTTGCCCCATGCGTCCAAAATCTTTATCTTGCCGGCATTGCAGAAGTCGGTCTGTACATAATAGCTGATGGAGGGCGCAATCTTTCCTGAGATACTGAGACGTGCATTGCGCACCTGGAAGCGCTGGTTTCCGGACTCGGTTTTAATTTCCCACCGCGGGCGGACAACACCGTGAACCTCGGGCATGTAAGTGAAAGTGGAGTCCTGAGCCGTTGCCGGAGCAAAAGCGGCAGCAGAGAATAGCATGGTTATTACAACGCTTTTTAACTTATTCATATTCAATCAATTATCTGAAAGCGTGCAAACGCCAAAAGAAGTGTTTTAATGTCGTTACCGGGGAAGGAGACCTTGATACGTGGGCCGCCGGGGTTGTTTCTGTCCACCTCCACAATTGTACCGTGCCCGAAGGTGGGATGCAGGATGCGAGTGCCAGTTGTGACCTCGTCGTCGCTGTGCTGAGTAAAGTTGCCGGTGTGCGGTTTTGCCGCCGGAGCAGAAGTTCTGCGAGGCGCAGAGAACTGTGTCGCGGGCCTTGCTGCCGGCCTTGAGAATACCGGTGCAGATGCCTTCCCGAGGTCATTCTCGTCTATTATGCAGATGTACTTGCGGTCTATGTCACGCAAGAACGGCGATGGCTGAGGGAATACCGTGACGCCATTGCGAAACCGCTGCTGGGTGTAAGACAGCATGCAGAAACGCTTGGCACGCGTGATTGCCACATACAGCAAGCGGCGCTCCTCCTCAATGTCCGAGATATTGTCCTTGCTGAGTGACGAAGGGAGCAGGTCGTCCTCCACACCCACAACAAATACATTGGCGAATTCGAGTCCCTTTGCCGAATGGATAGTCATCATTGTCACACGGTCCTCGGACTGGTCGGCGTCCGGAATCTCGGCATCGGTTTTCAGCGACAGCTCGGCCATGAAGTCCGTCATTGACACCTGGTCGGCCATGCCCTGTTCTATACGGCTCTCCACGAAGGCTACGGCCTCGGACAGCAGCTCGTTGATGTTCTCCGACTTGGCGATGTTCTCCGGCGTGCGGTCGTGCACATAGCTCTGCATTATGCCGGTCTTGTATATTGCCTGGCGGGCGATGACATCGGCAGACTGACCGCTCTCCACCAGATGGTTGAGCGTGCCTACTATCTCCACAAAGGCATTGAGCTTGGAGGCAGTGCCCTTGTTGATATTAAGTGTGTACATCCCCGGATTGGTTATTACCGTCCACAGGCTAACTTGCGCGTCCAGGGCCACGGACACAACCTTCTTCATGGTTGTCTGCCCTATTCCGCGGGCGGGGATGTTAATTACGCGCTGCAGAGCCTCGTCATCGTCGGGATTTATGGCAAGTCTGAAGTATGCCACCACGTCCTTTACCTCCTTGCGGGCGTAGAAGGACAGCCCGCCGTAAATGCGGTACGGGATGTTACGGCGGCGCAGAGCCTCCTCCAGGACACGGCTCTGGGCGTTGGTGCGGTAAAGGATGGCATAGTCGTCGTACGATCCGCGCTCGGTGCGTTTGAGCTGGCTTATCCTTGCGGCAACGAGGGCGGCCTCCTCGTAGTCGGAGTAGCTCTTGACCACCTCAATGCGGTTTCCGGCACCGTTGGTGGAGAAGACATTCTTGGGAATCTGCGCCATGTTGTGGGCGATGAGCGTGCCGGCGGCGTTGATGATATTCTCGGTGGAGCGGTAGTTCTGCTCCAGCTTGAACATCTCCAGGCGCGGGAAAGAGCGCTTTAAGTTGAGGATATTACTGATGTTTGCGCCACGGAAGGAGTAGATGCTCTGCGCATCGTCGCCCACGACACACACATTCTGTTCGTCTCCGGCGAGCATGGCCACAATGTTGTGCTGTGCGAAGTTGGTGTCCTGGTACTCGTCCACCAGAATGTACCTGAAAAACTCGCGGTAGTGCCGCAGAATGTCCGGGTTGTCACGCAGGAGGACGTTAGTGTTAAACAGCAGATCGTCAAAGTCCATAGCCTGAGCGACACGGCAACGGCTGACATATCCGGCATAAATCAAGCCGAATTTCGGGCGTCCTGCGCGACGGTCGTCCTGCGCGGCGGCATTGTCGGCCAGGTACTGCTGAGGCGAAACCAGAGCATTCTTGAGGTTGGAAATGGCGTTTGCCACCGTTGCGGGCTTGTATACCTTCTCGTCCAGGTCCATGTCCTTTATTATGGTCTTGATGAGCGACCTGGAGTCCGAGGTGTCGTAGATGGTGTAGTTCTGCTTATAGCCGATGCGGTCGGCGTTCTGGCGTAGAATGCGTGCGAAAATGGAGTGGAAGGTGCCCATCCACAGCCGGCTCGCCACCTTTTCGCCGCTGAGAGCGGTGATACGGTCGCGCATCTCGCGGGCGGCCTTGTTGGTGAATGTCAGCGCCATAATGCGGTAGGGCTCATAGCCCTTGGCGAGCAGGTGCACAATCTTATACGTAAGCACACGGGTTTTGCCAGACCCGGCGCCGGCTATTACCAGCTCGGGGCCGTCCAGATACTCAACGGCAGCGCGCTGAGCCGGGTTGAGTTCGTCCAGATATGAAACAGCGTCACTCATCACCAGAAACGGTTGTGCTCGGCGCTGTACTCGAATCCGGCATCGGCGAGTTTCTTCACCAGTTCGTCACGATTTATGTTGAGGTCATCGCACAGAGCGTCAAGGCCCTGCGGATAAGAGTCGCGGAGTTTCATATTAATATAGCAGAGCAGCATACAGCTGTCCTGAGGGAGTTGGTCCATATCAGTGCTGTTGTTTCAATGGTTAAGTATAAAAGAATCACTCGCGGAAGTAAAGACGCTGAACGCGAGGAGATATACGTGCGATTACCTCGTACGGGATGGTGCCCAGGACATCTGAGATGCGTTGGATTGGCGCCTCGGGGCCGAAAATCTGAACCTCGGAGCCGACCGCGGCCAACGGTGCGTCTGTTACATCTATCATGCACAAGTCCATGCAGATATTGCCGACCGTGGGGCACATCGTGCCTTCAACAAGGAAGTGTGCGTTTCCGTTTCCGAGGTGACGGTCTATGCCATCGGCGTAACCCACAGGGATAGTGGCGATTACCGACGGGCGAGTGAGCACGCCGCGGCAGCCGTATCCTACCGTTGCTCCGGCGGGGTATTCGCTTACGGCTATGATGCGAGTCACCAGCTTTGCCACCGTTGTGAGCGGGGGCGTCACGTCGCGGAGCGACGGATCCGGGAGAATGCCGTAGAGGCCTATGCCGAGGCGGGCGAACTCGTATATATGGTCCTTTGCGTAGCGGGTTATGCCTGCGGTGTTGAGGATATGGCGTGGAATGCTGTGGCCCAGGGCGTTGCAGAGAGAGTCTGTCATACGTCTGAAAAGTGCCAGCTGCCCATTGGTATAGTTGTCCTTATCCAGGCAATCGGCGGTAGCGAGATGGCTGAATACCGACGCGATGTGTATGCGCGGGTGCCGTTTGAGACACTCCACAAAGGGCATAATATCATCCTCATGCAAGCCTACGCGGTGCATTCCCGTGTCCAGCTTAAGGTGGACATTAATGTCCGAGACACCCTCGGCATCGGCGTATTCCTCCAGCATGGCGAGCATGTCCTCCGAACCGTCTATAATGGTGGGTTCCAAGTGGTTGGCGAATATAGCGCGCATGTTCTCGCACCATGGGTCCAGCACCATGATGGGAATGGAGATACCGGCACGGCGGAGAGCAACACCCTCGTCAACTACGGCCACGGCGACCTTTGCGGCGCCGATGTCCTGCAGAGTGCGGCCCACTTCTATGTCCCCGCATCCGTATCCGAAAGCCTTAATCATGCCGATTAGCCGCGTCTGCTTTGGCAACAGACTGCGGTAGGCACGGAAGTTGGCAGCGACAGCGTCAAGATTTATCTCGAGGCGCGTTACGTTACGGCGCGTAGTAAGGCTGCTGTAAAGTGCTCGCCCGGCGGCCTTTGAGGTGACATTTATGTAGACATTGGCATCGGACGGGATTACCGCCGAGGACATTTCGTTCTCGGAGATGACCCTTGTGACACCGAATAGCTGCAGCACGTGCTGCAGGCGGGCATTCACGGCGTCCATCTCCTCGGGATTGCACAGCGGCTCGCCCAGTACAGCGACAAGGCGGCGGTTGCGGACAGTGCGGCGGCGGACGGTGTCCAGACCGGTAATTATGCCGGAGAGGTCGCAAGTGAAGTGGTCGAAGGCAATGGACGCCCCGGCGTCCGTGTCGGCAATGTCTATGCGCGAATTCACGGGCACGGGGACCTCGATGTTGCGTGTCTCCGACATCCCGAGCAACGCCGCGGCAGCCTTGCGTACCATATCGTCGTTGCCGAAAGCGGGAATCAGACACTTATCCGGGTACATTGCGCGCAACGTCTGCTCAATTATTCGGTTTTCGCCGTTGTAAAATACCGTGTGACACGAGGCGAAGAGGAGAGCTTTCTCGCGTGCTTTCCCGGCCGGGGAAGCGAAACCGTCGTCGTGCTCGCCGGTGAGCGAGGTGAAGATGCCGACGGTAGGCTGAATGATGTCGGCGAGGGTCTGCATCTCGCCCATGCGGGATATTCCGGCCTCGAAGATGGCGACCTGAGTGTCGTCCGTTATCTCCCACGCCGATAGGGGTACGCCGGTCTGGGAGTTGAAACTGCGGGGCGAGCGCACCACATTTGCCAACGGTGCCATCGCCGCATAGAGCATCTCCTTGACTATGGTCTTGCCCCGCGAGCCGGTAATGCCAACTACCTGGCCGGTGAAGCGGCGGCGTCTCCCGCACGCATAGCTACGCAGCACAGCCATCACATCGTCCACGACGAGGAAGGCGGCATCGGCATATCGCGTTCCGGAGTATGATTCGTCCACAACGAATACACGCACACCGGCAGCATAAAGCTGAGGAATATAATTGTGGCCGTCGCCCGATGCAGTACGCAGGGCAAAGAAAACTGAAGCGTCGGGGTCGTATAGCGAGCGGCTGTCCGTCAGCGGGACAGAAACAGACCTCTGCAACAAGTCCTCCGGGCCTATGTAACAGGCGTTTATGGCGGCTGATAGAGTAGCAACAGAATTATCCATAATCAATAAAGAATTTTCTACTGCAAAGTTAGCGAAAATCCGCTATATGGCAAGTCGTCGGCCCGTGAATTTTGTCAACAAACTGAGACCCCGTTCCCCAATATTTGTTAACGCAGGGGCGGTGTATTTTCGAGGAAATTTCGCAAGTTGAAGAGGGAGTGTAGCGGGCTACATGACCGATGAG
>SFNC01000166.1 GCA_004554255.1 Bacteroidales bacterium
CTTGCAACAAGCTTCGCGGACCTGTGTCGCAGGATAATTTTAAAGAATACATCACTCCGCTGCTTTATTACAAGCGCATAAGCGACGTATATCAAGAGGAAACAGAAGCCGCTATGGACTTGAGTGGCGGCGATGCCGAATTCGCCGCACTGCCCGAGCAACATCGCTTCGTGATTCCCGACGGCTGCTCATGGGAGGATGTTCGCTCGCGTAGCGAAAACCTTGGTGCAGCTATCGTCAACGCTATGCGCAAAATCGAGCTTGCCAATCCAGAAACGCTCTATGGCGTGCTCTCCACATTTTCCGCGCAGAAGTGGACCGACAAGGCCAGCCTCCCTGACAGCAAAATTCGTGACCTCATTGAGCATCTTTCCACTCGTCGCCTCGGCAACAACGACTATGCAGCCGACCTTATGGGCGACGCATACGAAATCCTTCTCAAAAAGTTTGCTGACGACAGCAAAGCGCAGGCCGGTGAGTTTTACACACCCCGCCCTGTGGTGCAGCTACTCGTGCGCATTCTCGACCCCCGACCTGGAGAAACGGTTTACGACCCTGCCTGTGGCTCCGGCGGTATGCTCATCGAGGCCGTTCATCATATGAACTATGACAACCTTTGCTGTGGTTCGATTTTTGGTCAGGAGAAGAACGTGACCAATGCAGCCATCGCCAAGATGAACCTTTTCCTACATGGCGCAGCTGACTTCAATGTGATGCAGGGCGACACTCTCCGCAACCCCAAGGTGCTGCAGAATGGGTCAATTGCCCGCTTTGACTGTGTGATTGCTAATCCGCCGTTTTCGCTCGACAAATGGGGCGCTGCCGAGTGGAGCAGCGACCGATATGGTCGTAATATATACGGAACGCCATCCGACTCATGCGGCGATTTCGCATGGATTCAGCACATGGTCTGCTCTATGGCACCCGGCAAAGCCGACGGAGGCGGTGGCCGCATGGCAGTGGTGATGCCACAGGGCGTATTGTTCCGCAATCAGGAGAAGGATATGCGGCGCCAGCTCATCGAGGCCGACCTTGTAGAGTCCGTAGTAACGCTTGGAGACAAGCTATTCTACGGCACCGGACTCTCACCGTGCTTTCTCATACTTCGCCGTTTCAAACCTGCAAGTCACTCGGCACGCATCTTGATGATTGACGCTACAAAGATACTCACTCCGCGCCGCGCACAGAATGTGCTCGAACCGGCTGACGTCGACCGCATCTATCAACTGTATGCCAACTACGAGAACGTAGAAGACTTCGCGAAGGTCGTTACCCTCGACGAAGTAAAGGAGAAAGACTGGAACCTTTCGCCAAATCGTTATGTAGATTATCACCGTGAGGAAATCCGTCCGTATGCCGAAGTGCTTGCAGAATTCCGTAAAGCAATCGACGATGTACGAGCCGCCGAAGCCGAATTTGCCTCACTCATTAATTCATGATCATGGTAGAAGTAAAACCATACACCGACGTCCCGCGTCGATTGACGCTTGACGAAATGAAACAGTTCCTTTGGGGAGCTGCCGTGAGACTACGTGGCCAGATTGACGCCGCCGGTTACAAAGAATACATCTTCCCGCTGTTGTTCTTTAAGCGCATCAGCGATGTATATGATGAGCAGTATAGTGGCTATGTGGCCGAAGGTGGCACAGAATACGCCAATCAGCAGGCCGAGGATTTTGCAATCCGCATACCGGTCAATGCGCATTGGAGCGACGTTCGCACCGTAACCGAGAATGTCGGTCAGCGCCTCGTCGAAGCGTTTATCGCCATCGAGCAAGCCAACCCAGGTGTTCACAACGATGGTCGTGTGGTTGGAGGTCTTGAAGGCATCTTTGGTCCAAAAGATATTTGGACAAATAAAAACAAGATGCCCGACCATATCATTACCTCGCTCATCGAAGACTTCTCGCGCTACAACCTGTCGATTGCCGCATGTCCCGCCGACGAGATGGGTCAGGCTTACGAATATCTTATCGGCAAGTTTGCCGATGATGCCGGCAACACCGCACAGGAGTTTTACACAAACCGCACCGTCGTAACCCTAATGGCCGAGATACTCAAACCTCAGCCCGGCGAGAGCATCTACGACCCGACCTGCGGTTCCGGTGGCATGCTCGTGAAATGCCTTGACTATCTCCGAGAGAAAGGTCAAGAGTGGAAAGGCGTCAAAGTGTTCGGACAGGAAATCAACGCCCTGACCAGCGCCATTGCCCGCATGAATCTCTATCTCAACGGCGTTGAAGATTTTTCAATTGTCCGCGAAGACACCCTAAAATATCCGGCATTCGTTGATGGATCGCAGCTCAGAACTTTCGACGTAGTACTCGCCAATCCGCCGTACTCCATCAAGGCCTGGGACCGCGATTCTTTCGCCAACGACAAATGGGGCCGCAACTTTCTCGGAACACCGCCGCAAGGGCGAGCCGACTATGCATTTCTCCAGCATATTATTGCTTCGATGCATCCTACATCTGGCCGTTGTGCTATACTATTTCCGCATGGTGTTCTGGCTAGAGATGAAGAAACAGACTTAAGAACTAAACTTGTAGGAACGGATAAACTCGAGTGTATTATAGGAATCGGTCGTAATCTTTTTTATAATTCTCCAATGGAAGCATGTGTTGTTATATGCAATGCTAATAAAACAGAAAAAACAAAAGGGCGAATTTTATTTATAGACGCAAAAGATAAGGTTACGCGTAAGAATGCCG
>SFNC01000055.1 GCA_004554255.1 Bacteroidales bacterium
GTGTGGATACATCGGCAGGTGCTCCCGGATTCTACCAGTACACTCTCCCCGGTGCGACCGACGGTATATCGCTCAGCGACAAGGGTCTGTTCAACAAGGCAATGGATGCCGATCCTGTAAATACTACAGCTGCGGAAGGTCTTTACACCACACAGATGGCTGTTGACAAGGCTACCGGTAATGTTTACTTCGCATTCCGCCCCACCGGCACAGATACTTCCGGCGTGCCTGCAGGTATTACGGTATTCGATCCCAGCACCAAAAAGATTTCTCACTACGGCGATGGCAACGACCTCGCTACCGGTGTCTGCATCAACCCCAACAAGACTAAACTTTTCTAAGATTCGGACGACGTGAACGTCCCATCCGGAATAAACTAACATTTGACGCAAAGGCAACCGGCAAAAATGCCGGCTGCCTTTGCACGTCACTAAACAGTAAGACCCCGTTCCCCTATATTTGTTAATGCAGGGGCGGTGTATTTCGAGGAAATTACGCAAGTTGAAGAGGGAATGTAGCGGGCTACATGACCGATGAGACTTGGCGAAATTTACCGAAAAGACACCGGACCGGGGTAATTAAAATTAATATAATATATGAAAATTTTTAACTACGCCGCAGTTGGTCTGGCATTAGCCTCTCTCTCGGTATCAGCCGTGTCTGCTAATGCGGCCGAGATGCCCGAACGCGAGCACCGTGCCATCTGGGTTACGGCATATCTGCAAGGAGGATGGCCAGCCCAGGCAATCACTGAAAAAAATGCTCAGAGCCTCAAGAATGTTCTGCGCAATCAGATGCAGAGATATAAGGACCAGAATATAAATGTGCTGTACTACCATGTGCGTTCCAATTGCGATGCCATGTACAACTCAGCATACGAGCCCTGGTCGGCAAAGGCCGCCGGTACGCGTGGAGTCGCTCCGGTATTTGATCCCTTTGAGTTCTATGTGCAGACGGCTCACGAGTTTGGCATTGAGGTTTACGCTTGGGTAAATCCCTACCGTTACAGCAATAAGGTGTCCTTCTCCGGTGCAAATGAGTACGAGAATACCCATCCCGACTGGCTGATACAGAACTCCCAGCAGATAACCCTCAACCCCGGTATGGAAGAGGTTAAACAGCGCATTGTGGATGTAATCTCGGACATTGTTACCAAATATGACGTTGACGGTGTTGTCTTCGACGATTATTTCTATCCCGCCGGCGGTACTACCACCGGAACGGATGCCCCCGACTATGCTCTGTGGCAGCAGAAAGGCAACGGATTGTCTCTGGCAGACTGGCGCCGTGCAAATGTTAACGAGATGGTGCAGCGTGTCAATGCCGCCATCAAGGCCATCAAGCCGTACTTGGCATTCGGTATTTCTCCCGCCGGTATCGCTTCGCCCCAGAACGTCACTACTGAATATGGACTCCCCGCCATCTCAGGCGACTGGCAGTATAATCAGATTTACTCCGACCCCCTGGCATGGCTGAAAGCAGGTACTATAGACTTTATGTCGCCCCAGGTTTATTGGCCCTCACGTTTCGATGAAGTGGACGCATGGTGGGTCAACGCCGCACAGAAATACAATCGTCACTACTATCCCTCTGTGGACATCACAAATGCGGGAACCAACAAACTCACTGCCGAATTTATCCGCGAGGTTGACGTTAACCGATCCAATGCACGATTTAACGAATCGGGCATGGTCTTCTTCCAGAACTATGACTATGTAAACCAGAACGAAAATGTTTACGGTACAGTAAAGAAATTCGGCGAAAACTTGGTTATCGGCGCATATCCTACCAAGGCACTCACCCCCTTGCGCACATGGTCCAAGATAGAGACTCCCGCCATGGTATCCAATGTCACCATAAGCGGAAGCACCCTCAGCTGGAATGAGATTCCCGGCATGCGTTACACCGTATATGCACACGCCAAGGCCGAGACCACACCCTTCGGCATAGACATGGCAGACCTTAACGGTATCACGTACACAAACAGCTACGCGCTGCCCGCCAATGCCGCCGATTACGACTGGTACGTAGCTACATACGACCGATTCGGTAACGAGTCCTCACCCATGGCCGTGGGCGGCACCGCCACCACAGCCAGCGCCCCCGTACTCACATATCCCGCCAAGGGAGCCGAGCCCGACATACTCTTTAACTTTGCATGGACCAAGGCCCAGGCCGGACGCAGTGTTGTGGAGGTTGCCCGTGATGCCGCATTCACCGACATGGTAGGTACTGTATCGGCCGGTGGAAAAACCACGCTGACCATGACCGCCTTCCCCGAGTTTGAGGCCGGCAAGACATACTTCTGGCGCGTGCGCCTCACTCCGGTAAACGCACCCGAGGTTGTTTCCGAAACCCGTAACTTTGTCGCTCCACAGTTGCGCATCGCCACTCCCGGCGCTTCCGCCACCGGTGTTGCCATCGCTCCCGTAATCAGCTGGACAAAGGGTGGCGCCGGCACAAAATTCCTCATGGAGCTATCTACGGCCGAAACATTCTCAAGCATCGTTTACTCAGTGGAAACCGAGCAGAACTCGGTGACTGTCCCCGCCAAGACACTGGTCAACGGACGCACTTATTTCCTACGCGTAAAAGCCACACTGGGCGAGCAGTCCATGACCTCTCAGGTTTCATCATTCACAGTTGAGAACCGCACCGACTTTACCGCTCCCGAATTTGTGGACGGCATCGCCGCCGGCGTTCTGCACGCCGACCAGCCCATCCGCGTCGCCGACTGGGATGGCATGAACACAGTCATTATTCAGATTTCCACATCGTCCACATTCCCGCCCCGTGGTGGTATTGCAACCTTTACACTCTCCAAGTTCGCTACAGCGACAGACCAGAAAGGTTCGGAGATTAAGATTCTTAGCAAGAACCTTGCCGAAGGTACCACTTACTACGCACGTTGCAAAGGCACATATTACCGCGACAATAAGTCCGTAGAAACCGCCTACGGCCCCGTCAAGACATTTGTATACTCTCTCGAGGCCGGCGTTGAGGATGTTGTGGCTGATGCCGCTGCCGCTGTGTATGTGGATGGCACAGGTTGCCTGCACGCCCCCGCCGGCAGTGCCGTTACGGTGTATAACACCGCCGGAGCTGCAGTAGGCGCGTTCACCGTAGGTGCCGAGGCCGCTCACGCTCTTGACCTTAACGCAGCAGGTGTATATCTGCTGGACGTTCGCACTGCCGATGGTGCCGTTACACTGAAATACGTGAAGTAACACTATCCGTTGCGTAAAAAAATACGCCGGGCCGCACAATGTTGCCGCCCGGCGTATTTTTTATGCAACGGATTATATGGTATACACGCTTTTTTTGTACCTTTGTAAGTCAAAAACCAAACAGGATTTCAGTAAAAATGACACTTTTAGATATTGTA
This sequence comes from Bacteroidales bacterium, assembly GCA_004554255.1. Taxonomy (GTDB): domain Bacteria; phylum Bacteroidota; class Bacteroidia; order Bacteroidales; family Muribaculaceae; genus CAG-873. The sequence continues at coordinate 3,386 of SFNC01000055.1, forward strand.
ATAATAGTATTGGCTGTCGCCGGAGGATTCATAGGGTGGCGCAAGGGCCTCACGGGCCAGCTTGGCGCGCTTGCCGGCGTGCTGGCGGCGATTGTCCTGTGCCGTTGGTTCGCCGCCGACCTGGCCGCCGCGTTCACCGAGCCGGACGATACCCCGCATACCGTGCTGCTGCATACGGTAATGTCGTATGTGGTGCTCGGCGTGGGTGCGTATGTCGGCGTCAGGATTATCGCGAGATTCATGACCACGGTGACACGCGTGCTGCACCTGTCGCTGATAAACCGCGCCGCAGGGACGATTTTCGGCGTCTTTGAATGGCTCTTGGGCCTGAGTATACTGCTGAATATGTGGGTCGCTGTGTTCCCCGAGACGGAAATGCGCTCCTCAAACCATGCAGTGACGGATATGGTAATGGACATTGGCCCGAAGGTGTTCGACTCCCAAACAGTGCAGGATATAATATCCCTCAAGGATCTTGAACGGCCCGACTTCGACGGCGGTAATGCCGACGATATTGAACAAGACGAGGCCCAATAATGTTTGTCTGATATGAGCGAAAATATAACTAACATAGAACCGGAATCCGCCAGCGAGTCTCGCCGCACCATCGACGATGCCGTAGGCTCGGAATACAAATACGGATTCGTTACCGATATAGATACAGATATCATCCCGCGGGGACTCAGCGAGGATATAATCCGGCTTATCTCGCAGAAGAAGGGCGAGCCGGAATGGCTGCTGGACTTCCGCCTGCGTGCTTATCGCCACTGGCTTACGCTAACACCCCCCACGTGGGCGCATCTGGACATCCCCGAGATTGATTTCCAGGACCTTAGCTATTACGCGGCGCCCAAGCAGAAAAAAGGCCCCGAGAGCCTTGATGAGGTTGACCCGCAGCTGCTGGACACATTCAATAAGCTCGGTATCCCCCTGGCCGAGCAGAAGCAGCTGGCCGGAATGGCGGTGGACGCAGTGATGGACTCAGTGTCTGTAAAGACAACACACCGTGAAAAGCTTGCCGAGCTGGGCATTATCTTCTGCTCGTTCTCGGAGGCGGTGCGCGATTATCCCGACCTGGTGCGCAGATACTTGGGCAAAGTGGTGCCGTACACAGATAATTTTTACGCTGCACTTAACAGCGCGGTGTTCTCGGACGGTTCCTTTGTGTACATCCCCAAGGGCGTGCGTTGCCCGATGGAATTGTCCACGTACTTCCGCATAAACGCAGCCGGAACAGGACAGTTTGAGCGCACGCTTATCGTGGCGGACGATGACGCTTACGTAAGCTACCTGGAGGGCTGCACGGCGCCCATGCGCGACGAGAACCAGCTGCATGCCGCAATTGTGGAGATAATCTGCGAGGACCGCGCCGAGGTCAAGTACTCCACCGTGCAGAACTGGTATGCCGGTGACAAGGACGGCCGTGGCGGCATATACAATTTTGTAACCAAACGCGGACTGTGCCGTGGCGATTACAGTAAAATCTCATGGACGCAGGTAGAGACCGGCTCGGCCATAACGTGGAAATATCCCGGCTGCATACTGCGCGGAAACGGCTCGGTAGGCGAGTTCTATTCGGTGGCCGTCACAAATAACCGCCAGCAGGCCGATACCGGCACCAAAATGATTCATATCGGACGCGACACGCGCTCCACTATCGTCTCGAAAGGTATAAGCGCCGGACACTCCCAGAACAGCTACCGCGGCCTTGTTTCTGTGGCTCCGGATGCCGAAGGCGCGCGAAACTACACGCAGTGCGACTCGCTCCTGCTCTCGGACACCTGTGGCGCACACACCTTCCCATATATGGACATTAAAAATGACTCGGCGATAGTAGAGCACGAGGCAACTACGTCTAAAATCTCAGAGTCCCAGCTGTTCTATTGCAATCAGCGCGGAATCCCCACCGAGGAGGCCGTGGCGCTGATTGTGAACGGATACGCTAAGGAAGTGATGAACAAGCTGCCTATGGAATTTGCCGTGGAGGCACAGAAGCTGCTGGCAATAACACTGGAGGGCTCTATTGGCTAATAATCGAAAAAACACCATGACTATGGATAATATACTGCTGAAAGTAAAAGACTTAAAGGCCGGAATTGACGGTAAGGAAATCCTCAAGGGCATAAACCTGGAGGTGCGCCCCGGCGAGGTTCACGCAATAATGGGTCCCAATGGCTCGGGAAAAAGTACTCTTTCCGGAGTCCTTGCCGGCGACCCGCGATTCACCGTAACCGGTGGCGAGGCCTATCTGGGCGGAGTAAATCTCCTTGAGCTCGCCCCCGAGGACCGTAGCCACGAGGGGCTGTTTCTGTCCTTCCAGTACCCGGTGGAGATTCCGGGCGTGTCAATGGTTAATTTTATGCGTGCGGCAATTAATGCAAAACGCAAATACCTAGGACAGGAGCCGTTGTCGGCCAGCGAGTTCCTGAAACTCATGCGTCAGAAACGCGCCATAGTTGACCTTGACAATAAACTTGCGTCGCGCTCGGTGAACGAAGGTTTCAGCGGTGGCGAGAAAAAGCGCAACGAAATCTTCCAGATGGCGATGCTTGAGCCGCGGCTGTCCATCCTTGACGAGACAGACTCAGGCCTGGATATAGACGCGCTGCGTATCGTTGCCGGAGGCGTAAACAAACTGCGCACCGACAATAACGCCACAATCGTGATAACCCACTACCAGCGTCTGCTGGACTATATAAAACCTGATGTGGTCCATATTCTGTACAAGGGACGCATAGTGCATACCGGCGGCCCCGAGCTGGCTCTGGAGCTGGAGGAGCGCGGATACGACTGGATTAAGGAAGAAGTGGACAAGAAAGGGTGACCGTCATGGCATACAAATCGTCGAAACAACAATACCTGGACCTGTATCGTGATAATCGCGAAGTCCTTGAGGACCACTCGGTTGCGACACTCAACGCGTGCCGCGCTGCCGCTGCCGACGTCCTTGCGGCAACAGAGCTGCCGCGACGGGGCTATGAAGGCTATGCCGAGGCGGACATCAACGCGATGTTTGCCCCGGACCTTGGCGTTAACATCGCCGGTGTGCCGTTCCGCGTGGACCCTTCCGGCGCTTTCCGTTGTGCCGTGCCGAATATCTCCACCCTTACAGGCTTCACTGCCAACGACGTGTTCACCCCCGGCGAAGGACTGCAGACACGCTTGCCCGAGGGCGTAACGGTCTGCCCGTTTTCACAGGCCGAGGAGCACTGTCCGGGAGTCCTGGAAAGGTACTATAACACAGTGGCCCCCGCCGGCAATCCCGCCGTGGCGCTGAATACACTGCTTGTGCGCGATGGCGTGCTTATTCATGTGGGTCGTGATGTGCAGATGGACAAGCCGATACAGTTGGTAAATATTCTCGGTGGCGCTAACGTGGACATGCTTGCCGTGCGCCGCCTGCTGATAGTGATGGAGGCCGGATCGTCGCTGCGCCTGCTGGTCTGCGACCATTCGGACGACAGCCGCGCCAATGTGTCGGACGCCGTAGTGGAGGTTGACCTCGGACCCGGCGCCCGCCTGGAATATTACGACTTTGAGGAGTCATCGGCACAGACATCACGGTATTCCAATATTGCGGTGCGTCAGGACGCCGCCTCGCATTTGGATATGAATGTCAGCACCTTACGATGCGGCACCACCCGAAACGAGATTACAGTAAGCCTTGACGGCGAGGGCGCGGAATGTAACCTTGGCGGCATGGCGATCTCGGACGGCAGTCAGCTGGCCGATACCTCCTCCACCGTGCTGCATAACGCGCCGTACTGCACCAGCAATCAGAAGTTTAAGTACATTGTGGACGAGAACGGCCGTGGTGCTTTCGAGGGCCTGATACGTGTCGCCGAAGGCGCGCATCACACAGAGGCTTACCAGAACAACCGCAATATCTTGGCGGCCGGAACTGCAAAAATGCACACTCAGCCGCAGCTGGAGATATACTGCGATGATGTTAAATGTTCGCATGGTGCGGCAACGGGACAGATAGACGCCCGCGCCCTGTTCTACATGGAATCCCGCGGAATACCCAAGGCTGAGGCGCGCACGATGCTCATGCAGGCATTTATGGCGGATGTCATAGACGGCATTTCGCTTGAGGCGTTGCGCGACAGACTGCGTCACCTGGTGGAATTACGCCTCAGCGGCATACATGCCGGATGCAGCACATGCACACCGGTAAACTGCAATAACGATATTAAAAATGATTGACACTCAGCTTATTCGCAGACAATTTCCTATTCTGGACCGCGAGGTGCACGGTAAACCGCTGGTTTATTTCGACAATACCGCCACATCGCAGACGCCCATGCGCGTTGTGGAGGAAATAAACCGTATGTACACGCGCCACCATGCCAATGTGCACCGTGGCGTGCACTGTATGAGCGTGGAGGCCACCGACCTTGTGGAGAATGCCCGTAGAAAGGTGTGCGCCTTTATCAACGCCCCCTCGCCCGAGGAGATTGTATTTACAAGAGGCACCACCGAGGGTCTGAATCTGGTGGCGGCATCGTATTGTCGGCTGCTGAGTCCCGGCGACGAGATAATCCTCACGGAGATGGAGCACCACTCCAATATCGTGCCATGGCAGTTGGCAGCGCAGCAGTATGGCTTGGTAATCAAGGTGGTACCGATATTGGCAGACGGCAGTCTGGATATGGAGGCATTCCGCGGATTGTTCACCGACCGTACGCGCCTGGTTAGTGTCGCCCATGCGTCAAATGTGCTTGGAACCGTCAATCCCGTTGCCGAGATAGCTGCTTATGCCCATGCGCGCGGATGTGTCGTGGTTGTGGACGGTGCTCAGGCTGTTCCGCACTTTAAGGTTGATGTACAGGCGATTGGCGCTGATTTCTATGCCTTCTCCGGCCATAAGATGTATGGGCCAACAGGTGTAGGTGTGCTGTATGGCCGGCGTGACCTGCTTGAGAAGATGCCGCCGTATCAGGGAGGCGGAGAGATGATAGGGCACGTGAGTTTTCAGGGCACCACTTTCGCCGATTTACCTTATAAATTCGAGGCAGGAACACCGGACTATACGGCGATTCCCGCGTTGACAACAGCAATAGAATTCATTGAATCCCTTGGTATAGAGAATATTGAGCAACACGAGCAGATGCTTTACGATTTGGCATTACGTCGCCTCAAGGAGGAGATTCCGGGCTTCCGGCTCTTCGGCGAGGCTCCGGGCAAATGTCCGGTGGTATCGTTCCTGGTGGGCAATGCGCACCATTATGATACAGGGATGCTGCTGGACCATCTCGGCATAGCCGTGCGTACCGGGCATCACTGCGCGCAGCCTCTTATGGCCGCACTCGGCGTGGAGGGTACGGTGCGCGCTTCGTTTGCCGTGTATAATACGCCGGAGGAGGTGGATGTTTTTGTAAACGCGCTGAAGCGTGTCGCTCAGATGCTTAATTAACAGATTGTTATCATGAAAAACCTCTCATTATTTCTCATATTGTTCCTCGTCGTGCTGTGTTCTGCCTGCGCGGACAGCTCCAAGTTCTCCATAGAGGGTGACGTGGCGGGGAAACGCACTATGAATCTGAGGATTGTATATCCCGGTGATGACAATATAAACAGTGTGCTCACCGCCGCACGCGATGGTAAATTTACCTTCGAGGGCAATGCTCCCGACGGTGCATTAGTGGAGATTTTCGATAATGACTATCGCGTTCTCGGACGTCTCTACGCCGTTAACGGTGAGAAAATTAAGGTGCAAATTGACCCGGCAGACCAATTTGCATGCAATGTTAAGGGCAACGAAATATCTAAGCGCTGGTGTCGCTGGAATAAAGATAACGCCAAGACTCTCGGCTCCCGTAACGCCGCTGCTATCAACGCGTTGATAGCCAAATATGTAAAGGCCCATAAGGACGATATTCTGTCTACAATCCTGCTGATAAGCTATTTCGATGCGTCGCTTGACCCCGAACAGGCGCATGCTCTCCTGATATCTATCAACAAGGAGGCACGCCCCGCATCGCTTATCAACGCCTGGACAGCCGGAAACGCGAGGGTAGGGGAGACAGCACTGAAAGCCAAAGTGTTACCGATAAATTACCTGGACAATCGCGACTCGCTGCGTGTCTTTACGTTAAAAGGAAAAAAGCTGTCCCTGCTGGCGTTCTCCGACCAGCATTCGGGGCGTAAGGACTCCATAATCCCGGCAATTAAACGACTGCGCTCGCGCGTAAATGTTCTGGATATGTCAATGGATGCGGATACCATGTCATGGCGACGCAATGTCCGCGCCGACAGTGTGAGCTGGCCCACGGCATGGGCCGCCGGAGCTATCGCAGCGCCCGGTGTGGACAGGCTCGGAATCCCGTCGGTGCCATACTTTATTGTGGCAGATTCCACCGGGCGTCAGCTGTTCCGAGGGAGGTCCATAAAGCAGGCCGAGGCTCTTGTGGACTCCATACTTAAACGATAACCTTACCAATCACACATTATGCTTGTCAAGACTTATGCCGCTGTTATAAACGGTGTTGACGCTCAGAGCGTTACCATAGAGGTGAATGCCACCCGCGGCGCCAGCCTGCTGATTGTGGGCCTCGCCGACACCGCCATCAAGGAATCGGCCGAGCGTGTCCGCTCGGCGATTGTGCAGAGCGGAGTGCAGTATCCTCACCGCAATGTGGTGGTGAATCTCGCTCCCGCCGATGTGCGCAAGGAGGGCGCCGCCTACGACCTCCCCATAGCCGTGGCGCTGTTGGCGGCATCGGAGGTGATTTCCGCTCCGGACCTTGACAAGTACTTCATAATGGGCGAGTTAAGCCTTGACGGCTCGGTGTTGCCAATACGCGGTGCGTTGCCGATGGCGATGTTGGCGCGGAAGGTGGGATACAAGGCCATGATTGTGCCTGCAGCAAATGCCACGGAGGCCGCGGTGGTGGACAATATTGATGTCTATGGCGTTGATTCACTGCGCGATGTGCTCGATTTGGTGACCGGAAACTCGCAGCTGAGCCCGACAGTAGTGGATACGCGCGCCGAATTCGCTCAGGCTCAGGCAAACTGCAGTCTTGATTTCTCGGATGTGAAGGGCCAGGAGAATGTGAAACGCGCATTCGAGGTGGCCTGTGCCGGTGGTCACAATATTATCCTTGTAGGCCCTCCCGGCGCGGGTAAGTCAATGATGGCCAAACGTTTGCCGTCTATATTGCCGCCGCTGACTCTCCGCGAGGCATTAGAGACTACCAAGATTCACTCCGTGGCCGGAAAGCTCGGCGCCGATGCCCGGCTTATGCCTGTGCGCCCATTCAGAGCACCGCACCATACCATTTCGCCCGTGGCCATGGTGGGAGGCGGCAACAATCCCATGCCCGGCGAGATATCGCTCGCCCATAACGGCGTACTGTTCCTGGATGAGTTTCCGGAATTTCCGCGAGGCGTGCTGGAGGTGCTACGCCAGCCTATGGAAGACCATGTTATCAGCATAGCCCGCGCCAAATACGCCGTGGAATACCCTGCTTCCTTCATGCTCGTGGCGTCCATGAACCCCTGCCCCTGTGGATATTTCACGCATCCCACACGCGAGTGTACCTGCAAACCCGGGGCGGTCGCAAACTATAAAAACCGCATCTCCGGTCCCTTGCTGGACCGTATAGACATCCATGCCGAAATACTGCCGGTACCGTTCGAAACGCTGTCTAAGGCCCCGAAGGGCGAACCGTCGGCAGATATCCGCCGCAGGGTTGTGGCCGCGCGTGCCATTCAGACAGAGCGCTTCAAGAACGACCCCGGCGTACACTGCAACGCGCAGATGGGTAACAGGCTGATAGAGAAGCACTGCCGCCTCAGCGACGAGGCCACGGGAATGTTGCGCACCGCCATGGAGCGCTTCGACATGTCCGCGCGCGCATACACACGCATCCTGCGCGTAGCGCGCACAATAGCTGACCTCGCCGCCTCGCCGGACATACAACCCGCCCACATCTCCGAGGCTATCTCCTACCGCACCCTGGACCGCGCCTCCTGGGCAAACAGCCACTCCACACCCTTCTAACACCCACCGGGCTAAAGCCCATACCCACATGCTGAAGCCCATACCCACCGGGTTAAAGCCCTGTGGCAGTACAAAAAACATAGGTTTATATTTTATATTAAAAGAAAAATTTTTGCACTGAAACAGGGCCTCAGCCCTGTTAAAAATAACGCACGCGAATGAAGAACTGGACAGGAAGCTACCGTGCCCGCAATCATGATTACGCCTCCAGGTGTATTTATCATGTTACAATGGTAAAGGCAAATGGAGTAGGGAGTTTCGGTCGGCTTGCCGGAGACCTCAGGGTGCCTGTCGGGACTGCCGGTGCGCCGTATGTGATAGCTTCGCCGATAGGCGCTGCTATCAAAAATGCCCTGCGCATGCTGCCGTCGTTGCACCCGGCCATTCGCGTCTATCAGTATGCACTTATGCCGGACCATCTGCATGTGGTAATTGCTGTAGAAGGCCAAATGGACGAACCCCTCGGGCGGAAGTTGGCAAGGTTTAAACGCAAGGCGGCCGAATATGCCGGTGTGGATTGTGTCTTCGAGCCCGGATTCAACGACCGTATTATGTACCAATCGCGCAGCCTTGACACCGTTTTCAGGTATTTGAGGGAGAATCCCTATCGGCTGGCGGTGAGGCACGCCAATCCGGATTTCTTCCGTCGCGTAAGTCAGCTGAAAATCGGGGATGTCAGTTGCCGGGCCTACGGCAACATGCAGCTGCTTCAGAATCCCTTTAAGGAGCAGGTGGTAGTCCACCGTGCCGACGGGGAGGAAAAACGCAGGACCGACCGCGACAGATGGCTCCATAGCGCCGCCAACGACGGAGTGCTCGTCTCGCCCTTCATCTCGCCGGCCGAGAAAGCTGTCCGCACCGATGCAGAAGCCCTCGGCGCAAAGATAATACTCATAACCGCCGAGCCGATGGACGACCGCTTAAAGCCCGCAGCCACCAATTTCGCCCTCTGCACACAGGGTCGCATGCTTATCATAACGCCTGTGAATCAGCCGTTTGCCGGGATTCTGAGCCGCAACCTCTGCCTGTCCATGAACGCCCTTGCCGCCGACATCTGTAAAGATTAGACCCCGTTCCCCAATATTTGTTAACGCAGGGGTCGCAGATTTCGGTCAGATTTAGTCTTGCAGGTGAAGGAGCATAGCGGGCTATGTGACTGAA
>SFNC01000167.1 GCA_004554255.1 Bacteroidales bacterium
CTTAACAGGAAGGAGGATACGAAGAATGGCTAAGGTTACAATTTACGATATGACCGGCAAGAGCGTCGGCGAGCGTGAGCTGAACGACGCGATCTTTGCAGTGACTCCTAACAAGGCGGTCCTGCACGAAGTGGTCAAGAATTATCTGGCGAACCAGCGTCAGGGCACTCAGTCCACCCTGACCCGAACCGAAGTTTCCGGCGGCGGCAAAAAGCCCTGGCGTCAGAAGGGCACCGGTCATGCCCGTCAGGGTTCGACCCGCGCTCCTCAGTGGACTCACGGCGGCGTAGCACTGGGCCCCAAGCCCCGTTCCTACCGCTACACCATCAACCGCAAGATGAAGGTTGTCGGCCTCAAGAGCGCTCTCTCTGCCAAGGTTGCCGAGAATGAGCTGATTCTGGTTGATGCCATCAAGGTAGATGAGTACAAGACCAAGACCGTAGTAAATATGCTGAAGGCGCTGGGCGCCGAAGGGAAAGCGCTCATCGTTACCGATGCAGTGAACAAGACCCTGGTTGGCTCCGCCAATAACATCCCCGGTGTAAAGACCAGCATTGTGGGCGAAATGAACACCTATGATGTGCTCAATGCCCGCAAGATGATCCTGACCGTGGCTGCGGTAGATAAACTGGAGGAGGTGTACGCGAAATGAAAATGATCCAGGATATTATCGTCGCCCCCATCGTTACCGAAAATTCCATGGAAGCGATGCAGCACAAAAAGTACACCTTCAAGGTCATGAAGACCGCGAATAAGGTGGAAATTGCCAAGGCCGTAGAGGCTATGTTCCCCGGCACCAAGGTAGCTGCTGTAAACACCATGAACTGCGAAGGCAAGCTGAAGAGAATGGGCCGCTACCAGGGCTACACCGCCAGCTACAAAAAGGCGATTGTTACCCTGACCGAGGATTCCAAGACCATCGAGTTCTTTGAGAGCATGCGCTAAGGCGCCGCTCCCCGGGGTTTCAGTCCCCGCTGCGTAAGAACAATTATGTATGGAGCCTGCTCCGGCTCCGCTAAAATCTACAAAGGAGAGGAATTAAAATGGCTATTAAACGCTATAAGCCCACGACTCCCGGTCGCCGCGGCATGACCGTGACCGACTATTCCGGGCTTTCCAAGGTAGCCCCCGAAAAATCCCTGCTGGAACCGGTGAAGAAGCATTCCGGCCGTAACAATACCGGCCGCATCACCGTTCGTCACCAGGGCGGCGGCAACCGTCGTAAATACCGTGTGATCGACTTCAAGCGCGAGAAGCTGAATGTACCTGCTACTGTGCTTACTCTGGAGTACGATCCCAACCGTTCCGCTCACATCGCTCTGGTGCAGTACGAAGATGGCGAGAAGCGCTACATCCTGGCCCCCGTTGGCCTGAAGGTTGGCGATACCGTCGTTTCCGGTCCCAATGCCGATATTAAACCCGGCAATGCCCTGCCCCTGGCGAATATCCCCGTCGGTACCGTAATCCATAATGTGGAGCTGTACCCCGGTAAGGGCGCCCAGCTGGCCCGCGCCGCTGGCAACATGGCCCAGCTGATGGCTAAGGAAGGCAAGTACGGCATGATCCGTCTGCCCAGCGGCGAGCTGCGCAACGTTCAGCTGAACTGCATGGCCTCCATTGGTCAGGTAGGCAACATCGATCACGAAAACGTGAACATCGGTAAGGCCGGCCGTACCCGCCATATGGGTATCCGTCCCACCGTCCGCGGTTCTGTTATGAACCCCTGCGACCATCCCCACGGTGGTGGTGAGGGCCGCGCGCCCATCGGCCGTCCCGGCCCTGTAACCCCCTGGGGCAAGCCCGCGCTGGGTTACAAGACCCGCGGCAAGCACAAGGCCTCTGACAAGTTCATCGTCAAGCGCCGCAACGCGAAATAACCGCGAGGAAAGGAGGATATTGAACTATGAGCAGAAGTATCAAAAAAGGACCTTTTGTGCAGCCTAAGCTGCTGGCAAGAGTGCAAGCCATGAATGAGGCCGGCGAAAAGCGCGTCCTCAAGACCTGGAGCCGCGCCTCCACAATATTCCCTGACTTCGTCGGTCACACCTTTGCTGTGCATGACGGACGCAAGCACGTGCCGGTATATGTCACCGAGGATATGGTTGGCCACAAGCTGGGCGAATTTGCCCCCACCCGTACCTTCCGCGGCCACGCCGGTGCCAAGAAATCTTAAAATAGGACCGAAAGGAGGAAAAACACATGGAAGCTAAGGCTTATCTCAGACATGCGCGCATCTCGCCCCGCAAGGTACAGATCGTGCTGGATCTGATCCGCAACAAGCCTGTTGATGAAGCAGCCGCCATTCTGGCGCTGACTCCCAAGGCGGCCTGCGAGCCCCTGGCTAAGCTGCTGAAGAGCGCAGTAGCCAACGCGGAGAACAACTTCAACATGGACAAGAATAATCTTTATGTCGCAGAGTGTTTTGTCTGCCCCGGTCCTATGCTCAAGAGAATTCGTCCCAGAGCAAAGGGCAGAGCATTCCGCGTGATGAAGAGAACTTCTCACGTAACTATGGTTCTGCGTGAAAAAGAATAAGCTGAAAGAAGGAGGTAAACTATGGGACAGAAAGTAAATCCCCACGGTCTTCGCGTGGGCGTAATCAAGGATTGGGATTCCCGCTGGTTTGCTCGTGATAACGCTTTCGGCGATATCTTGGTCGAGGACTATAACCTGCGTAAATTCCTGAAG
>SFNC01000168.1 GCA_004554255.1 Bacteroidales bacterium
TTTTAAGAACTTGTTCGGGCTATGCCGAGCGCAGCCGAAAATGCCAAGAAAAGGTGCATGTATATGCACGTTTTTGCCTGGAAGGAACAAACGTTGCATATATATATAAATCTATTGCAGGACAAGACGCAACCCTTCATTAGTGACGGGTTTGAGGTGCAAACTATACACTCGCAACCCGTTTGATTACAGGCGGCTATATGAATTAGTGCTGGGTTGAAGGGTTTTTAGGGGAAAAAATTGCGTTACGCGCGCGCGAGGAAACATATTTCAGTCCTTTCCCAAGGCGCGGCAAAGGTCTGTTGAAAACGAACCAATTTGCACAAACGTCCGGTAAATGATTGGGGCGGGCTGTAAGCCCAAATGTTGCCCATAGCCCAGGGCTGCGCCCTGGGGAAACGTAGACCGCGATTGATACATTCGGCATTTTTGCGCTGCGCAAAAATGCCACGCGCCGAAAGCGCGTAACCCATTACGCCCTTAACGCCACACGGGGCGTTGCCCTGGGCTGAGTGCAGCAATTGGGCTTACAGCCCGCCACACTTGTGCAGCCAACGCAGTGAAATCATGCATTTATAGAACCCACCAATAATAATTACAATTCGTCAAGCGATACGAGCGGACGATTGTCCAAACTACGGAACTCCTTGGGTGACATACCTGTAAACTGTTTGAACTGTGCGGCGAAATGAGCCGGAGAACTATACCCCAGGCGATAGGCTATCTCGCTTATCGTCATTGCGCTGTAACACAGGAGCTCCTTGGCACGCTCCGTTCGGTGGCGTATGGCATAGTGCTCTATGGTAACGCCCCTCACCTGGCTGAAGAGTTTGCTCAAACTGCTATAATCCTTGCAAATCTTTTGGCTTACATATACTGAGAGCTTAGGTTTCCCCTCCGCCATTCTTACCCACTCGAGCACGGCAACCCTTATGGCTTCCACCAGGCACGCGTTCGGGTCGTCGAGCAATTCAAACCCCTGTTCCCTTAATTTTGCCGCAAGCAATTCCGTCTCGTCCTCACTGAGCGTCTCTTCCACCACGGCCTCGCCAAGCCGAATCTCCTTCGCGGTCAGATTCATCGAAGCGAGGATTGCCCCTATTGCATTGACGCAACGGGGGCAACACATGTTTTTGATCAGAATCTTCGTGCCTGTCATAGTGCCGAGCAGGTAAATCCCGTATCTTCTACTGCCTTGCATACTTCTTCGGCAGAGAACTCTCCTTCGACCTCCGCTTTCTTGCTGCCTAAATCCACCGTGGCCGACGTGACTCCCTTTACCGAGAGAATGGCTTTCTCGGCAGACATGCGGCAATGATTGCAGGTCATGCCGTTGATGATAAACGTTTGTTTCATTGTGCTGTATGATGTATTATTTGTTGCCGCTGCCGCACCGTCTCGGCAGGGCGCGGTTTCCCTTTTTCGTGTGAATATCCGTAAAATCCACGCATTAGCCAGCAAGGCAAACAGAAGAATGGCGCAGCCGGAGGCAAACAGGCTGCCGCCCCCGTCCTCGCCGCATGCACAGTGTGCCGCCAGGCGTGGGACGAACCATGCCCCGGGCAAAAGATAGTCGGCGGCAAGGCCGAATGCCACTGCGCCCGCAACAATCGAGAAAAGATAGGCCATCAACGTGCGCCGCCCCATCACCTTGCTCACCACCAATACGCTGGCCACGCTACAGGCAGGGCCCGCCATCAGCAACACGAGTGCCGCGCCCGGCGTAAGTCCCTTCATCATCAATGCCGCCGCAATAGGTATGCTGCCCGTGGCACAGAGATACATGGGGACGGAGATGCACAGCACAAGCAGCATAGATGCGAGGCTGTTGCCCTTGAACGCCTCAAAGCAAGCATCGGGCACAAAGACGGTGATCAATCCGGCAACCAAAAGCCCCGCAACGAGCCATTTGCCCACGCTCTCCATCATGTCGATATAGGCATAGCGCAACGCTTCGATTATCTTGCCGGCAAAGGTCGTGCGCTCCTTGCCATGCCCTCCGCAGCAGCCGTCTCCGCACGCCGCGCCTTGCGCTGCGCCATTCGTTCCACCCGCTTTCCCAGCTCCCTCCTTGCCTTCAATCATGTTGACCATCTTTCCTCCAAACATCGCTGTAACAAGGGCGGCTATCGGTCGGATGATGGCAAAAGGCAACCCCAGCACGGAGTAAGTGGCGATGATAGAATCCACGCCGGTTTGCGGCGTGGCGATAAGGAACGACACCGTAGCGCCTTTGCTCGCCCCCTCGCGCCGGAGGGACATCGCCGTGGGGAGCACGCCGCACGAGCATAGCGGAAGCGGAATGCCGAAGAGGGCGGCAAGCACGACGCTTCGCATGTTAGGCTGAGCAAGATATTTACTGTAGACGGTGCCTGGCAAGAAGGCATGCATCAAGCCTGCCAAGAGGAAGCCCAGCAGCAGATAGGGCGACATCTCAGTTACTAAATTGATAAATTGGTCCATAATCGTTAGAGTTACTGCCATTCAGCATTTTCGGGTGCAAGATTACGGATTTTTCCTCGAAATGAATATAAAAATTATGGATTATTCTTACGTATAATAGCAGAAACATTCGTGAAATAAAAAACATTGGTTTTATATGAACGTTTTGTGCAAGCGAGTTCTGAGGGAAAGTTTACTTGGACTATGCCGAGCGCAGCCGAAAATGT
>SFNC01000056.1 GCA_004554255.1 Bacteroidales bacterium
TCCACGAAGGGCTTGAAGGTGCGGCGGTGGCACTTGGGGCATATCGTTACTTTTTTACCTAACCGGAATTTGTAGTCTTTCGGGTTTCTCTTGGAATCTGAAAATTTCATAGTAGTGTGTTTTTAAGTGTGTGTATATAATTTATGGTGTTTATTACAGTTTACAGAGGGTTACGTATGTTACCACGTTACCGGTGCGCGGCCTTGGTAACGTGGTAACGTCGGCCAATAACGTCAGGCGGCGCTTTTGCGGCGAAGTTGTTTTGCTACGATACTGACTTCTCTGAGCGATGAGTTGGTGACCCGTGCCACCTCGCGTTGCGGCAGTCCCTCCACCAGCAGTTCCTCTATGCGCTGCTCTCTGCTTTCCTTCTCACTGCCGGCCGGCACCAGCAGGTCTATCTCCGGCGCATAACCGACGGTCTGCATCCTGAGCATCTCGCCGTCTTTAACGAGCTGTGTGCGTATCACATTGTTGTCGCCGTACAGACACTCGCAGTTGCGTACTTTTATCTGCTTGATGTACCGTCCGCCGGGGAGATTGGTGAAGTCCATGCCGATGGCGAAGATGGCGTCCATAAAGTTTGCGATGCGCTTTGACCCCGCCAGGGAGTTCTGCGTCAGCACCGCCGTCTGTGCGCGCTTGGGTGTGTGCGCCAGGCACAGTATGGACATGTCCCAGCGACGTTTCATGGACACTAACAGCTGCATCAGCTCTCCCGCCGCATCGCCGCTCTCACAGCGGTTGCACACCCAGGTGATGTTGTCCAGGATGATGATGTTGCAGTTGTTACGCAAGGCACAGACTTCTATCTGCTGCACCATCTGCGCCATGTCCTCGGGGACAGGCTTGTCGCCGAATTCGGCACGGATAAACCCGGGGCTGAACCGATATAACTCGCCCGTGTCGGGATCTGTATAGCGCAGCTGGAACTGCTTGTCGGACAGCTCAAAGTCGAAGTACAGCACTCTGCGCCCCCTGCTGGCGATTTCCTCGGCAATCTGCACGGCGTAGATGCTCTTGCCCATGTTGGTGTCCGCGAACAGACACGCCACCTCGTTCTCGAACCACAGCGTGTGCCACAGCTGCTTGGGATTGGGACGCATGGCCGCATCACTCACCCACGCGTCGGCGCTCTTGCTCACAAACAGCAGCGGAGCGTTCTCCACCAGGAATTTACGCTCGTCCTCCGCGCCACTGAGGTCCGAGGAGATGTCCGTGCCCTTGGCGATGGCGTCGTTGAGGTAGTTCTGACGCAATTTTGCCACCGTCTCGTCCGGCAGACTGCTGATGTCGAAGCCATTACACTCCGGGAGGTCCTCATTCTCATACGGATTGTACTCCTGTTCCTCGGGATACTCCGGCTCCTCATCCTCGGCGGGTATCTCCCAGTACGGAATCCGTGTAGCGTCAAATTCCGGAACGGTGTCTCCGGACACGGGTGCCGCCACATTAAGTGTCGGGACTGAGCCTTCGCACGCCGGAGCATAGTCTACAACTGTAGCGACATCTTTGGGAATGACCGCCGGGAGATTGCGTTCGGGTGTCGGTGCAACCGTCTCGCTTGTGTTGGTGTACTCTGATAATTGGTTCATGGCCTTCTCTGCCATGTCGCCCATTTCTTCGATGATGTTTTTCATAAGATTTAAAAATTTGTGTGTTAATAAATTTGTAAATAGGTTGGTTTTGGGACTATTGGTATATAGTCCAGTGTGTGTTGTTTCACTTTGCAAAGTTACAACGTTAATTTGCGATTTCCAAATTTTTCCGCAAAAAGTTTTCAACATTCGCAAATTTTAATTGCTATACATTGTATATATACCATGTTTTGTATATTACCACGTTACCAACGCCCGGCCATGGTAACATGGTAACGTGGCAACGGTGAGTTCCGGCACGCATAGACTTATAAGATTTAAAGCCTGCAACTGCTATTGCAAATGACGGCGAAAATGTGTATCTTTGCACATTGAACCAATACGGTTGCGCTTATAAGTAACTCGCATAAATTAGATGATGTATATTTGCGTCGTATTTTCAGGAGATTTAGGCGTTGGAGTTCAGGAGCGTATCGGGCTACGTGACTGAACGACAGCGGCTAAAGCATTGAAAAGACAAGCAAAGATGCATCAGCTAAAAGAGTTACAAAAGCAATTGTATACATTAACTAATTTATAAGAGTTACTTAATGTTTGAATTCACCATAAAAGACGCCATTGACATTGTAGTTGTAGCGTTTCTGCTGTACTACGTATTCCGCATCATGAAGGAGAGCGGCACGCTGTCCATATTCTACGGCGCGATGGTGTTTATCGTAGTATGGCTCATTGCCAGCGAGATTTTCCAGCTAAGGCTCATCGGCTCTATCCTGGACAAGTTCATGAGCATTGGCCTGCTTATCCTGGTGATTCTCTTCCAGGACCAGATAAAGAGGTTCCTCACGGACATGGGCTCCAGGCGACGGTTCGGACTCCTGCGCAAGCTGCTCAGGCACGAGGACGACGCCGCGTTTGACGTGCGCCTCATTGTTATGCCCATCGTCTACGCATGCATGTCCATGTCCAAGAGCAAGACCGGTGCGCTGATTGTGGTGCAGGGCAGAATACCCCTGGAGCAGTATGCACAGACCGGCGACATCATCAACGCGAGCATAAACACCCGTCTGATAGAGAACATCTTCTTCAAGAACTCGCCCCTGCACGACGGCGCCATGATTGTGAACCGCGACCGTATAATCGCCGCAGGATGCATCCTCCCCGTCAGCCACGACACGTCTGTTCCGCGCTCAATGGGACTGCGTCACCGCTCGGCATTAGGCATCGCCCAGGCCACGGACGCCATGGCCGTGGTGGTGAGCGAGGAGACGGGAAACATATCGGTGGCATACCGCGGAAAGCTCACCACCAGGCTCAGCAGCACCGACCTGGAGCAGCAGCTGACGGAAATGCTCAACAACTCCGAGATTTAATCTTAACCTATCATATCATAACCATTTACCAAATATTCATGAAAAAAGTACTTTCGCTGTTCGTGGCAATAGTGGCGCTGGCACTCTCCGGCGTGGCACAGATTGTCACCACCTCCCCCGCACTACTGCAGGAAAGCAGCAAAAATGTCGTCATCACTTATCATGCCGACTCGCCCTTAGGCAACAACGGACTGAAAGGCGTAACCGCGTCAGACCCCGTGTACGCGCACATCGGCGTAATCACCAACAAGAGCAATGGCTCATGGGCATACGCGCCCGCATGGAAAGACAACTCGGCAAAATACAAGCTGAACTACGTCTCGGCCAACACCTGGACGCTGAACCTGGGCGACATCCGCACCTACTTCGGCATCAAGGACGCCGACGAGCACGTGGAGAAGATAGCTCTCGTGTTCCGCAACGGCACCGCAAGCAAGGAGGGCAAGACCAGGAACGGCGGCGACATCTTCGTACCCGTCTTCCCGGAAGGCTTCCAGATGAGCTTCTCCACAACCGCAGAGTCCACCATCCTCTCCGCTGCCGCCACACTCACCTTCAATGCCGTGACCAGCAGCAACGCCGACATCACCATCAGCGTGGACGGCAAGAACATAGCCTCGGCAAGCGCAAAGACCTCGCTAACCGGCACTTACAACTTCAGCAACCACGGCAGCTACCGCGTGGTGGCAACAGCCAAATCCGGCAACGAGACCATCACAAGCACCATCAACGTAGCCTACCCCGGGCAGTCCACTGCCGGCACTTACCCCGGTGGCGTGCCCAAAATGGGTGCCGTGAAGAACGCCGACGGCTCTGTAACCTTCTGCCTCGCCGCCCCCGGCAAGAACAGCGTGGTGTTAGTGCCCTCGTGGGACGACTATAATGTGCTGGACAAGAACGTGATGAAGTATCAGGACTATCAGGGCCAGCGCTACTTCTTCACCACAGTTTCCGGCCTGGACAACAGCAAGGACTATCCCTACTACTACCTGGTGGACGCGAAGTACAAGGTTGCGGACCCCTACGCGCACCTCATCCTGGACAACTACTCGGACAGGTTTATTGACAAGTCCGTATGGCCCGACATGCCGCAGTATCCCTACGACAAGTTCGACGATGTCTGCCTGGCTGTCTTCAACGGCTCGCGAGACACCAACTTCAAATTCTCGCCGTTCTCCATCCCCGACCACAAGAACCTGGTAATCTACGAGATGCTGTTCCGCGACTTCACCGGCACCGAGGGCGCGGCAGACGGCAACGGTACCATCCGCAAGGCCATAGAGAAGTTCGAGCACATCCGCTCGCTGGGCGTGAATGCCGTGGAGCTGATGCCCGTCATGGAGTTCAACGGCAACAACTCGTGGGGATACAACCCCAACTTCTACATGGCGCCCGACAAGGCTTACGGCTCGCCCGAGGACCTCAAAGAATTCATCGAACTCTGCCACCGCAACGGCATCGCGGTAATCATGGACATCGTATTCAACCAGAGCGATGGCCTCCACCCCTGGTACATGATGTACGACATCAACAGCAACCCCTTCTACAACAAGACCGCACCCCACAGCTACAGCGTGCTCAACGACTGGAAGCAGGAGAATCCCCTGGTGCGCCAACAGTGGAAGGACACCATCAAGTACTGGATGACTGTATATAACGTGGACGGCTTCCGCTTCGACCTGGTAAAGGGCCTCGGAACATCGTACAACAACGGCGACACCGAGAGCTACAACGCCACCCGCGTGGCAACAATGAAGGACCTCCACAACGCCATCAAGGAAGTCAAGCCCGACGGCATACACATCAACGAGAACCTCGCCGGCAGCAAGGAAGAGAACGAGATGGCAGCCGACGGACAGCTCAACTGGGGCAGCGGCCTCAACAACAACTCCTGCCTGTACGCAATGGGTAACGCCAGCGGAGCATCCCTGTCGCGGTACCTGTCCGCCAACGACAGCCGCACTGCATTCTCAACCGTAGCATACGCCGAGAACCACGACGAGGAGCGCATGGGTTACAGACAGAACACATCCGGCGTAAACGGCGTGAAAGGCAACGTGGCAACATCCATGAAACGCCTCGGCGCAGTAGCCGTGCACCTGCTGATGACCCCCGGTCCCAAGATGATATGGCAGTTCGGCGAGCTTGGCGCAGACCAGACCACCAAGAACAGCAGCGGTAACGACACATCGCCCAAGCGCGTAATATGGAGCTACCTGGAAAACAGCGACCGTGCAGCCCTCTGCGAGACATACAAGGCCCTCGGCTGGCTCAGAAAAGGCAATCCGCACATGTTCAACGGCGAGGCCACATTCTCGTACGTGAACATCGACCAGAACAACATCGCCACCGGACGCACCATGCGCCTCAAAAACGGCGACAGCGAAATCATCGCCTTCATAAACCCGAAAGTGACCGGTGCCACACCCCTCAACATAACCTCGCAGTCGTCAAGCCTCAAGGCCTCCAACTCACAGCTCATCTGCGCATCGCCCGGCTACACCCCCGCACTGACAGACACCGCCGACGGCGTGGCTTGCCGCGTACCCGCAAACGGATATGCAGTCTATGCCACAGCAGACCTGGCCGGCATTGACGACATCGTGGCCGATAATCCCGGTAACGCTCCCGCAGTAATCGGTGGTAACGGCGAAATCATCATCGTCGGAGAGTACAGCCACGCAACAGTGTACAACATCTCGGGCGCAGTGATGCCCTCGCTCAAGGTAGCCCCCGGCCTGTACATCGTCAACGTGGACGGTAACGCCGCCAAAGTCCTCGTCCGCTAACATCCCACCCACACAAACAACCAAGCGACGCGTGTGCTACAATGGCGCATGCGTCGCTCGTTTTTCCCGCCCGAGATTCATTGGAACTCTAACGAACAATCTTAGTAAATAAAAAAAGTTATTGTAGTATCAAGAATTTTTCGTAAATTTGCGTTATATAAAAATGTTTGCGAAGCATTTCATGCGATAGAATGATGCGACCTACATTGTATATAATCGCTGGGTGTAATGGAGCCGGGAAGACTACGGCTTCCTATTCGGTATTGCCGGATTTGTTGAACTGTAGGGAATTTGTCAATGCAGATGAGATAGCAAAGGGGCTTTCTCCTTTTAATCCGGAATCTGTTGCCATAGAGGCCGGAAAACTTATGCTTCAACGAATCGACTTATTACTTAGTCAAAGAAAGACATTTGCCATAGAGACCACCCTCGCAACGCGTAGCTATGCCGCGCTTGTGAAGCGTGCTCACGAGCGAGGATACAATGTAGTGCTCCTTTTCTTTTGGCTTCCATCTCCGGAAATGGCTGTTGCGCGTGTCGCAAAAAGAGTCAGCGAGGGAGGGCATAATATTCCGACTGAAACAATTCGTCGACGTTATTGGTTAGGATTACAGAACTTCTTCAATATCTTTATACCTATAGTGGATAGTTGGAGTTTTTATGATAATGTAAACAGCCCGGTTGAATTGGCGAATGAAACTGAGACATTAAATAATGCAGTTTTTAACAAAATAAAGGAATCATGTCTGAACAGGAAAAAATAAACTTGAGAAAAAAAATCAATCAAGGATTAAAACAGTCATACGAAGCTCTTCTTCAGCGCAAAGCTGCTCTTGGTCAGGATATGGTTATTGCTGACGCTAATGGGCAGCCTATGGTAATTTCTGCGAAAGAGTTATTGGAAAATAGAAATAAAGTTAAGTAACGGGTCATATTCTTGTACTGCACACACAAAAAACCGGAAGCCCGATAGTGATTGGTTATCGAGGCCCCGGTCTACGCTTTCTCTTCAGATGGCGTCCGGTAGACAGCGTGTGTTTCTTACTTCTTGCAGAAGCCGTGGTGACAGCCCTTGCCGGCAAAGAATGCCGCTACGGCAAGTACGCCCAGCCCGGCCATTATAATATGGTGGATGCGCTCGCAACGCTCATGACGGCGGAGTTCTCCTTCCACTTTCTGCAATATCTCCACTTCGCGTTTTTCCTTATTTTCCATAATATCGTGTGTTTTTAGTTATATTCTGACATTAGAACACACTACGCATGGAAAAAGTTCACGGGACAGTCAGTCCAGAACCGGGAAACCGCGTCGGGCATCGCAAAGATTGCTGTGGCTCAGAGACGCGATTACGGCACCTCCGCAGCCATTATGACACTCGCCCGTGTCCATGCCAAGATAGTCCAGAATGTGGGTGGTGGACGGTGAATACACCCCGAAATCATCTTTGCCGCAACGGTTTACGCCCACCACATAAGCCTGGTTCTCAATGGCGCGGGCTATCAGCAGATGCTCCCATGCGAACCGGCGTGCATCGGGCCAGTTTGCCGGGATAATCAGCAGGTCGTAGCGCGCCGGACGGTTGCGCATCGTCTCAGGGAAACGCGTGTCATAGCACACAGCCATGGCAATGTCCCAGCTGCGGAAGCGCACCACGGGCATCGGCTCGGAACCGGCCTTGTAGACACGTGCCTCCGGGCTGAGGGCAAACAGGTGCTGCTTGTCGTAAAAAGTATACTCGCCGGAGGGCTCCACAAAGAAGCACCGGTTAGTGAACGCACCGTCGGCATCGCACCACACCCACGAGGCGCACACCGCGGCATTTGTCTCCGCAGCTATCCGGCGTACGGCATCCAGCGAGGGGTGAGACGATGCACTGTCGCACAGCCGCGTGAGCATTGTCAGGTCAGCAATAAAGCCCGTGGAAAACAGCTCGGGCAGACAGATAACGTCTACATCCCGGGGCAGACGACGGGCCATCTCAGCAGCCATGTACAGGTTCTCGTCGCGGTCCGACCACGCTATATCCAGCGGCAGAGCCGCAACCTTAAGCAAATGTTCCATATATTTGGGAATGGGGTCTGATTGTCAAGGATTAAAGTTTTCCGGGTTCTTGCCCTGCGCTCCCGTGGCGCGGTAATAATCGCGGATTTTCTGCATGTCGGCGTCCACATCTCCGGTTGTCAAGAAAGTCTCGGACACCGTGATAGTCTTGTTGGCATAGTCTATCACCCCCAGAGCAACAGGCACACGGGCGGCATGGGCTATCCGCAGAAAGCCGGTGCGCCACTGCTCCACGCGGCTGCGGGTACCCTCCGGGGTAATGGCGAGCTGCATGTGGTCGGCGGTATTGAACCGGTTTATCAGCTCCCGGGTGAGCGCACTGCCGTGGACACGAGGCACCGGGATGCCGCCCATGGCGCGGAAAATCCGGCTCAGCGGCGGGAAGAACCACGTCTGCTTCATCAGGAATCCTGCATGGCGGTTTACCGACGCGTAGGCAAGCTTGCCCAGGATGAAATCCCAGTTGCTGGTATGGGGCGCAACACAGATTATACATTTACGGTAGTTTGGGACGGTGATATTTACTCGCCATCCCATCCACCGTAATATTCGTGCCGATAGATTCATAACATCCTTGTTTTTATCTGTTTATGCCATGAGTCTACGGCATCTGCCTGTCGTTTATCACTTTGCCTTGTTGGCGTCTTTAACGGCCTGAGGCATCGCGGCGTTCATCTTCTTGACGATTGCGGCAACCTTCTCGTTGAATTCGTCGGCGAGTTTCTTGTAAGCGGCGCGATAGTAGGCTGTGCGTGCCTTGTTGTATTCGGCTCCGTTCTCAAACGAGGCATGACTCTTGTCAAAGCTGAATGTGGCATGACGCAGAGTGCCCTCCTGCAGGTGGGCTATCTCGCCGATGATTTCTGCTACTTCCTGACGGTCAAAGCCTTTCAGCATGTGACTTGCCATGAGGAGTTCGGCAGCGAGGTCGCCGCAAGTGTAACGCACACGTTTTTTCAGTTGTCTTTTATTTGCCATAATATTTTATTGTTTAAATGGTTACAGATTGTTTAGAATTATGTCGCGCAAGGCAGGGTACATCGGCATGATGGGCCTGCGGTGGTCTATTCCGTTCATAAAGCGGGTAAGCTGCAGCGGCAGGTCCATGGCACGGCCGGTGATAGCACTCATGGCCGTCAACGATTTGGCCGGGTGTCCGGTAGCCATAATCAGTCCGGTCTCGCCGGGTTTCAGACTGTCATTCAGCGCTTTCCAGGCCATGGCACCATGCGGGTCTATAGTATAGCCCGTGGCGTCGTAACACCCGTTCACGGCATTGATGATGGCGGCATCGTCATAGCTGACAGCACTTATACGGCCACGCATACCATCAACATCGCCGCCACACAGGTATCTGAGGCGATCTATATTGGACGGACGGCCTTTGTCGGCGGCACACGCCAGCGTGGGTATCGCCCTCGGAGCGGCATTGTCGCGCCCGGCAAGCATGTCCGTCAGGAAGCTGTTGGCATTCTCGCACGCAACCAACTTGTTGTACTTCAGCCCCATGTCGGCAGCGGCAACACCGGCACAGACATTTCCGAGGTTCCCCGAGGGCACGGCGATAGTCACCGGGCTTTTAGAGCCGATCTTCTCGCTAAGCACCGCCATGGCATAGAAATAATAGAACGACTGCGGCAACAGACGCGCTATATTCGCCGAGTTTGCGGACGTGAGCACAGCCACGGCATTCAGCGCCGGGTCGGCAAAGGCCTGGCTCACCAGCGAGTGGCAGTCGTCAATGGTTCCCTGCACCTCCAGAGCGTGGATATTGCCGCCGAGGGTGGTGAACTGCAGCTCCTGCTGACGCCCGGCATGCCCGCGCGGAAACAGGATATACACCTCGACATTGCTGATGCCCGCAAAGCCGTTGGCAACAGCACTGCCCGTATTGCCGTTGGTGGCTATCAGCACGTGCAGTTTGCCGGAACGCTTGCTGCGCTGCATCTCTGCCCCGGTGTGCAGGTGCCCCAGCAGACGCGCCATAAAACGCGCGCCGAAGTCCTTGAAGGTCAGCGTCGGCCCGTGAAACAGTTCTATCGCATAAATATTCTCGCTGAGCTGCACAAGGGGCACCTCGAAGTTAAACGCCTCGTCAACCACGCGCTTCAGGGCCGCAGACTCCACATCCTGGCCGAAAAGCTGGTTGGCGAGAACATACGATATCTCGTCGAATCTCATCCCGCCAAAGTTCATGAAGAACGGCGCCGGAATAACCGGCAGGCGCTGCGGCATGTACAATCCGCCGCCCATAGGCGTACTGTTAAGTACTGCCTGACTGAGTGTTACGGATGGTCCCGCCTGGCGGATGCCTATATATTTCATTGTAATATTAGCTGTTTATTTGTGCAAATATAGCAATTTATTTTTATATTTGCACATCTATTAATGATAATAAGACCCCGTTCTTAAATTAAATCATCCAATCATACCAATTCTGAGCATGAAAAGAACAATATCACGAATCACGGCACTCGGCGCATTGCTGGCCATGACCGCTACCATTCCTGCCGGGGCAAAAGGTAATGGTAACGGAGGAATCAATCCCTCCATGATGCAGGAACTGCGCCAATCCTACACCCCGGACGCAGCGG
The DNA here is from genome assembly GCA_004554255.1 of Bacteroidales bacterium. Classification (GTDB taxonomy): domain Bacteria; phylum Bacteroidota; class Bacteroidia; order Bacteroidales; family Muribaculaceae; genus CAG-873. Next base: position 10,413 of record SFNC01000056.1, read on the forward strand.
CCCGCGCACTCAGCAACGCAGCGGCATTCACCTCGCTTGACAAGCTGGCATCTACTCCGTCACAGCTGTCGGCCGCCGACGCTCATTTCAGCCACCGTGTGCCATCCAAAGGCATAACCGACCAGAAAAGCTCCGGCAGATGCTGGCTATTCACCGGCCTGAATGTCCTCCGCGCTCAAATGATGCGTCAGCACGGGCTCCCCACCCTCAAACTCTCGCAGAACTACAATTTCTTCTACGACCAGCTCGAGAAAGCAAACCTGTTCCTCCAGGCGATTATAGACACCGCCGACAAGCCCATGACAGACCGCACCGTCGACTTCCTTTTCAGCAACCCGGTAAGCGATGGCGGACAATTCACCGGCCTCAGCGACAATATCATGAAGTACGGCGTGGTCCCTGCCGAGGCCATGTGCGAGACTTTCAGCGCCGAGAACACCTCTCAGCTGCGACGCCTGCTCTCTCTTAAACTCCGCGAGGACGGCCTCAAACTCCGCGAATCTGCCGCAAAAGCATCCCCCGAGCAGCTCAAAACCGAGAAAACAGCGATGCTGAAGGAGATATACGGCATGCTGGCTCGCACGCTCGGTGTCCCGCCCACAGAGTTCACATGGACCCGACGCAACAAGGACGGCAAGGCACTGAGCACCAAGACCTACACGCCTCAGTCGTTCTACAAGGAGTTCGCCGGCAATGACCTCAAAAAGAACTATGTCATGCTGATGAACGACCCCGGCCGTGAGTTCTACAAGCTGTACGAGATTGACCTGGACCGACACACCTACGACGGCGAGAACTGGACCTACGTGAATCTGCCCGTAGAGGACATCAAACAGATGGCTATTGCCGCGATAAAGGACAGCACCGCAATGTACTTCAGCTGCGATGTCGGCAAATTCTTCGACCGCAAACGTGGCGTCCTGGACATCAACAACTATGACTATGACGACCTCATGGGTGTCACTTTCGGCATGGATAAGGCCGACCGCATACGCACCCACGCAAGTGCCTCGTCGCACGCCATGACACTGGTGGCTGTTGACCTGGACAAGGACGGCAAACCGCTCAAGTGGATGGTGGAAAACAGCTGGGGACCCGGCGCAAACGACGGTCACCTCATCATGACGGACAAGTGGTTCGACGAATACATGTTCCGCCTTGTCGTGGACCGCAAATACGTCCCAAAACGCGTGCTGGACATCCTCAGGCAGACTCCCATAACCCTACCGGCCTGGGACCCTCTTTTCCAGGACATGTAACGATACTGAGGCACCGCGCTAAACGGTGCCTCGTTTTATTTTTCAAGTACCAAACCTTCACTAAAGGCCTTGCCCACACGCTCACCCAACGACAGATAACCGTTGTGAATCGGGTCGAAGGTTATGAGATTCATCGCGGCTACGTCAGGCTTGCCGTCCTCAGCGAGGTACTCACTCTTACAGATTATATTAACTATCTCGCCGACAAGGTAGAACCCGGTCTCCGATTCGTCTATCTTCTGCTTTATGCGGCACTCCATCGTCATCGGGAAGCAGTCGAACACCGGAGCGTTTACATTCTCGGATTTCACTGATTTCCAGCCCGTTCTCGCCACTTTATCCGGGTATTTACGGCCGCTGACAAGCCCCACGTAGTCCGATGCCACAAGGGTCTCTGCCGTCGCAAAAGCTACGGTAAACTCCCCGCAACGGTTAAGGTTATCGGTCGTGGCATGAGAGCCGAGCGAGATAAAAATCTCGTTATGGTCCCACTGTCCGCCCCATGCGGCGTTCATGGCATTGGGCGTTCCGTCGGCGTTATATGTGCCGATTATCAGTACCGGCTGAGGCAACATCCATGCCTGCGGCTTAAAATTCTTTGTCTCGTTCATATCTGTCTTAGACCCCGTTCCCCAATATTTGTTAACGCAGGGGTCGCAGATTTCGGTCAGATTTAGTCTTGCAGGTGAAGGAGCATAGCGGGCTATGTGACTGAA
>SFNC01000057.1 GCA_004554255.1 Bacteroidales bacterium
ATATTGATGTTGTGCTGTTGCTTTTTACTGAAAGCTGCTACTAACGACTCATAAATCTACCCTTAATCGTGTATTGGATGATAGTTGCGGATTTTAGGTATACATACAATCCGTGAGATTGCACTTGATTTAACAATCATTAACATTGTAAAAACGGTGTTGTTTTACCATTTGTTCCTAAAATAAATTGTGACGGCCGCGAGAAAAGCCGGCGTGTAACAGCCGGCGAGTATATACATATCAAAAAGGGAGGCCCTTCTGAAGCTTGACTTCATAAGGGCCTCCCGGGAATTCCTGTTATTAATTTTTAACTGCAGTTATTTAACGGAGATTTTTCGGGTGACGGGGCCATTGTCGGTGCGGATTATCGTCAGCAGATAGGTTCCTTTGGGCAAGTGTCCCGTGGAAACAGTACCGTTGTCGCTTCCGGCAACAGTCGCGCCTGCAACAGAGTGCAATACAAGCTCTTTTATTCCGTTGCCGGTAACGTGGATTGCATCCGGTAAAACAGTGACGGTCAGCTCGTTGTCGCCGACTAAATCCGATGCGGAAGTTGTGGCGTTGGCGGTAATTCCGATATTCTCGTTATTCGGTTTGCCGTCAGTTTTAATCCATATTTGAGCCGAGGCCTGTCCGGGCTGTTCGGGAGTGAAAGTCACTGTGAATGAGTCGTTGACGTCTGCAAGAGCGGGTACGGCATGAGGCATGCGGCGAGCAACTCTGCCCGAGGCATAATACATTGCTCCGGGGATAAAGTCTACGTCATCGGTGAACGTAGCCTTGTCGCCTTCGCTGAAGCGTATTTTCAGGTCGTCGCGGGTTACGGGATAGTCGAATTTAAATATTCCGTTGCCGCTGTCGGTCATGGCAACATAATCATTTCCGCCAAGCAGGTTTGCATCGGGATTTGCGGGGTCGAAAAGGAAAACGTAGACATTGTCCCATCCGGCTCTTGAATTATTGAACGAGATGGTGTTGTAAGCCTTTGAGCCCCAGGGCAGATTAACCGAGAACAGGCGCCAGTCGGCATCCCATGTGCCGGCGTAAATCTTGCCGATGAGGCCCTGTGCGTTGATACTGAAGGTGTTGGTGACGGGATTGTCGGAGTCTGTAGCGAACATAGTGTTACCCGAAACCGTAATTGTGGGTTCGGCATACGAGTCTCCGTGAACGTCCACATATCCGGTGCGCGCGCCGTTGAGGCTGGCGGCAACCCATGCCCAGTGCGAGCCGGGGACCGTCGGGGTGTAACGTACCGTAACAGTGTTGTTCTGTCCTTTTTCAATGGAGAACTGTCGGGCGCTTACGCCATCGTCGTCATGTATGCTGAGGTTGAAGTCTTCGGCATCATGAGATGTGGTGACTGTAAAGCTGTTGGCATGCTCCTCGCCGACTTTGGCGCGGAAAACTTCGTCATGTCTGTCAAAACTGATAAGGTTCTCGCGTATTCCGTCGGGCTGGCGTACCAGCAGGAAGTGACGGTGGGTGTCGCCGGGATAATAGCTGTCGTCCCACTGGCCTACGCGCGTGCCGGCTGTAAACGCTTTATTGTCCAGGTCAAGGACTTTATTGCCAACGCCGGTGTCGATGGTGTTGTAAACTCCGTCAATATAACGGACGTGGAACCATTGCATTTCCTGTCCGTCCACGGGGGTGGCCTCCAGGAAATATGAGCCGTCCCGTTTGGCCATGAGGTACATGCCGTTTCCGTTGCTGAACGAGAACGTGTTATCGTCGTGCGCATGGGCGGTCCAGGCCTGTCCCGGGTCGTTGCTGACAGGCTGTATATCCACATTTGCGCCACCGTAATTAATGGCCATATTCTCGGCGTTACGTGGTATAATCCAATAGGTTGCGCCATCTTCAACACCGGCGGAATGTTTAACGCCCGACACGTCTATGGTGATGGTTGTAAGGCTGTGCGGCGGCAGATTTGCCATAAGCGAGCCGTCGTTTACCACGGGAGCTTCCACTGTGGCGAAGTTCTCGGTGGCCGAAGTGCGAGTGGCTGAAGTCACGTTGTTTGAAACCCATCCGAACTGGGTGAGGTCAATCCAGTGTCTTTCAGGCCGCTTCGTGGCGTTGAGGAGCACTAACTTGAGCGTTTTGCCATCGGCACTGAGAGCAGCGAGGCTCTGTTCGTTCAGGGATGTTATCAGACGGTCGCCGGGGCGTATTGCCGTCATAATCTGTTTGTACAGGAAGTAGCGTTTCAGGCGTTTGTAGTACTGCGAGCCGTCGTAGAACTCGGCGCCGACACATCCCCATCCGTGCTCGTTGTTTTCGCCGCCGAACGAGTCTACAAACTGCCATTCCACCCATGCGATGGACAGAATGTATCGCAGGTCATCGAAAATATTCTGCATTAAGGCAACGTCATCGGCATTGCTTTCAGAACCATAGCATACCTCGCTCATCCACATGCGCGGGCCGTATGCGCGGGCAAGGCCGCCCATCTGTGTGCGCGAAAGCCTGTCGGCCGAGTAAGTGTGCGTGTTCCATTGCCACACCTTGCTGTCCAGGCCGGCATCATGGAACTGGTCAAGATTTAATTTAGCCTCGGCGATACCGCTCTGCTCGGACATGGAGATTTTTGTGTTGAGGCCGGATTCTGCAAGAATGGGCTCCAGGACTTTCAGGTAGTCCTGCAGGCTCTGGTCGGTGAATCGGCAGCCTTCCTGTCCGCCCTTGTAATGCCACCAGCCGCGGGGCTCGTTTATCGGCGAAAGGGTACGGAATTCTATGCCGTAAGTGTCTCTTATGTGCTTCATTACGTTAATCATGTACCAGCAATGGTGCTTGTACATGTCCGGGTCAAGGTTCTCGGCCGGGCCGCCGTCCCAACCGCTATACCTGTCGCCACCGGCTGCGCATTGCGATTTGGTCATGAACCACGGAGCCGAATTGGAGAAGGCCTCGAAAATCGCATCGGGGCATTTTTCGTGTATTTTGCGCAGGATTTTTATCTGTGCGGCATCGGCATTCCAGTTGTAACGGTTGGCTATATAATCGTCCCAGTTGGTTACAAAGCCCTCCATCTCGGCGCGCAGGCCCTTGGGGTACGAGTCTGTATTGGCCATGTGGTGGTCGGTGCAGTTGTCGCCGCCGGGAATATTGTAGCGGAAAATGCGCACGCCCAGGTCGTTGACAAGCCATGATACCATCTCGTCAATTTTTTTGTCGTCCCATTTGCCGATAACATTGGCCCACCAGCAAAGGGTGAAACCCCAGCCCTCGAATTCCTGACGGACGTTGGCGGGGCTTACTGCATAGCGAATATTCTGCATGGGAGGAGCTACAGACGGGTCTGTGGCGATATACCAAAGATCTAAGGCGCGGTTGCCGCTTTTGTCACTGTAGACATTTGCTCCGGCATCGGTACCGTCGGGGCCGAGGTATTTGCCGTTCTCCACGCATTTTATCTTGAGGAAGTCGTAGTCCTGCTCAAAGGTGAAACGGGAGGCATCCCCCCGGTCGCTGTCGGCGTAAACCAGAGACCAGTCGCCGCTTTTGGACAGGTATTTCCCGTCGCAGGTAATGGTGTACACACCGTTTCCCACATTGTTGAACGACATTTTCTGAGGATTGTCGGCACTCCGCAGCGCGGCGTTGTTCCAGCTGTTATAGCCGATATGCAGTCCGCAGACATTCATCAGATAACCTGAGGCGGGAATGTCGGCGCCAAAAGCCGTAATGGCGCAAAAGAGAGAGATAAACGAAGCAAAAATGTACTTTAACATATTCATTTTTAAGATATGGTTAGTCTTTAGTAGGGTATTGTTTAAGGTATTCTTCGGCGACTAAGCAAAGTTCGTCGTACCATTCCTGTCCGAAGCGGGCAACCAGTGGTTCGCGCAGGAATTTGTATGCGCGGAGCCCCAGTTTGCGGCCGAGGACTTCGGCCGGTTTGCATATCTTCCAGCGATGGAAGTTTACGGCAGTGAACCCGTCGTATTCCTTCAGCCTCACCGGGTACAGGTGGCACGACTGAGGCTTGAGGAAGCCGGAGCGGCCTTCGCGACAGGCTTTTTCCAGCGCACATATACATTTTCCATCCGCGTCATAGCAGGAAAAAGCACAGTTGGCGCCATGTATTATGGTGGTTACCAGGTCTCCTTCTTCGTCGGTGTATGCAACGCCATCATCATGTATGGCTTGCCTTGCCCCGGGGAGCAGGTCGGCCTCGATCGCCGGCAGCGCCTTTTCAATCTCGGCGCACTCTTCCTCGGTAACCGGAGCTCCGGCGTCACCTTCAATACAGCAGGCGCCCTTGCACGCCTCCAGGTCGCAACAGAAATAACGTTCAATGAGGTCAAGCGATACAAGGGTATTCCTAATTTCTATCATTTCTAAAAAACTTTATGGTCATGCAAAGGTAATGAAACTTGACAAGATATGCAATTACCATGTGGCGACGTCGCGAACGGCGACGAGGCGGTCGGCGCGTTCATTGTGGCGACGCGCGTAAACGTAAACGCGGTAACGGTTGCGGGTCTCGTATTTATCGCCTTCTATAACATCGGTGCGGCCACGCTCGGCCCCCGGTGTAAGTGCCAGGTACTGATAAGAATACGCACCCTGTTTAAGCAGCATGGCATGCTCGTAGCGGCCGGTGGAGCGGTTGAAGACCATGCGTGCTTCGGGCGAAAACCGCCGTTGCACAAAATCACCGTCGATGAAAAAATCCATGCCGGGAGTCTCGGGATAGTTGAGGGTGAAATGGGTGACCACATAGTCGGCTTCGGTGTCGGAGTTGTCAGAATTGTATTCGCGGACAACGTAGCTGCCGGAAAGAGTCTCGTCGTAATGATAGCTTTCGCCTGCGCGCGACTCATCGGCCTCAAGAACGGCATGATAATACGGGCCTTTCCATACCACACTCTCCACTCCGGCGCCCGGGTAGGTGTTGGATACGTTCTCAAACCGGCGGTATTCGTTTCCGGCCTTGAAAATCAGCGGTTGCAGGTGCTCGTATATAAGCCGTTTGCCGCTGACGCGCAGGGGCTTGGTGAGTGTTACTGAATTGTCGGTGCGTCCGTTTTGTGTAATAACCAGTTTCACTTCATTGAACAGGTCGTCCACATCGGCCTGTGATACATCCACCTCCAGCGCCAGCTGCTGGTGCTCGCGGTTTACGTCAACATCCGTGCGGGACGTCACCGAGGCCGCAACGGCCGCCGACTGGTCGGAGACCACAAACCGGCACTGCGCCCATATCTCGTCGGGATTTCCCTCTGGATAAATCTTGAGCAGATAATTTCCCGAGCGAGTTATGCTAACGTCCTGATTAGGCAGCGTGAGGGTGTAATGTACATAGTGCACATTTGTGCCTTGCGAGAACTGATAATCGTCTATCGTGCCTTCATTGAAACCGTCAAGGTATTCGATATATGCGAGTTGCGAGGGCTGCCAGTCGGCATTGCAGTGAATCAGCTCGTAGCGCAGATAGTCGCGGTCCTCGTTAAGCACGTCAAAGACCACACGAATCATGTCGTCGCTGTTCAGGACCATCAGCGCTTCGCCCGGCATCGAGTATGGCAAGGCGGCATTGCGCACCTGCAGGGACCTCAGCCGCTCGTTCAGTATCGCCGTGCCGGTGTCGGTACGCGGCGCGCAAACAGCAGTTATCGCTATGGCTATATATATTAATGTGTATAATGATCGTAACATAGGCATGATTTACCAGATAATCGGGGATTGGCCGTGGTCGGTCAGCCATTGGTTGGCGCGGCTGAAGTGATGGTTGCCGAAGAAACCGCGGTAGGCCGAAAGCGGCGAGGGGTGGGGAGAAGTGAGGACAAGGTGCCTTGACTGGTCTATCAGCGCTTTTTTGCTGATGGCAAAGCTGCCCCACAGCAGGAATACAAGAGAGTCGCGGCACTCGCTGAGGCGCCTTATCGCGGTGTCTGTGAATCTTTCCCATCCGTGACCCTGGTGCGAGCCGGCCCGGTGTGCCTGAACGGTGAGTGTGGCGTTGAGCAGCAATACTCCCTGGCGCGCCCATCGCTCCAGGTTGCCCGGTGCATCGGCGGGTGCGCCGGTGTCGTCACTGACCTCGCGAAGGATATTTACCAGCGACGGTGGCTTGGCTACGCCGTCGGCCACGCTGAAGCACAGGCCGTTGGCCTGTCCGTAGTCGTGATAGGGGTCCTGCCCGAGTATCACTACCTTGACTTTATCAAAGGGGCACGCGTCAAAGGCGGCAAAGATTCGGCCTGCCGGAGGAAAACACTGCGCGCCGGAGTATTCCCGGCGGACAAAATCGGCAAGCGCGACAAAATAGGGCTGTTCCCATTCACTCGCAAGCGCCTTTTTCCAACTGTCTTCTATTCGTATCTGCATAGCTCGGAATATCTTTGTTTGCAAAGGTACAAATAATATTGTAACTTTACGAAAAAGTTATCTAATAGTACATGAAAATGAAAAGAATTCTGTTTGTATTGTGTCTGTTTTTTACAGTCTGCAGTATGGCTACTGCGATGAAACGGTATTGACTCTACGCCGGGCTCCGGGCGGAGCGTATGGCTATGTGGGCAAGGCATACTGCCGGGCTGAAAAGACTGTTGCGTAGCGCGCAGAACGAAATGCGCAAGATACGCCTGGAGGCTTCTCGTGCCGGTGTGCGCCTGAATCAGTCAAACTATGAGTCGGTTCATGTAAGCTACTGAACTCCGGATAAAAGACAACAGCGCAATAAGATTTTGTTTGCAAAGTTTCAAATAAAATCGTAACTTTGCACTCAAATATCTGTCGCACCCGTAGTTTAATGGATAGAATTACGGATTCCGGTTCCGTCGGTTGGGGTTCGATTCCCCACGGGTGTACTATTTTTTTCAAGAGGAAAATCAACAATAAACCATGAAACACTCCCTGCTGACCATTATTGCTATTTTTACAGTGTGCCTTGGCGCACAAGGTTCCACCGTACGCGGTTTTTTCAACTGGTCTGACCCGGGATCTCTGTCGCCGGCTTTCCCTGCTCCCAATGCAGATAACCGCTATGGCGAGTATATCAGCAATGTCACTTTCAGCGATAACGGCGTGACTGTCATGGTTAACGACGACGATGTAAAGGAAAAGAGCCAGTGCGCACGTTTCCTGTACGGATACCTCACTCAGGCCGTGGAGATGCGCGCATACCATAACAGCGACATAATCATCACCGCCCCGGAGGGAATGGTGGTGAAGCGCGTGCAGTTTACCGGCGCCAAGGCCGATGCCAACTACCTTACTCCTTACGATGAAAACTCGGCTTTCAACGGCCAGGAATGGTCCACGGAACAGCCTGTCCGCGAGGTAAAATTCTATGTGGAAGCTACCATCAACTGCAATTCCATCACGGTTATATGTACCGAAGCTGCCGGTGTTGAAGACATCGTGGCCGATGCTGACGCGGAGGCTGCCACAGTGTGGTATACTCTATCGGGAATTGCCATGAATGAAAAACCGTCCACCCCCGGTGTGTATGTGCGCCGTCAGGGGGCGAAAGTATCCAAGGTGGTAATTAAAGATTAATAAATATAAACATTATATATATGTTACGGAATATTGTCCTGTCATCTATGTTGGCATTGGCGTTTGGTGCCGGTGCCATGCAGATTTCGTCCCCTAACGGGAATCTGATTCTGAAGGTCGATGTCGACGCAACAGGAACCCCGGTTTATTCACTTGGCTACAAGGGCCGTACGCTTGTTAAAGACAGCAAGATGGGCCTGGTTGCCGATGATGTCCGTTTCACCGACGGTTTCAAGGTAACAGGTGCCGACTCTGCCACGGTAGATAACACCTGGACTCCGGTATGGGGCGAATACGCCAGCATACGAGACCACTACAATGAACTGGCTGTGAAAATGGAGGCTCAGAACCCCAAACGCGACATGACTTTACGTTTCCGCGTGTTTGATGATGGATTGGGCTTCAGATACGAGCTTGGATATCAGGACAATGTAAACTATATGACCCTGCGTCAAGAGAATACGGAATTCAATTTTGATGCCGACCACACGCTGTTCTGCATCCCCGGTGATTATAACACCGACGAGTATCTGTGGTCCGAGACAAAATTCTCGGGTCTGAAAGACGCTTTGGCAAAATATCCCGGCCATAATGACGGTGAGAATATAAGCGGAACTGTGGTGCAGACTCCGCTGCTGCTGAAAACCGACGATGGTGTGTATGTGAGCCTGCATGAGGCCGCTGTGGATGGCTATCCATGCTATCTCATGGATGTAGATACCGAAAAATATTCTTTCAAGTCGCATATCATCCCCGATAAACTTGGCGTGGGCGCATACCTGCAGCTGCCGGTGAATACTCCCTGGCGCACATTGATTGTAAGCGATGATGCCCGTGATATTCTTGCATCACAGATGATATTGAATCTTAACGAACCGTGTAAATACGAGGATACATCGTGGATCAAGCCCATGAAGTTTATCGGCGTATGGTGGGAAATGTTTATCGGCACACACCGCACATGGGCATATTCGGACGACTACCGCGCAAAGCCCGGTGTTACTGATTATTCAAAAATACCCTCCAACGGCCGCCACCCGGCAAATACAGCCAATGTGATGAAGTATATTGATTTTGCCGCCAAGCATAACATTCCCGGAGTGCTGGTGGAAGGCTGGAACCAGGGTTGGGAAGACTGGGGAAGCTATCGCAAGAACCGTCAGTTCCTGTTTGATAAGCCTTATCCCGATTTCGACATAGACTCACTCACCGCCTATGCACGCAGTAAAGGCGTACAGCTGATAATGCACCATGAGACCTCGGCAAATGCCGCCGACTATGAGCGCCAGCTGGACCGCGCCTTTGCATACATGAAAGAAAAAGGCTATAACTCGGTGAAAACCGGGTATGTAGGTCAGATAATACCTCGCAGCGAGCGCCACGCCTCGCAATGGATGGTGGAGCATGTTCGCCACGTGGCCGAGCGCGCTGCCGATTTCAAGATTATGGTGGACAGCCATGAGGCTCCGCGTCCCACCGGCCTTTGCCGCACTTACCCGAACTGGCTGGCCCAGGAGTCGGCACGTGGCGGCGAGTATGAGGCCATGGGTGTTAATCCGCCCTCGCACACCTGCATACTGCCGTTTACTCGTCTGAAAGGCGGCCCGATGGACTATACGCCCGGCTTGTTTGAAACCAAACTGTCCACCTATGGCGAAGGCCGTGATTTCCAGGCAGGTACCACACTGGCACGCCAGCTGGCTCTGTATCTGACTATGCCCTCGCCCCTGCAGATGGCCTGTGACCTGCCGGAAAACTACGAGCGTTTCCCCGATGCCTTCGCATTTATCGAGGAGGTGCCCGTGGACTGGAAAGACAGCCGCTATCTGGAGGCCGAGCCTAATCGATATATAGTAGTAGCGCGTCAGGACAAAAACTCGGATAACTGGTATATGGGCGGAATTGCCAACGAGGACGGCCACACTTCCACCGTGCCCCTGTCGTTCCTTGAAAAAGGCCGCAAATACGAGGCCGTTATCTATGCCGATGCGCCTGATGCCCATTACAAGACCAACCCGCAGGCTTACGTGATAAGCCGCAAGAAGGTAGATTCCAAGACACGACTCAAGCTTACAGCCGCTCCCGGCGGTGGCTATGCTGTCGCTTTCCATCCCCTCCCCAAAAAATAAGGGGGAAATGATTCTTTATAAACAGATATTGGTAGGAAATTAGTCAGCTAAAAGAGTGGTTTAGCCAACAAATGTTAAAAAAACGTGTTATATAGCATTTTTTTTCGGACAGACTATTGATATTTCAAAATAAAGGATTAACTTTGTAGCGTTTTTGAAGTTAACATATTAATTAATATTTTAAAATCTTTAAGACAATGAAAAAATTAGTTTTATTTGCTGTTGCTGCTCTTTCTATGAGCTTCTTCGCTTGCGGTAAAGGTGATGCTAACGCTGAAGCTGCTGATTCTGCTGCTGACACTGCAGTTGTAGCTGAGGAAGTTGCTGCTCCCGCTGACTCTGCTGCTGAAGTTGCTGCTCCCGCTGACTCTGCTGCTGAAGTTGCTGCTCCCGCTGATTCCGCTAAAGCTGAATAATTTAGCAATCAAAAAAACAGCATAAAGGGCTGTCGAGATATCGACGGCTCTTTTTTTGCATTAAACGAACGTTGACTGCAATTCAATGTGCGTTAAATGCAGGAAATAGATTTTCCTTACCAAAATTTGTATATATCATGAAAAAGAACCATTTATTGTTGATGGCGGCCGCGCTGGCAATTCCCGGTATCGCGAGTGCCGCAAAGTTTTCGGTAGAGAGTATTGAACCGCCGCACTGGTGGACGGGGATGTCCAATACCTCGCTTCAGTTGCAGGTGCACGGTCGCGATGTTCGCGACGCCGTACCCGAGATAAATTATCCCGGAGTGACAATAGACAGTGTGGCACGGCTTGACGGCTCGGCGAACTGGCAGTATATCTACTTGTCTGTCAGCCCGGAAGCAAAGCCCGGAACACTGAAAATAACATGGAAGGACGGGAAAAACAAGGCTGTAAAGAATTACGGGCTGAGGGCCCGCGTCAAGAATGGCGGTGCTCAGGGTTTCTCGTCGGACGATGTCCTGTATATGATTATGCCCGACCGTTTTGCTGACGGTGACCCCGCCAATAATGATGGCAAGGGAATGCGTTTCCCGGTAAAAGCAGACCGCAATGAGGTGAACGGACGCCATGGCGGCGACCTGAAGGGCATAATGAATCACATTGATTATATTGATTCTCTTGGTGTTACGGCTGTGTGGCTTAACCCGGTGCTTGAGAATGACATGCCCGGCGGCTCATATCACGGCTATGCCACTACAAACTACTACAAGGTGGACCCGCGATTCGGCTCAAATGCTGATTATAAGGCTCTTACAGATTCGTTGCATAGCCGCGGCATAAAGGTGGTGATGGATATGATTTTCAACCATTCGGGAAGCGAGCATCCCTGGGCAAACGATATGCCCTCCAAGGACTGGATTAATTTCGGTGGAGAATATACCCAGACCAACCACAAGCTGATGTCGCTCAGCGACCCTTACGCCTCGGAATATGATAAAAAAATGACGCGCGACGGATGGTTCGTGCGCGAGATGCCCGACCTTAACCAGCTGAATCCTCATCTGATGAAATACCTGACACAGAACTCATTATGGTGGATTGAGGAAGTGGGTATCGATGGCATCCGCATGGATACTTATCCATATGCCGACGGGCAGGCCATGGGCAAATGGATAAGTGAGCTGGAGCAGGAGTACCCTGACTTTACCATTGTGGGCGAGTGCTGGTTTGCCGAACCGGCGATAGAGGCTCAGTGGCAACGCGGGGCAAAGACCAAGGCCGAGGGTTTCGACAGCAATCTGCCGGTGGTTATGGACTTCCCGCTGATGCTTAAAGTGCAGGGACTCAAGATGTTCAATGAGCAGACATCGGAATGGGCCGGTGGATTATTCAATCTGTACACCCATTTTGCCATGGACAATATTTATGCCGATCCCCAGCGCTTGCTCAGGTTCCTGGACAACCATGATACAGACCGTGTGCTCCTTGCCGAACCCAAAAACCTGGATGCTTGGAAGCAGGCGGTAACCATGCTTGCCACCGTCCCGGGTATTCCTCAGTTATACTATGGCACGGAGTTGCTGATGAGCGGCGACCGTAAGCCCGGCGACGGCAATGTGCGCCGCGATGTTCCCGGCGGTTTCCCCGGCGACAAGACTGACGAGTTTACCCGTGCGGGACGCTCCGCCATGCAGAATGAGGCTTATGACTATATGAGCAATCTGTTGCAGTGGCGCAAGACTTCGGAGGCCGCTCGCCGTGGCGCGATGAAGCATTTCTCGCCGAACAACGGACTGTATTTGTACAAGCGTTATACCGATGATGCTGCCGAGCATGTGGTTGTGGCCATGAACGGCACCGACAGCCCCATCGAGGTGGACATGAGCCGCTATGCCGAGACAATCGTTCCCGGCAGCAAATGGCGCAATGTGCTCACCGGCGAGGTCATAACACTTGTGCCCGAGAACGGCGCCAAAGTTACTTTCCCGGCGCGTGCCGCTTTCGTGCTCGCCCCGGCTGAATAACACAGCATAACACAATACAGAGAGGCTGTCTAATAAGTTTGGGCAGTCTCTTTTTATAGTTTCAACAGGCAAAAAAAAATAAGCTAAAAAATAAGGCTTTCATGCTGAAATTCAGCGTAAAAGCCTTTGTTATGTCATAGATTTTTAGTATATTTGTGTTGCGATTAGATCACTAATAATCAAAACATAACATGGCAAAGTTAGCGATAAAATCTGACAATAGAAAACAAAATTTGCTCCTTCCTCCATCGCTGGATGAACTGGTGC
>SFNC01000058.1 GCA_004554255.1 Bacteroidales bacterium
ATTAGGCAGGGTGTATACAAAAATCGCCGGACTTGGGAAAAATTCCTCGCTGGAAATAGTGTCCATATACTTTATGTCATTGCTGTCGCATCCGGTCTTAGTCACCAGCACAACAGCAGTATCAGACTGATTCTCAGTACAATCAGACACGCTCAACAGCTTTTCAGCGGCGATGAAGGCAAGCTTGCAGAGGCCGTCCATCTTGTGAAACTTAGGGTATCTGATACCGTTTTGACGGTATAATTCGTCAAGCGGACATGAGTTGTCTATCACGCATGAGTCCCTTACATACATATCCTTCTCGGACATGCTGTCCGAGGAATATCCGCGGCAATAGCGGACTGCGGCATTTACGCCACCAAAGCCCGACATCAGCTTTACAAACGAGTTTACATCGTCCAATTTTTGAGTTTCGGACGTCACCTTTATCGGCTTGCTGACCCCGAGCGTGGAGAATCCGAGAGTGGGAAGAATGCACCCCTCCTCGGCAGCCATCAGCGACATTATCGTCTCAAGGACACCGGCAGCGCCCAAAGTATGGCCGAAGTATCCCTTAAGGCTGTAAACCGGGACCTCGGCGAGTCCGGCACGGGTGATGGCAATGGATTCCATCTCGTCATTATAAAGCGTGGCCGTGCCATGTGCGTTAATGAACGCCGGTAAATTATCTATGCTGATATTCAACGCCTTAAGACACTGATACGAGCCTTCGCCGGTACGCGACGGACCGGATATGTGGTTCGCATCATTGCGTATCGCCCCGTCAGCAATCACAAAATCGTCCGGAGCAGGTGAATCCTTGCCCTCAAAGATTATGGTTGCCGAAGCCTCGCCAAGATTAAGGCCGCATCTGTCGGCGTCGAAGGGCCGGCAAGCGTCGATACTGAGAGCCTTGAAAGACTGAAATCCGCTGACAATGAACCGGGAAAGCTCATCAGCGCCAATAACTACAACATATCGGGCGTTACCGCTCTCTATCAGCCGTTTAGCTACAATCTGCGCCGCCAGTCCGGAGATACAGGCATTGCTTACCACAACAGGAGCTGTGGTGCCGCCGAGAGCTTTCACCACCTTTTCCGCCGCGACATCCGCATCCGTAAAATCAGGTGTTCCGAGAAGGCTTACGTTCGCTTTTGTCGTAGAGATTACAAAGCGCACATCCGGGCTCGAAGCGTCAATTCCGGACATCAGAATGGCCGGAGCCGCCGAGGCCACGCACAAAGCCTCGAAATTCGTAAGCGACTGAGACACAAGGCCTATAAACGCACGCACTGCATTATAATCGAAAACCGAGGCATAGGCCGGCTCGGGCAATCCGAACAGACTGTCGTGAAAGCGCAATGAAGACTCTCCCTGACGGACCGCCATGTAATTAGCCAGGCTTCCGGCTCCAATAGGCGTTATGACGTAATGTGCTAATACGCAAGCTTTTCTCATCAGAAAACCTCCCATTTATTTTGCCACTCGCGGTAGAATCCGGGGCTTTCCCACAGCAATTCATAGTTCAGGTCCATGAACACCTGTGTGCTTTCGCCAAAAGCCATAACCTCGCCATTCTCCGGGTCGATTATTTCGTATCTGAAAACTATTTTGGCCGCCTCGGTAGGCATATAAGTTATCCTGATAACCGGTTTCTGGCCGTATCTTATAGGCTTTCTCCAATGGAACGTCATGTCCACGAGAGGAGCGTAACAGCCATTATCGAAAAAAGTCATGTACGCCAGGCCGTATCGCTCGCCGAAAGCCTCTCTGGCATCCTCGAAATAAAGCATATACGAGCCATGCCATACCACATTCATTGAGTCAACCTCGCTGAATCGTATGTCAAGACGTTTTTCTACGGACAGAACATTGGCCATATCACTGAGGTTTTATTGTATCCTGAGTAACAGCAATTTTCATCTCTGCGGACGCGACAACCTCTTCCCCCACCCTTGCCGTGGCCTGCGTGAGGAACATGTTGAAGACCTGACCGGTGATGTCAACATCCACCGTCACCGTCTCACCTACGCGCGGGCAACGCATTATGTTATAACCCTTTACGGCGCCGATATATCCGATTGTCGGTTCGGTCATACCGTCAAGGCTGTTGAGATAACCGAGCCTTGCCGCGCAAGTCTGCGCCATGGTTTCTATCAGCGCCTCGGCCACCAGCCGGCCGTCGCTGACAAAGATATTATCAGCGGCCACGAAGAATTGCGACTGAGTGTGCACATCGGTGACTTCTGTGAGACGGTCAATCATCACAAAGGGAGGCTGCTGCGGCAACCACTGGCGAGCGTCATTTTCCTGTATCTTTGTCATCGTTCCAAAAGGGATAAAAATTAAACCATTGGCATGGGTATTTGCGAGCTGTATCAGAGAGCGAACCGGCATAAGCATGAGCCAGCTCCGTGGCCTTCAGCGAGCCGTCGGAAATCGGGAGAACCTTAACCTTATATCGCGAATATCCCGTTTTGTTAACGAAAACCGCCAACACCGGGACACTGCGGGCCGCAGCAACCTTGAACGGACCTGCCGGGAGCGCGGCGAGAGAATCCAGCACCGGGACTTCGAGAGTCTTACGAGAACCCAGACTGCGGTCGGCGGCCATTGAAACAATGTCACCGCCGGCCAGGGCATTGTTTATTTCAAACAAATGGCTGAGGTCGTCGGACGTCAATATCTGTCTGATATTGTGCCGCGACAGCACTCTCTGGCGGTTTCTGATAACATTCGGGGCCTCGCCGCCGTATGCCACCACATGGAATTTCTTGCCTTCCGAAGTGAGTTTGTATCCCGCCATCTCAAAGTTTCCGCAATGGCTGCTGAATATCATAAAACCGTCGGCCGAGTCATTTAATGCAGCGTAATGCCCGTAACCTTCCAGATCAATCCGGAAGCGTTTCCCGGCATATAGCATGAATCTGTCCAGGACTGCCATGCCGAAGCACACATAATCGCGGTAAAGATTCCAGGCTGCTTTCAGCCTGCCGTTGCCATGCCTGCGCCTGAAGTAGCGGTATATGCTTCTGCGTTGCGATGCACCGGAGAAGATATAGCCCACAGACACCAATGCCATCAGCGAATACGGCATCCACTTAGGCAGGATGCGACATGCCGCAATCAGGGCACGGTGCATCCGCGGCGTCCCGTCGGTACGACCCTGCCACTCAGGCTGCGAGTTTCCGTTCAATATAGTCGCAGAAATCCTTGTAAGTTACAACTCCCGCCATCTCTTCGGGCTTGATTTTAAAGCCGAAGCGCTTTTCAACAATAACCACGATATCCACAAAGTCCAACGAGTCGATACCGAGGTCATCCTTGAGGCGTGCATCGGGAGTGATGACATCCTGCTCAATTTCCAGGTCGTCTATCAGGAAGTCTGTAACATTCTGTTCTATCTCTTGTCTTGTCATGTCTAATATAATAATATAATAATGTGTATTTACTTTTTAGTGCAAGTTATAATAGAGTGTCCGAGTCCGATATTGTCGGTAATATCCGCCACCTGCAGTCCGGCCTTTTCTATGAGAGATACAAAACGGTCGGAGTGGTACATTTTGCTGTTTCCATTTGCGATAGCGGTAAAGTAGACACTTGTAAGCGTTAGGCACAGCGCGGCGGGTTCAAATTTCTGTCTGTCCCAAAGCGTCTCCATAATCATCACCCGGGTGTCCGGAGCGGCGACCTTGGCCACACGGTTCAGAATCCCGACAATTTCGTCCTCGCTGAAACAGTCCAGGAACTGGCTCATCCAAATCACGTCGTAATGCCTGTCTGCGGGCAGTTGCGCTTCCGGGTCAAGGAGATTGGTGCCGCATCCGCGAATACGCTCGGCCCCCGGTTTCCCGGCGATGTTCTGCTGCATAAGGCCTATCTGCTGCGGCAGATCCACAATCGTAACACTGACGTTCGGGTCGCGGCTCACACACTGCAGTGCCCACCGGCCGGTGTTTCCGCCGATGTCCATAAGCGACTTTACCGGTTTGGCAAACACCTTGTCAAGCGCGGCTGAGAAAGAAGTGTCGCTATAGAAATGGTCGAACCCGAACCAGCTTTTCTGCACCCTCGGTTCCAGGGACGACAGCCCCTCATAAACCGTGGGCCAGTCTCCGAGGCGAGCCAAACCGGCGGGAAGCCCCTCGTCCAAAGCCTTGTCCAGGTCGTAGAACCCAAGGTAATTTACGTAATGGTTAAAGTCCATATTAACCCTTGTGGAAGCGTCCGTAAGCAGGAACCATCCCGTCTTGCTGAGGCTGTACCGGTCGGTTTCCGGGTCAATCAGAACCGTGCCTATTGACAGCGATGCCTCGAGGAGGATGCGCGCGGCATAGTCCGAGATTGCCGCTTTTTCGGCTATTTCGGCAAGTGTAAGGCCAGAGTCCGAGTCGCGGAGCATATCCAGAATGCCCTTTTCCACCATGATGCGCGACACCTGGAAAACAGCAGGTCCCCACGCTATAAACTGCGCGGCCCGCTGAGCCTCGCGAGCGCTCAGGGTGTCATTGCAATATCGCTTGCGTATGTCCTCGGACAGGTTCATTTCTCCACTTTTTTAATTATAATCGCGCTGTTTGTTCCGCCGAAACCGAAAGAATTGGACAGTGCAAGTTTAATATCCGCGTCCTTCGCCTCCGTGACCATATTCAGGTCCCTGACCTCGTCAATCGGATTGTCAAGATTGATATTCGGGGCGGCGAAACCGCTGTTCATCATTATCAGAGTATATACAGCCTCGGAGGCACCGGCCATCCAGCACTCGTGTCCGGTCATTGATTTCGTTGACGATACCAACGCGTGCTTGCCGGCGAACAGCTTCTGCAGCGCCTTGGCCTCGTGGAGATCTCCCTGCGGTGTGGATGTCGCGTGAGCGTTGATATAGTCAATGTCATCTGCCGAGACACCGGCATCGTCCATGGCCCGCTGCATTGCAATCACCGAGCCCTCGTCCGAAGCCGACGAGATACCGCCGCCGTTGGACGAGAAACCGTATCCCACAATCTCGCCGAGGATGTTGGCACCGCGGGCCACGGCATGGTCATAGTCCTCAATCACCAAAGCCGCCGCGCCACCGGAGGGAATAAGCCCGTCACGGTCGGCGTCGAAGGGGCGTGAAGCCTTTTCAGGCTCGTCCATACGTGCCGAGAATGCCGCCAGCGCGTCGAAAGTTGCCATACTGTAATAGTTTACCTCCTGCGCGCCTCCGGCTATAACCATGTCCTGAAGTCCCTGTTTGATAAGCAGATAAGCCAGTCCTATGGAATGAGAGCCACTGGCGCAGGCCGCGCTCACAGTAAAGTTTATACCTTTAAGGCGGAAGATTGTACTCAGATTCATGGTCACCGTGGAGTTCATGCTCTGGAAAATAAGGCCTGAGCCCAACAGTGCCGAGTCATGCTTCTCAGCCATTATATTGGCGGCCTCCACAACCGGCTTTGCCGACGAATCATTTCCGAAAATGATTCCTATCTCGTTATTATCCAGATAGTTGTCATCAATATTTGCCGACTGCAGTGCCTGCCTGGTAGCCATATATGCAAATTCGGCTTCCTCGCTGAGGCCTATGCGCGAGCGGCGGTCAAGCAGACCCTTCAGCTTGGGACGCGCAACGATTCCGGTGAGACCGGACTGATAGCCATACTCCAGGCGGTCATTATCCAGACATATCCCGGATTTTCCTGCACGCAGCGAAGCCTCTACCTCGGCGACATCGTTGCCGAGGCACGACCATATTCCCATTCCGGTTATTACTACTCGTCTTTGCATATTCTTACGTCTTGTTACATTGTTAATATAAACCGCGTTAATATAAACCGCCGTTGATAGATATTGCCTGTCCGGTGATATATGCCGCGGAATCCGAAGCAAGGAAGGCGACCAGGTCCGCAACCTCGTCGGCGCGTCCGAATCTGCGCATCGGCACCAGTTTCTTAAGCTCGTCGCGGTCCAGCCCGGCCGTCATGTCACTTTCTATAAATCCGGGGCAGACGGCGTTAACCGTAACCTTGCGCTGTGCCACCTCCTGGCTTAGCGCCCGCGTGGCACCGATGAGGGCTGCTTTGGCGGCCGAATAGTTCACCTGTCCCGGCAGACCCTTAAGTCCCGACAGCGACGAAATATTTATGACACGGCCATGACGGTGCGTGAGCATGTCCTTGAGCAGACGTCGGGTAAGATAGAAAAACCCGTTCAGAGTGGTATCCAGCACGCTGTGCCACTCGTCATTCTGCATGAAAATCATCAGATTATCGCGACGTATTCCGGCGTTATTCACCAGAATATCCACATAGTCCTCCGGATGAGCCTGCGCCCAGCTTTCCAGCGCGGCCTCAATGGCCTCGGGGTCCGAGACATCGAACTGCAGGAGCTCGGCTTTTCCACCGGCAGCATCAATCTCCGCCACCAGGGAGGCGGCGGCATCTATGTTGCTGAGGCAATTCACTATGACAGGAAAACCGTCCTGAGCAAGTTTCAGCGCCACAGCACGCCCTATTCCGCGCGAACTTCCTGTTACAAGTGCATACTTCATTTCTATCTTTTATTTATCGGCCGCACAAGTGTGGCGCAGCCAGTTTTCTACTTCAGCGATTTGGTTGTAAAAAGTCTCGTCGGTAACGCGCGCCGGCATAATTACCCGAACAGCGTCGTATGCCTCCCGGGTGGCGGGAGCCAGCTTTGAGTACAGGTCCAGACAGTCCGTAGCCTGCGCCAGAGCCATATACAGGATGGACATCACCTGATAAGTATTGTCTATCACACGGCGCGCGAGCAGGGCGGTATTGGTGCCCATTGACACAATGTCCTGGTTATCATTGTTGTTGGGTATGGAGTGTACATAGTTGGGCATTGCCAGCGTCTGACACTCCGCAGTGGTGGAAGTGGCCGTGAACTGACACGCCTGCATGCCGTAGTTCAGTCCTAACGTGCCCATATTCAGGAACGGGGGCAGTATGCCGTTTATGCGGTCGTGGAAAAGATAATTAAGCTGACGCTCGGCGAGCATGGCCACGCGCACCGTGGCAATCTTCATCTTGTCCTGGTCCAGGCTTATATAGTCGCCGTGGAAGTTTCCGCCATGGTAGACGTTTCCGGTAGCGGGGTCTACGATGGGATTGTCGGTAGCCGAGTTCAGCTCGCCTTCCAGGACACGTTTGCTCTCGGCATAAGTGTCGTAAACCGGACCGAGAATCTGCGGTGTGCAACGCAGACTGTAATACGCCTGCACCTTATGGTCGAAGTATTCCGAGGTGTTTCGCGACGGGTCGTACAGTTCGTGCTCACGTTTAAGCAGACACTGAGACCCGGCGGCAAAATCGCGCATACGGGCGGCTATCACATTCTGCCCGTGCTGACGGCGGGCGGCATTCAGGGGCTCGGCCATCCAGTCGTCAAAGCTTCCGGCAATCTCGTTTATCCACACCGAGGCAAGGGTTGCGAAATGCAGGAGTCTGCGCGCATGGTGCAGATTTACCACACCTATGCCCGTCATTACCGAAGTGCCGTTGCAGATACTCAGGCCTTCGCGGACATGTATGCCGATAGGCTTAAGGCCGCACTCCGCCAAGACCTCGGCAGCAGGACGCCACTCGCCGCGATAATGCACCTTACCCTCTCCGATCATACACAGGGCCATGTGCGCCAGCTGCACCAGGTCGCCCGATGCGCCCACACTTCCGTGCTGCGGTATAAACGGTACAATGTGCAGGTTAATCATCTGCTGCAACAGCGTGATAACCTCCGGATGCACGCCGCTTTTTGCCTGCATGAATGTGGCACACCGCGCTATCATGGCCGCGCGCACATCGGTGTCCGACAGCGGCTCTCCGGCGCCACAGCTGTGGCTGCGGATGATGTTGTACTGGAGCTCGGCGAGGTGGTCGTCGCTGACGCGCCACTGCGCCATGGGGCCAAATCCGGTGTTTATGCCATAAATCACCTTCTCGGAGGCAAAACTTTTAAGAAAGCGATAGCAGTCTCCGGCCGCGTCCATTGTGGTGCGGTCCACCACGAATTCCGCGTCCGAGAACAGGCATTTCTCCACTGCATCTACACTTATCTCCTGACTCATTTCTATGTTTCCGGTCTAAATGATTTACATTTTAAGTTACAAAGGTACAATTTTTTTGCGACATTAGCGCACATTACAGCATTATTTTTGATTTGCCGGGCGTGACATGCAAGGGAATTTGGCCGTTTCGCGGGAAACGCGTACCTTTGCAACTATTAAGCGAAAACATGGAACAGATTTTAAAATACTTCGGCGACGTCCTTTCCGCCGGCCAGATAGAGCAATTCCGCGCCCTCGGCGACCTTTACGCCGACTGGAACGCCAAAATCAACGTCATCTCCCGCAAGGACATAGACAACCTGTACGAGCGCCACATACTGCACTCGCTGGCAATAGCGAAATTACTCGGCCCCCTGCAGGAAGGCACCACATTCCTGGACATGGGTACCGGAGGCGGATTCCCCGGCGTGCCCCTGGCCATAGCGTATCCGCAGTGCAGATTCCACCTTGTGGACCGCATCGCCAAGAAGCTGCGCGTGGCAGAAAGCATCGCCAACGCCGTGGGCATCAGCAATATAACCATACAGCACGGCGACATCGGCGAGTGCCATGACCGCTACAACTACGTGGTGTCGCGTGCCGTAATGCGCCTTGACCAGCTGATACGCCTGACTCGCAAAAACGTCTCGCGCGACCAGTCCGAAAACCAATACAGCAACGGAATTGTTTGTCTTAAGGGCGGTGATATCTCCGACGAATACGCCGGTGTGCAGCTCCCTGTTATTGAATTTCCGCTGAACGAGTTCTTCAACGAGCCGTTTTTCGACACCAAGAAACTTATATACGTACCGGTATGATTAAAATTCACTGCTTTGTATTTAATCCTTTCGAGGAAAACACATATCTGCCTGTAGACCAGGCCACAAACGATGCCGCTGTTGTAGACCCCGGCATGTTCACGCAGGACGACATCCGCATTTTCGACGATTTTATAAAGGAACACGGAATAAACCTCAGGCAGGTGATAAACACCCACATGCACGTGGACCATTGCTTCGGCGACAATTACGTACGCGACAAATACGGCGTTAAGGTGGCCGCCAACCTTGGCGACGACTATTATGCCGCGTCACTGGAGGCCCAGGCCCGCCGTTTCGGCATGCAGCGAACCATGCGGCCTGTGGAGATTGACGCGCCGCTGGAGGACGGCGACACTATCATGGTGGGACAGACACCGCTGACGGTAATCCACGTCCCGGGCCACTCGCAGGGCGGAATAGCATTATACGACAAGGAAGGCAAGTGGGTAATCAGCGGCGACTCGCTTTTCCGCGGCTCGATAGGACGCACCGATTTTCAGGGCGGCAACCACTCGCAGCTCGTCAGCTCCGTCCGCAACAAACTCCTCTCCCTCCCCGGCGATACCCTGGTTCTGCCCGGCCACGGCCCCACAACCACCATCGATTACGAAAAAGCCCACAACCCTTATATTTAAGGAATTACATGAACGCCAAAGACATTCACATTTCAGAATACATATACCCTCTCCCCGACGAAAGAATAGCCAAACACCCCCTTGCCAAGCGCGACAGCTGCAAGCTGCTTGTAGCCGACAGCAACGGCGTATCCGCAGATACGGTCTTCACCTCCCTGCCGGAGATGATTCCGGCCGATACCATGCTGGTTTACAACAATACCCGCGTGATAAACGCCCGCGTGAAAATGCACAAAGAGACTGGCGCGGCAATAGAGATTTTCTGCCTGGAGCCTTACGCTCCCGCCGACTACGAGCGCAATTTCGCAGCCACCGAGTCAGCCTCCTGGCGATGCCTTGTCGGGAACTCCAAAAGATGGAAAGACGGCCCGCTGAAGCGCGTTATCGGCGACAACGTGATATTGACGGCCACCCGCATAAGCAAGACCGACGGCGAATCCATAGTGGAATTCACATGGGACAACCCGTCCATGAGTTTCGCCCAGGTCATTGACGCTGTGGGAGTTATCCCCATCCCGCCCTATCTGAACCGCGAGACTGAATCCACCGACACGGACGACTATCAGACGGTTTTCTCGCGCATCCAGGGCTCTGTAGCCGCGCCTACCGCAGGCCTGCACTTTACCGACAGCCTCCTTGCCGAAATAGACGCGCGTGGCATCCGTCGCCGCGAGGTTACGCTGCACGTCGGCGCCGGCACTTTCCGCCCCGTGCAGGGCGACACCGTAGGCGAGCACAACATGCACAGCGAACTGATAGTGGTGAACCGCGACCTCATACAGGAACTGGCCGACGAAAAGCGTGTCTACGCCGTGGGCACCACCTCGGTGCGCACGCTGGAGAGCCTGTACCACATAGGCTGCCTGATACATCAGGGAGAGTGGAACGGCGAAGTGCCGCAATGGTATCCCTACTCCGACAATCATCCGCAACTGTCTGTGCACGATGCGCTTACCGTATTAGTAAAATATCTGGACGACAACGGGCTTGACAGGATTATAGCCTCCACGCGCATAATCATCGCGCCCGGCTACCGCTACCGCATAGTAAAGGGCATGGTCACCAACTTCCATCAGCCGGGAAGCACTCTGCTACTGCTTGTCTCGGCAATGATAGGCGATGCATGGCGCGATGTGTACGCCCACGCCCTGGACCATGGCTACCGCTTCCTCAGCTATGGCGACGCGTGCCTGTTCACCGTTTAATATATTTGTTACAGGATTCTGAGACCCCATATAAACGGACACAAACGGGGCCCGGCCTTTTGGCCGAGCCCCGTTGCGTAGTCTTTAAGCGGAGCGCCTGCATCCCGTTGCGGATGCAAAATGCTTACTTGCGGATACCAAGCTCTTTCTGTGCGATAAGGGCACGGTAGCGGTTGATGTCTTTGCGCTTCAGGTAGTCCAGAAGGCGACGACGTTTACCAACCAGCATTTTCAGAGCGCGCTCAGTTGTATGATCTTTGTGATTTGACTTGAGGTGCTCAGTCAAATGAGCAATACGGACCGAGAACAATGCAATCTGTGCTTCAGGCGAGCCAGTGTCAGTCTTACCCTTACCGTACTTCTCGAAGATCGCTACTTTTTCTTCAGAATTCAAGTGCATTCTTTGTGAAAATTTAGTTGTTTGAAAATGAATTAATTAGTGCGCTGCGGCGGCGTTTGGCCGAAACGCGGATGCAAAGTTAAGAATTATTTTTCGGATACACAATACTTTGGCCGAAAAAAAATACGGGGATCGGGCCGATAACCGGCTCATCCCCGCATTTTTGCGCTTGTGCGTTAATTATTTAACCAGCACTTTTGATACCTTGTTGCCCTGGCGGCGAACATATACGCCGGCCGACAGATTGTCACCGTTAACGCGCACGCCGTTCAGGTTGTAGTACTCAACAGCAGCGTTGGCATCAGCCTCAACAGAGGTGATTGCGTCAGACTCAGCCTTGCCGTTGAAAGTAACTGTGATGGGCACATCGGGCTGCTCTTTCCATATAACGTCAATATGCAGATCCAGGTCTGTGCTCGTCATTGTTCCTGTCACATCAGCAGTAGCCTCAATGCCACCTGCCAGTGAGATATTGTCGTTATGACCGGTCAGGTTGCCGTTATCAGATTTTACGTCAACGATAATAGAGCCCATACCCACGGGGTCGTCGGTGGTTGCGCCGAAGTTTTCGAGGCGCAGACGATACATACCGTTGCTCAGCTCGTCCATGTACACGTCCTGATTCTCCATCTGCGAAGGCTCGTCGCTGCCTAATCTCACTACAAGCAGACCGACATATTTCTTGGTAGAAACAACGGTTGCAGGTGCCTCGGCATAGTTGAGACGTACATTGTCGATTTCCAGAGTGTTATCCTTACCGGGGGTTGTAGAGAAATAGTCGCCGGCGCAGAAAATAACGTTTGCTTTCTCGGGAGTCTCTTCCGAAACATACTCAAAGGGAATGGTCAGTTCGGTCCACTCGGCGGCATCGCCGGTAATTGCGTAGTTGATTTTAGCAACGAGAGTACCTTTCTCGGTAACCTCACCGCCTTGTAAGGTTTCCATACCCAATATATTACGGTCACGGTCTACCATAGTTACAGCCTTAGGCGTTCCCGAGAGAACGATTGTTCCGGGGACATTAGCCTGTTTGAAAGTACCTTTCCAGAGATAGGCCACTACAGTTGCCTGCTCGTTCGGGTTAGCTGTACCGTGGGAACGTTTGTACATGAAAGTGATGGATTCAGGACGGCCGGTGAATTCCACGCCGCCGAACGTGCCACCATCAGCATTCTTACCCTT
>SFNC01000169.1 GCA_004554255.1 Bacteroidales bacterium
GATATGGAAGAACGAACCCAGCTTTCTCATAGGCAGGAAGAACTCTGCCGAAAGCAGTATTATCGCCACGCAGCCGAACAGGTCGATATTCCCCGCTGAAAACTCCACAGCCGCCGTGATTATCCCCGCGGCAGCACCGCCGTAGGCGAATATGTCCATGACCGTGACGGAGTTAAGCTGCATTGTCAGCTTGTCGTTGGTGAAGCGCATCAGACCATCAAGTCGAGATCCTACATACCACGTATTCGGGTCGCGAGGGTCTTTTGTCATGTGTCCTGGCATATTTACGTTAGAACGATTTGCCCCGTTGATTTGGAATGGTGATACGGTTACCGGGCTGAATCCGTTTGTGCGGCTGTATGCCGAAGCATTCAGGTTTGAACCTGCGATATTTGTGAATCCGTCAAAATTTATGAATTCGTAATATTCATTCCAGAAAAGGAGGGACCCATCTTTCTGGACGGCGATACGGTTGCAGCCGGCGGCGGTAAAGTCGCCCTTGCCGAATTTACCGGTAAGCTCGATGGGATTAGCCAGGTCGGTAGCGTTGTAGCTGTTGATGCCGGCGGCATTGCCTGCCCAGAGATGGTCAAGACCGAAAGTCGCCGACAGCGCGGTCTGGTTGGCCAGCGTAGAGCTAAGTGCGGTGGAAGTGCCGGTGTAAATACTGTTGTCGGGAGTGAGAATGTAAGCCTTGGAGCCGTTGGCTACGAAGGCCTTGTCGGGACCGACGCTTACGATTTTGTTAATCCCGCTGACATTCGAACCGCCGTCGGTGATGAGAGCGATTTTGAGTTCGCCGGTCGTGAAGTCGAATTGAGCCACTCTGCCATAGTTGCCCGAAACATACAGAACGCGGTTGTCGCCAACGGTGAGAGGCTTGTCTACATTGGTGCGTTCCTGAGAGCTGAAATAGCTGAACTGGTCGAGGCTGATCAGGCGCGTGTCCTGCTTGGCGTGACGGAACTGCCTATCGTAGACGATTACCACTTCATCGCCGAGACCGAACACACGCGTCACGCCCATTGGAGTAAACATCGTTTCGCGGGCCTGGTTTGTCTTGGCGTCGAAAGTGGTCAGGCCATACGAACCGGCCACATAGATGCGGTCATTGCCGAAGCCCACCCAGTTGATTGAAGGATTTCCCGGGATAAGAGCATCGGAAATATCGGAAATATTGATTACGCTGCCGTCGGCATTGATGCGGTCGATATTGCAGTCGGCATACGCCACAATCAGGTATTTACCCTCGGGGTGCGCATATATCCCGCTGATAGCGCCGCCGTTTAGGTCATTGGCGCTGTTGAGCGAACGGGTTTCGCCGGTGGCTTTATCAACCGAGAACAGAGAGCCGGCCGACAGATAATAGACAGTGGAAGTCGTTTCGGCGATATCGCTTACGCCATTGAAGGCCGAGTGGATAGTCCAGGCGCCTACGGGCAACTGAGCGTTAAGGCCGAGTGCTGAAATCAGCAGACAGAATAATATGGTAAGTTTCTTTATCATCACTGCGGGAAAATGAGTGGGGAAGAAATTGGTTTAAATCTTTTCAAGAAGCTGAAGCAAAGCATCGGTGGCTCGCCTCCGGTGAGAAATAGTGTTTTTTTCGTGAGCCGACATCTCAGCGAAAGTCTGAGTATGCCCTTCCGGCATAAAAATCGGATCATAGCCAAAGCCATCGGTGCCGTGCGGAGCGGTGGTTATCGAACCATTGATAACACCATCAACCTGATATTCGCGGCCATCCTTAATCAAGACGATCGCCGTGCGGAACCGCGCCCGACGGTCGGTAACGCCCTCAAGCTGTCTCAGCAGCAGAGCCGAATTGGCTGCGGCATCGTGCCCTTCGCCTTCGCCGTTGGCCATAGCATACCGTGCGGAAAGCACGCCCGGACGGCCGTCAAGTGCAGCCACTTCCAGACCTGTATCGTCGGCGAAACAGTCGCAATCGAACCGCTCACTCACCCAGCGAGCCTTCAGCAGCGCATTCCCCTCAAGCGTGTCGGCTGTCTCGGGAATGTCGTCATGACAACCGATATCGCTCAACGACAGCACCGGACGGGAAGCGCCCAGAATATCTCTAACCTCGCTAAGCTTGTGAGGATTATTCGTTGCGAAAACCAGTGGCTTATGCATATTCAGCTAATTACTCTATAGATTAACGAACACACACCCCACTTATTGCCCTTCCTCCGGATTTTTCACACACATAGCTGCAAAAGCCACATATCATTTGCATTGCTCTTAAAGCACAAACAGCAAAACTATTTAACCATTTAAATTTACCACAATTCGCAGATGTTTCTGTGAAATTCGATTGCAACTTCAGAATTAATCGCTAAATTTGCGGTTGAACCCCGCGATGCATAGCGTCTCAAAGGAGAGCTAACGCCTGACATCGGCAGGGACAAACATACGAAAGGCGTTTACCGACGCTGATTTCTTGGCTCTAAGAAACTACCACTTTTCTAATCATAGTCAAGGATGAAGCAATAGTAGATGCCCGTTAAGTACGTATTATTTACGTCCAACTCCTTCCGTAGGGAAGTGGGCTGGCTGTATTGAATATACATACTTCGCGGGGTCGTTTACCATTGCTCGTTCTACTATGATGGGCTGTGGTAGG
>SFNC01000170.1 GCA_004554255.1 Bacteroidales bacterium
CAGCTTTTTTATTTTTCTTTCGGTGCTGTCACTGTTACGATATTCGAATCGGTAGTAACTCGTCCGTCTTTGAACCTTATTCTCACAAAGTACTCTGCCGACTCTCCTGGCGACAGCAGATTGTCCTGGAACGTAAGGTCGGTTGATCTGGCCGAGGTCAAAAACTTGTGACGCTTGTCCTTGGAGCCTTTGCGATAGATGCAATAGTACCATTCGCCTTTATACGGCAGATTCTTGTTGGTTTCCCACACGATTTTTGTCTTCTTGTTTTTCTCATCATAAACACCTATCAGCTTAATGGGCCATTCGAAAACTCGCTCGCCTTCAAAACGAGTGGAATACACCAGGCTTAAACCGCTCGAAATTCCGGCGTAGGAGAATGACTCCATGGCATATTCATACCGGTTGCGGCGCACATGGTCCGGGACATCAGTTATATTCAACATGTTTCCGGCATTGCGCAGCGAGTCGCCGTCGTATACGCCGATGGTGATCCACTCTTTTGCATTGGCAAGGCGGCGCATCAGCACATGGTGTGAAATCTGCTGCTCGTTGCTGCAAACCCAGCGCATGGCGATGCCTTTCTTCTGGTCAACCCACGCTGAGTCGATATGAGCCACGGCCGGTTTGATCATGCTGGGGCGTATAACTTGCAGCGGAGCAGTGTATTCGCCTTCGTTTGAAGCATAGTCGATTGCACGAACCTTATAGTAAATGTATTTTTGGTTGACATCAACGGCCAGGGTGTCCACAAAGACTGTGTCGCGCAGCAGCTTGCCATCGGGCAACGGGCGCAGCATGAACTTGTGGGTAGTGTCGTTTGCAAATGCGATTTCATAATAATCGACATCAAACGATGGGGCGTCCCACGCCAATTTGACGGTGCCGGCCTGGTTGTCCAATATTTCGTAACGGAAGTTTTCGGGCGCATCAGGAGCTTTCAGGTCGGTTACACGCATGATGTGGGTCATCGAGTAGCTGACGTTCTGAAGGGAGTCGTAAGCGGCGACGGCAACCTGTCCGCTGCGGAGCTTTGATACATCGACGGTGCATACCGTATCGGTCGCCGGAATATAATCGGGAGTCAATTCTATCCATTGGGCCTTGCGGCCGTCGCGCGGGCGCTGGTAGTAGACAATCTTGTATCCGACGAAGTCGCCCTCGATAGTGTCTTTCGAGAAATGGAAGTCGGCATACACGTCTTTCGACAGGTCGTCGGGATTGCGGCGGTCGATGACAATCAACTTCAACTGGGGAGGCCGGGGAGCTTCCATGTCGGGCATGGTGGCCACATGGTAGTTCTGTGCCGTTACCAGGTCGCCGAAAGCATCGTATCCCGATATTCGGTATTCGTAAGTGCCGGGGCGCACGTTGTCATTGATAAAGTTGTCAATATCCTTATCGCCGAAATCGCGCATCATGACATATGGATTGTCGTTGACCTTTGTCCACTGCTGCTCGCCCATTGCACGGCGATGTATGTCATAGGACGAGAAGCGGTCGGTAGGTTCCCACCAGAGGCGTAGCTGGTCGATGCCGACAACCGAGTCGCCCATCACTGCCCGGTAGGGCTCGGGCACATAATTCGTATTTTCGATTTCGTCGATAAATCCTACGCGGAATTGCAGGTTGCCTGTTGTATCCATTTCGGCCGGGCGCACGATGTAGCGATATTTCCGGCCTTTCTTGACATTCTTGTCGACGAAGCGCATGGCCAGATTCTCGGCTACATCTTTGCGCCACTCGCTTGCCAGTACTGCCATGCCGAAACGGAACTGCTGGTCGTCGTACACGTCGAGCAAAGCGCCCATATCACCGGTGGGATGTTTCGATTGCTCCTGAGTGAAGCCGCCTTGGCTATAGAGCGTGCCCATGCCAACCATTGCCACCGAGTCAGTTTCGGGGTACAGAGCCTGCCACCGTTCCAACGAGGCCGGTTTCAGTTTGAAGGCAAGCGTATCGACGCGGAACTCGGCATTTCTGCCGTCTGATACAGGCATACGATAGATATTGACGCCGACGGCGTTGAGATACTGCCAGCTTACATAGTCTTCGGGAGCCCATCTTAGGACAATGCTGTCACCGTAAGTGCGTGCGAGCAAGTGAATCTCGCTTTCGTAATTGCGCCGCCCGGCATTGCTGTTGTTAAGCCCGGCAGTGTCGCGCACCTCCCTGGGCAGATATTGGCGCGTCGGGCTCTTGGGCAGGTCTGTGCCTCTGTCCTTCAGGTCAGTTGAGCCGGCGGCAAGCACCGGCAGGTCATCGTCAACCACCGCATGTTTCTGCGATGCGGCCGACGCTGCCAGGATGCCCGCGGCCATCAGTAATATGATTGTTCTGCTCTTTTTCATATATCGTATATTGGTCTTCTATTTGTTTTTATAGGTATATCCGTCGGTATTCGACCATTTCAGGTATTTCCCGGGATCTTTGATCGTATAGGTGACCTCTGAGTGTATTGGTCCCATATTCAAATAAGAACGATAACCGACAGTGTATTCACCTTTCTTAAAGTTGTAAGCATTCACACGATAATATGTAACGCTTATTTCCTTGATGTTGTCATAATGGGGAATAAAGTCAA
>SFNC01000006.1 GCA_004554255.1 Bacteroidales bacterium
TCAGTCACATAGCCCGCTATGCTCCTTCACCTGCAAGACTAAATCTGACCGAAATCTGCGACCCCTGCGTTAACAAATATTGGGGAACGGGGTCTAAATTAACGGTTTCCCTATTTGGCCGATTGCACTTATTTAGCTATCTTTGTGCATCGCTAACACAACAAAACACAGAATAAGATGAAAAATGTTATAATACGCTCGCTCTCCGGAATTGTATATATAGCTCTGATTGTTTGGGCCATAATTGCCGGCGGATGGTGGTGGTATACCCTCACCGGGCTGTTCGCCGTGCTCGGAATGATGGAATATCAGCGCATTACCTCATGCCGAACCAAGACGGATATTCCGGTGCTGAGCGCCGCTCTTGACATGGCCTCGGCACTGCTCTTATGGGGAATTGCTCCGATTCTCGAACATTGGGAAGACGCTCTCCCCGCCATTGCAGTGGTTCTGGTGATATGTCTGTTGGTGCGGATGACGCTTGCTCTCGCACAGAAAACCGGAGACGCCGTGTCGGTCATGACTTCCGGTATCTTCAGCGTTTTTTACATAGGACTGCCTATGGGACTGCTGAA
Source organism: Bacteroidales bacterium (assembly GCA_004554255.1). Classification (GTDB taxonomy): domain Bacteria; phylum Bacteroidota; class Bacteroidia; order Bacteroidales; family Muribaculaceae; genus CAG-873. The sequence goes on from SFNC01000006.1 coordinate 576, forward strand.
CCTGGCAATTGATTTCAGCGAATATGCCCCTATGGCCATCATGTGCATGTTCATCCTTATATGGCTCAATGACACCGGCGCTTTCTGCGTTGGTTCTCTCTTAGGCAAACACAGACTGTGCGAGCGTCTGTCCCCGAAAAAGAGTTGGGAAGGCTTCTGGGGCGGCATGTTCTTCTGTGTGGCTTTCGCCGCCGGATATGCCGCAATATACAACCTGCCTGTTGTGGAATGCGCCGTTTTCGGGCTGATAGTCTGCATATTTTCTACCTGGGGAGACCTCTTTGAGTCTCTGCTCAAGCGCTCGGCAGGTGTCAAGGACTCGGGTAATATAATTCCCGGGCACGGCGGCATCCTGGACCGTATAGACTCGCTGCTGTTTGTGGCGCCTGCGGCTGCTGTTTTTTACCTGTTTGTGGGTTAAACAGATTCAACGCAGTGTAATTGCGGCTGTTTTAAAAAAAAACATTATTACGCACGTATTTGTATATCTGACATAAATTTATTATCTTTGCAATAGAAAAAACACTTTATAATAACTGACAACACATGGATAACAAAGAACTTATTAAAGAATGCACCAAGCGAGCTGAGGCCTGGCTGAGTGAAGACTATGACGAGGCAACCCGTCAGCAGGTTAAAAACATGCTTGAGTCTGAAGACAAGACAGACCTTATTGAGTCATTCTACAAGGACCTTGAATTTGGTACCGGCGGTCTGCGCGGAATTATGGGCGCAGGTACAAACCGCATGAATATCTACACCGTAGGTTCTGCAACACAGGGCCTCGCAAATTACCTCAAAGAGGCATTCCCCGAACTCCCGCAGATTTCCGTTGTGGTTGGTCACGATGTACGCAACAACTCGCGCTACTTTGCCGAGACTGTCGCAAACATCTTCTCCGCCAACGGCATCAAGGTATATCTTTTCGAGAACTTCCGCCCCACTCCCGAACTCTCTTTCGCAATCCGTCACCTCGGTTGCCAGAGCGGTGTTAACATCACTGCTTCGCACAACCCCAAGGAGTACAACGGTTACAAGGCTTATTGGGCAGACGGCGCACAGGTGCTCGCTCCCCACGACGTCAACATCATCAACCATGTTAACGCCATCAAGAGCGTCAAGGACATCAAGTTCCAGGGCAACCCCGAACTGATTGAAACCATCGGCGAGCAGATGGACAACGACTTCCTCGCTGCCATCAAGACTCTGTCTCTTGACCCCGAGGTTATCAAACGTCACAGCGACCTCAAGATTGTTTATACCCCCATCCACGGTACCGGCGTAAAGATGGTTCCCGCATCGCTCAAAAACTACGGATTCACCAACATCATCCACGTTCCCGAGCAGGATATCCCCTCAGGCGAATTCCCCACTGTTGTGTCTCCCAACCCCGAGGTTCCCTCGGCAATGGCTATGGCTATTGAACGCGCTAAAGAGACCGACGCTGACGTTATCTTCGCTTCGGACCCCGATGCCGACCGTATTGGCTGCGTAGCTCGCGACAAATCAGGCGAATACGTAATGATTAACGGTAACCAGATTGTGATGATTCTCCTTAACTACATCATGATCCGTAACCGCGAACTCGGTCGTCTGAAAGGCAACGAATACGTTGTAAAGACCATCGTTACTACCGAAACCATCAAGACCATCGCCGATGCTCAGGGCATCAAGATGTTCGACAGCTACACCGGCTTCAAATGGATTGCAAATGTAATTCGCGAAAACGAAGCTACCGGCCGTTATCTCGGTGGCGGTGAGGAAAGCTACGGTTTCCTGGCCGAGGATTTTGCCCGCGACAAGGACTCTGTATCCGCTATCTCACTGATGGCTGAAATCGCAGCTTGGGCACGCGACCGTGGCATGACCTACATGGACATGCTCAAGGATATCTATCTCACCAACGGTTACAGCCACGAGGAAGGTATCTCTGTTGTTCGTCCCGGCAAAACCGGTGCCGACGAAATCAAACAGATGATGATAAACTTCCGCGCCAACCCGCCCAAAACTCTCGGCGGTAGCCCCGTTGTTAAGATTAAGGACTACTCAGACCTCAATGTTACCGACCTCAAGACCGGTAAGGTTGACAAAATGGACTTCCCCGCAACCTCAAATGTCCTCCAGTACTTCACCGAAGAGGGCAACAAGGTATCGGTCCGTCCTTCAGGAACAGAGCCTAAGATTAAATTCTACATCGAAGTCAAGGACAAGATGGCTTCTGTTGCAGACTACGAGGCTTGCGGCGAGCGCGCTCAGGCCAAGATTGACGCTATTAAAAAAGACCTTGGCATCTGATTGCCGATAGTCTGTACTTTCATAATTAGTAAAAGCGGTGCGCCACATGTGGCGCACCGCTTTTACATTTCAGCTTGGAATGTGTATTATTGTGATATTCTCACGCTTTTATAGTCGTTGGAGGTGGTGCATTTCCTTGCCGGCAAATTTGCGCATGCCTGTTTCGCGGAAGCCAAGGCTCCCGTACAGTTTCAGCAGATGGTCGTAGCCGGGTTCGCAAAGTAGTCCCAACGGCTTGCCCGATGCCGAATGTCGTTCGGCCATGGCGTTTATAAGCCGTTTGGCAAGATTTTGGCCGCGATATTCGGGGAAAACCGCCAGCGAGTCAAGGTAAATCTCGTCATCGGATGTCTCGTCGTCCATCTCCTCCTCCACAAATTCCGTGCCGAGAGTAGAGTTTGCCTCGCGGATAAAAGCGTCTCTGAGCCGGTGGAGTGCGGCGCCATCGTAGGCGGTGAGGATTCCGGCAATGGCCCCGTCGGCAGTTTCGGCGACAAGCGTGTTGCGATAGCTATACTGGGAATTATCGGCGGCGGCAAGGGTGGTAAACACCTTGTACACCAGTGGCAGACGGTCCGCGCTACCGGCAAAGTCAAGCGCTATCTCATCATGTAAAGCCATTACTACGCCACGGCCTATGGCTTCGGCATCCTCGCGCCGTGCGGCGCGTATTCTTATATCAGTAGTCATATTGGTAATGTATTCTTAAAACTGTTGCAAAGATAAACAATAATTTCCTTAAAAATACACCGATAAGTTCGTTAAATAATTAATTTAAGTTTGGCGAGTAACGGTATTAGATTATATACGGGACAACAAATCGCATTAGCGATTTACCTCTGCGAACTCCTAAAGACTTCGCAACGGCCGTTTATTTATATCTCACGACGCTGATAGCGCTGAGATTTTTTTCTGAACCGGTGGCCTCTGCAATTCTCTTTCCCTCTCCAAATTATTCCTTTGCGCGAGTTCTACAGAACTCCCTCAGCGAGCTCAGCGCACTCTGCGCGAGATTAAAAATTCCTTAGCGTGAGGCGTTTACGTATTTGGAAATCAAAAGTTCTTACGCGCGAAATTTAAATAGACAATATAGGATATTAAAGACAGCTTACAAGATTTGTAACGAACGGGTGCGCTCTGAAGTGATTCACAGCGCGCTTGTTTTTTTTGCGCAGTCAGCGACAGTGCGCATATTACCGCGCAGCCACATCATAAATAATCAAAAAGTGTATTTTTACCCCTATTTTTGATAATATTCATCCAAATATAGTACAAATTTCAAAGATTTTTTATAAATTTGCGCGTATATTCACCTAAAAATTTAATCCGTTTTTTTTCTAAATAACTCGCATAAATTGTAAGTAGAAAAACCGTGAAAAAGATATTACGAACCATTCTTGCGGTGGCAATGACCTGTACCACCGTTGCCACAAATGCCGCTACCCTTAATGAAGGGTTTGAGAAAACCAAGGCCAACGGCAGCTATTACACAACAGCGACTTCGTTTGCCGGCGATGCCTGCACATGGAGCCTCCTGGATTGCGGAGTCTTTGCAAATGAGGGCCGCACCGGCACAAACAGTCTGAGACTCAGCACCAAAGCCACCTCCTCGCTCACCATGTCCGCCAACAAGAGCGGAGGTGCCGGCACTGTCTCTTTTTATGCCCACAAATGGGTGGGGGCCACCGGCACAGCCGATGCTGACGCCACCATTGAGGTCCAGTACTCCACCAACAGCGGGTCTTCCTGGACTACCGCCGGAAAGGTCACTGTGTCCGCTACCTCATTCACCAAATACAATGTTACGGTAAACAAAACCGGAAACATCCGCATAAAACTCGCGCAGACAGCCGGAAAACGCGTTATCATCGACGACCTTTCCATCACCGACTACACCACAACAACCACATCGGGCATCACCTCTCCCACAAATAACTCCACCGTTAACTTCGGTTCTCTCGCCGTAAACGAGTCCAAGGTTATGTCTGTCGTGGTGAAAGGCTCGGGGCTTACAAGTGCCACCTCGGTTGCTGTTTCCGGCACCGGATTCTCGGCAAACACCACGTCTCTGTCGGCCTCCAAGGTCAACAGCAGCACCGGCGGTACAGTGCAAGTGTCCTTCAAGGGGACATCTGCCGGTAGCAAAACCGGCAAGCTGACGCTCCAGAGCGGCACAAGCACCATCACCGTAAACCTCTCGGCCACAGTTACTTCGTCATCGTCAACCACAACACCGACATTCACATCGCCCACAAACGGCTCAACGGTTGACTTTGGCACCACAGCGCCAAGCACCACCAAGACCATGTCGGTGGTAGTGAAAGGCTCCGGCATGACATCGGCCACCTCCGTATCCGTCGCCGGCACCGGTTTTGCCGCAAATACCGCCACACTGAGTGCCTCGAAGGTGAACAGCACCGCCGGCAGCACACTGCAACTCAACTTCAAGGCTGCAAGCGCCGGAACCTATAACGGAACACTCACACTCGCCAACGGCTCTAAAACGATAAAAGTAAACCTGAAAGCTGTTGTTTCCGGGACATCCTCGGGCACTACCACTTCCCCGACAATCAAAACTCCGGCGTCGGGAAGCACCGTCGACTTCGGCACTGCCACCCCCGGCACCAACAAGACCACTACCATAGTTGTCACCGGAGCCAATCTCACCTCTGCCATTACCGTGACTGTAAGCGGAACCGGGTTCCGCTCCGGAGCCACAACCCTCTCCACCACAAAAGTAAACAGCGCTACCGGCGCACAGCTGCAGCTTATCTTCAACAGTTCTGCCGCCGGTTCGCACACCGGAACTCTCACCCTTACCTCCGGAACGCTCAGCCGTAAGGTTTCTCTGAAAGCAACTGTCAGCGACGGCGGCACCACAGCCGTCCCGGAGTCAAACGACAACGAAGGTTCCGGCAGCGGAAGCGGAAGCGGAAGCGGAACCTCCCAGACCGGCGCCACCAACAACAATATCCCCAGCGGATATTACAAGAACGCCGAAGGCAAGTGCGGTGCGGCCCTGCTCTCCGCCCTCTGCAACATCGTCAGCAGCCACACGTCCGTATCCTACGCCAACCTCTGGACGGCCTACAAACAGACCGACACCAAATCCAACGGCAAAATATGGGACATGTACTCTACCAAAGAGTTCACCTACAGCACCGACCAGTGCGGAAACTACACAACCATCGGCGTTTGCTACAACCGCGAGCACTCTTTCCCCAAGAGCTGGTTCAAGGACGCCACTCCCATGTACACTGACCTGTTCCATATATATCCCACCGACGGTTTCGTCAATAACCAGCGCGGCAACGCTCCCTTCGGCGAATGCGCCGGAGGCACCTACGTGGCTGCCAAAAACGGTGTGAGCGCAAAAGGAAAACTGGGAAAAAGCACCCTCTCCGGCTACTCCGGAACAGTATGGGAGCCGGACGACGACTATAAAGGCGACTTTGCACGCAGCTATTTCTACATGGCCGCCGCCTACAATACCAAAATCGCCGGCTGGACATCGGATATGCTGAACAAGACATCCTACCCCGCGTTCTCCGACTGGGCAATTAACATGCTTCTGCGCTGGAATGCCCTCGACCCCGTCTCAACTAAAGAGACAGCACGCCAGGAGGCTGTTTACGCCAAGCAGAAAAACCGCAATCCGTTCATTGACTATCCCGACCTTGCCGACTATATCTGGGGCAGCAAAAAGACTACCGCATGGTCGGCATCGGCAGCGATGACATCACGCATCTCGCAGCCCGCAAACGGTGCCACCCTCAACTTCGGTACCGTTGCCACAGGCGCCACCAACGAGAAAATCGTAGCCGTTAAAGGTGCTTCCGTCACCGACAATGTGTCCGTTTCAGTACAGGGCGACGGATTCGAGGCATCGGCCGAATGGCTGGATGCGTCGGCTGTCAACAGCAAAGCATCGGCTGCCGCATCGGCCCGCGGCATGGCCAAAGTCACCGAGGCCGACCAGGACGGCGCTCTGCTCAAAATCACCTTCCTTGTCCCCAACCAGAGCAACTATACCGGAACTCTCATCCTTAAGAGCGGCAGCATCACCAACACCGTGCACCTGGAGGGCAAGGCCCTGGACGGACTGCCTGCCGCAGATGCCGAGAATATCGGCGCCGACAGTTTTACCGCACGCTGGGTGAACGTGGGCGATGCTCTGCCCGGCGGTTATTACTCCCTTGACGTTACCGACGATGGCGTAAGCCTGCCCGGATACCCCATAAATGTTGACGCTGACGCACTTACGTACGTGGTGACAGACCTGCAGCCCGAGCACGATTATGAGTATTCACTGTCCAACGCCACTACCGAGAGTAACATCATTTCCGTAACCACCGGACGCCTCAAACCGTCAATCGAGTACATGGTGATTGACGATGACACCCACCTCATCACCTCACCCGGCACCCCGTCGTCGGCTATCGGCATTGACCTGGACATAGAAAATATGCCTCAGGACATCACCTTCAGCGTCCAGGCGCCCTTCCAGGTATCGGCCGACAACGTTAACTGGGACCGCGAAGCCATCGTAAACGCCGATGCCGCACAGGTTTATGTGCGCCTTGGATCCACCACCATCAGCGGCTCGTACCTGACCTCGCTTCGCGCCACATCCGGCGATTTCACCGATGACGCCATCACCATCATGGGCGAAGTGACATCCACCGGCGGCAACGCTGTCTACTTCCTGGAGGACTTCGAGGCCGACGCCACCGGCTGCGGCTCGTACAAGACCAAGACATACAACGGCAACGGCTCCACCTGGAAACTGTCCAACAGCCTGCTCCAGAAGGCCAGCACAGAGGTGTTCTACGAAGGCACCTACTCGCTGAGACTCGGCAAGGACTCCCTCGCCGTGGCAGAAATGCTGGAAGATGCCATCGCTCCGCAGAGCACAATCTCCTTCTACGCCGCCAAATGGAACGCAAAGGAGGCTCAGATGACACTCGGAGTGGACTTCTCCGCCGACAACGGTAAGACCTGGACTAACGCCAAGACCGTTGTTATCTCCAATGCCGCCGCCACTCCCGGCGAGTACACATACGTGACCGTACCCCTCAACAACTCGGCACAGGGACGCATCCGCATCCGCAAGGAGGCCGATGGCGGAGGCCGTGGATTCATTGACTACATCACGGCTGTGAAAGGCAGCTCGGCGGCAGAGAGCATCGCCGACAACGGCAGCGACTCATGGAAAGTCTACTCTCCCGCCTACGGCGAGATTTCCGTGACCACGGCAGAGCCCACGCAGGTCACCGTTGTGGGCGTTGACGGAAAAGTGTACTACAGCGCATCCGTGAGCGGAAGCACCACCGTTTCCGTGCCCTCCGGACAGCTTTACATTGTCACCGCTCCCGGCAAATACCCCCGCCGCCTGGTTCCCTGAGCCATAGGCACTCATACTGCAGCCCGACACATTTTTTAGTGCCGGGCTGTATTTTTTTACGCTAAATTGTTGTACCTTTACAGCCTGAAATCAGAAGTTGACATAAATAACATGACTCAGATACAAGGAAAAGTGGTGCGCAACACCGGCGCACACTACATAGTGGAGACACCGGACGGCGAGGAGATCTCGTGCAAGGTAAAGGGCAATTTCCGCATCCGCGGCATTCGCACCACCAACCCCGTTGCCGTGGGCGACATTGTCACCGTGAGCATAAACGAGGCCGACAAGGCCCGCGGTGCCGACGCCACCTCGTGGATCACAGCCATCACCCCACGCCGCAACTACATAATCCGCCGTGCCAGCAATCTGAGCAAAGAGAGCCATATCATCGCCGCAAATGTGGATTTGGCAGTGTTAGTGGTGACCCTCGCACATCCCACCACCTCCACCACTTTCATTGACCGCTTCTTGGCCACGGCCGAGGCTTACGACGTCCCTGCCCTGCTTGCCATAAACAAGGTAGACCTGCTAAAGGACGACCCCGACGAAGTGGAATTGCTGGATGCTGTGACCTATCTGTACAAGTCCATCGGCTATCCGGTGATGCATATTTCGGCGGCTACGGGCGAGGGCATGGATGCCTTCCGCGACGCGCTGCGCGACAAGGTCTCGCTGCTGACCGGTAACTCGGGAGTGGGCAAATCCACCATCATCAACAGCCTGATACCCGGTATTGAGGCGCGCACCGCGGCAATCTCCGAGGCGCACGACCAGGGCATGCACACCACCACATTCTCCGAACTGTACCACCTCCCCGGCGGCGGCGAAATAATAGACACCCCGGGAATACGCGGATTCGGAACAATTGACTTCGACCGCTACTCCGTGGCCCACTATTTCCCGGAAATCTTTGAGGAGAGCAAGAATTGCCGCTTCGGCAACTGCACCCACACGCACGAACCCGGCTGCGCCGTCCGCGCCGCCGTGGACGAGTCGCGCATAGCGCAGTCGCGCTACGCGTCGTACCTCAGCATCCTGGAGGATAGCGACGAGGGCGCCGACAAATACCGCAAGGGCTACTGACGGATGCCTGACGTGATGCCGCTCATTTAGACAAACGGAAGGTGAAGAAACGGCCGGGGACGAGGTCCAAGATCCCCGAGACAAGGCGTTTGTTTCGGGCTACGTAAGTGCTTGGCGAACCGTCTTTTACTGCCGGAACTATGCTGAATGTGGCCGTGATGCCCGGCTCCAGATAACGTTCTCCGAGAACGGCGCATACATGCCCCATGGTGTTGCGCAGATTAAGCTCCGATATGGCAAGGCCGTTTTCCGTGACCATAATATCCACACCCAGCGGCCCGTGATAAGCGTCGCCGATTATGTCGCGCAGCCTTGCCGTCAGCTCCTTCTGCAGAGCGTCCAACTGCTCGGCGGGCACTAATGTCTCCAGGTGCTTGCGCAGAATCTCCTGACTTGCAACCATATTTCCCGCATAGCAATAGCGGTGGTCGGTATTGAATACCGAAAGGCCCGCGAATGACATTCCCTCGGCTGAATTGCGGAACAGCATGGCAAAGTCGGCACAGCGCGCAAGAACATTCTCCACTATGGCCGATCCCTGACGGCGTATTATTCCCGTAGTCTGACGGATAACATCATCGTCCGTCATGTTCAGACTGTCTATTATGCCGCGGCCGCTGGACGACCACGGCTGTTTTACTATCACACGCCCGCGCTCGGCCAGAATCTCCGGCAGGCGAGCCGGGTCTGCGACCGCGACAGCTCCCGTCGACGCCATAAAAGGCAAGACCTCCGCGAGGCTTCGCGCCAGTTCTATGGACGTCTGCCGGTTGCTGAGGGTGCGGATACGCGCCATGGCGTCATTGTCCGGCATCAGCGCCTCGGACATCCCCTGCGCGGCATAGATATTACGCACGGGCAGCGACCATCCCCACGGCTCCGGTGTCAGCCCGGCACAGTCAAAGTCAAAGACATCGGCGGTGATGCCGAAGTCGCGCTGCATGGCATCGTACCACGCGGCATTTATCCCGGAGGTCAGCACCCGGTCGCCAGCCTCGCCATACCATAGCGGCAAAGCCTCGCCGGACAGACGCAGACGCGCCGCCTGCTCGGGGGCTGTGTAGCCCGGCGAGCCGACGGCGAGTGCCATGTCATTTTCGGGATAAAAATACAGTAAGCGACCCATGGTCAAGGACGAACCTCATAGTAAGGAACGTCCGTAAGACGGATGTTGAAACGCAGTGCGCTGTAGGGGTAAACGCCGGTAGCGCCCGATGAGCCGTAGCCGAGGACGTACGGGAGGATGGCCTCCACCGAATCGCCTACGTGCATGCGGGTGATAATCTCGGACCAGCCTTTTATCAGGCCCTGCGACGACAGCTGCGAGGTGTAGCTTGCCGCAGAGTCAATGCGCGTACCGTCGTAGAGGTACACCGCGTAATTCACTGTGGCGGTGGAAGTATACATCGGACGCAGGTTTTCGGCGGTCTCGGTGGTGTCGTTGATGAAACGCATCAGGAACTGGGTCTGGTCGTATCTGGGCTGATACTTAGTGTACAGCGTCTTGCCGTCGGCGCCGGTGCGATTGGCCTGCTGTTCGACCCAGTCGTTGTTCTTATTGCGCCAGTCGGCGTATCGTTCCCAGTTTGTCTTATTGTTGTCATCGTCATCACATCCCGGAGCTATAAAGCTGAGTGTAAGGAAGATGAACATCAGCAGTGGTATGGACTTTTTAGTCATTCTAATATCTCGTTTTATACGTAAACGGAATCATGTCAGAATTCCACAACAGGAGCGTTCTGTGCGCCCTGGTCTGCGGCAAAGGGTTGTTTGGTGTCAAACCCGAAGAGGCCGGCAAAGATATTGTTGGGAAAACGACGTACCTTTACATTGTATTTCTTGACAGTCTCGTTGTAGCGGTTGCGCTCAACGTTAATGCGGTTCTCGGTACCGGCGAGCTCATCCTGCAGGCCGAGGAAGTTCTCGTTGGCCTTGAGGTCGGGATAAGCCTCGTGTACGGCGTTGATGTACAGGCCGTAAGCGCGTTCCAGGTTCTGATACTGCTGCGGAGTGGCAGCCTGCGAGTCAGGACCGTTGAACTGTCCCACAGCGTTTTTAGCGTCAAGAAGTTCCTGAGCGGCCTTGTCCACAGCAGCGGCGGAAGTGCCGGTGCGCTGGGCGGTTACGCCCTCGAGAGTCGATTTTTCGTGGGCGGCGTAGCCCTTGACAGTGTTCACGAGGTTGGGTATGAGGTCCAGACGGCGCTGATAGGACGACTGAACATTCGCCCAGCTCTGGTCCACCTCCTCGTCAAGGTTTACCATGCCGTTATAGGTAGAGCATCCGCCTACCAGGAAAATAAGTACTACAGAACCTATTACAGACCAAATTATAGCTGATTTTTTCATAATTTATTTAAGTTTACGGAGGAGAGCGTTGAGGCTCACACGGTTATGAATAAGAGAGTGTAAGTCGCTGATATTTACGCGGGCCTGCTGCATGGAGTCGCGCTCGCGCAGGGTTACGGTGTTGTCCTCCAGCGACTGGTGGTCCACCGTGATGCAGAAAGGAGTGCCGATGGCGTCCTGGCGTCGGTAGCGTTTTCCGATAGAGTCCTTCTCGTCGTAGTGAGTGGCAAAGTCGAATTTCAGCTCGTTGACAATCTCGCGGGCTTTCTCGGGCAGACCGTCCTTGCGCACCAGAGGCATAACGGCGCATTTTACGGGGGCGAGGGCCTCGGGCAGGTGCAGAACCACGCGCTTTTCGCCGCCTTCCAGCTCCTGCTCCTCGTAGCTTGAGCACAGAACGGAGAGGAACATGCGGTCAACACCGATCGAAGTCTCGATTACGTAAGGAACATAGCTCTCGTTAAGCTCGGGGTCGAAGTATTTGATGTTCTTTCCCGAGAATTTCTCGTGCTGGGAGAGGTCGAAGTTCGTGCGCGAGTGAATACCCTCCACTTCCTTAAATCCGAAGGGCATCTGGAACTCAATGTCGGTAGCGGCGTTGGCATAGTGCGCAAGCTTCTCGTGGTCGTGGTAGCGATATTTCTCGTCGCCGAGGCCGAGGGCCTTATGCCACTTCAGGCGCCATTCCTTCCACTGTGCGAACCATTTGAGCTCCTCACCGGGACGCACAAAGAACTGCATCTCCATCTGCTCGAACTCGCGCATACGGAAGATGAACTGACGTGCCACAATCTCGTTGCGGAAAGCCTTACCAATCTGGGCGATACCGAAGGGCAGACGCATGCGTCCGGTCTTCTGCACATTCAGGTAGTTCACGAAGATACCCTGGGCAGTCTCGGGGCGCAGGTAAACCGTCATGGCGCCATCGGCGGTAGAGCCCATCTCGGTCTTGAACATGAGGTTGAACTGGCGCACATCCGTCCAGTTCTTGGTGCCGGAGATGGGGCATACAATCTGCTCGTCAACGATAATCTGACGCAGCTCGGCAAGGTCGTTTGCGTTCATTGCCTCGCTGAAGCGGGTGTGCAGAGCCTCACGCTTTGCGGCATGCTCCAGCACGCGGGGGTTGGTCTGGCGGAACATGGCCTCGTCGAAAGACTCGCCGAAGCGCTTGGCAGCCTTGGCCACTTCCTTGTTGATTTTCTCGTCGTATTTTGCAATCTGGTCCTCGATAAGAACATCGGCACGATAACGTTTCTTGGAGTCGCGGTTGTCAATCAGAGGATCATTGAAAGCGTCAACGTGTCCGGATGCCTTCCAGATTGTGGGGTGCATGAAGATAGCCGAGTCAATACCCACGATATTCTCGTGGAGCAGTGTCATGGCATCCCACCAATAGCGTTTTATATTGTTTTTAAGTTCCACGCCATTCTGTCCATAGTCATACACAGCGGCGAGGCCATCGTATATTTCACTGGATTGAAAAACGAAACCGTATTCCTTGGCGTGAGCCACGATTTTCTTGAAGACATCTTCCTGTTGAGCCATAGCTTTATATAGTTTTGAAGTTGTTTATCGGGTTAGTAATATAGTTCAGAGTGCAAATTTACTACATTTTTTCGTTTGATTTACTACTAAATGTGTTTAAGTTTGTGAAAACCAACAAAAACGCCAATCCGCGCCCACACACCCGCCACCCGGCCACCCGGCGACAGGATGCCGCCACCCCATTGTTCCATGTGGCTGTCCCGGAATTATTGGGAGATGGTGGAGGAACCTCGGAGAGGTTCTATCTGGGTAGCCCCATGTTGCGGGAGGAGGCAACGACGACCGCTACATGGGGTTAAGCAGCAGAGGAGACGAGAACCCCGGCGGGGTTCCATTTGGGTTGCGCTGCCTAGATGCAACCCCGCCGGGGTTGTCATGTACGGGTCGGGGTACCCCCACGTAGCCGGCGTCGTTCCTCCGCCCGCAACGTGGGGCTATGCAGGTGAAACCCCTTCGGGGTTTTCGGTACAGTAGTGTGGCCATAATGGTGGAACATATTGGATTACAGCAACACGGAACTTTGGATGCGCGGCATCCTGCCGCGGAGATTACGATTTATAAAATCGCCAAGGCGATTTACCTCCGCGAGCTCCTCAATACGAACAAAAAATAATTTCCTCTGCGAGAGTTCCACAGAACTCCCTCCGCGCGCTCAGCGTACTCTGCGCGAGATAAAAAAAACTACTTTGTTCGAGATTAAAGTAACTTTGCACCATAGACGTGCGAGACATTGTGCGTATAAAAAAGATTTTGTAATTTTGCGGAGTGTTTCGCCTTGGCGGGACGCTTATTAGCAAAACTAACCAACTAACCGATTAATTATGTTCAATTTTAGCAAGCTGCTGAAGGTAACAGCAGCAGTACTGGCCATGACGCCCTGCGTGAGCTCGTGCTCGGACGACGATGGCCCCAAAATAAATGTAGAGGCCACCGGCGACGGTATTTTTGTGGTAAACTCGGGCAACTTCGGCTATGGCAACGCATCGCTCAGCTATTACAACCCCGAGACCAAGATGGTCACCAATAATGTCTTCCAGACCGCCAACGGCCAAAAATTAGGCGACGTGGCACAATCCATGAAAATCCACAACGGCAAAGGCTGGGTGGTGGTAAACAACAGCCATGTGATTTTTGCCATTGACCCCGTCACCTACAAGGAACTGGGCCGCATAACCGACTTTACCTCGCCGCGAAACATCCACTTTGTTAGTGACACCAAGGCATACGTAACCCAGCTGTGGGACAACCGCATCGTGGTTATCAACCCGTCCAAATACGAGGTTACGGGCTATATCACCGTTCCCGACATGACGATGGAGAACGGGTCTACCGAGCAGATGGTGCAGATAGGCAAATACGTGTACTGCAACTGCTGGTCGTACAACAACCGCATCATAAAGATAGACACCACCAACGACAAGATTGTCGGCGAGCTGAAAGTGGGCATCCAGCCGGCATGCCTGGTTGCGGACAAGAACAACAAGCTGTGGACACTCTGCGACGGCGGCTATGAGGGCTCGCCCTACGGCTACGAAGCTCCGTCGCTGTACCAGATTGACCCTGAGAAGCTTACCGTTATGCGCCGCCTGGAGATGACCAAGGGCACATCCGTATCATCGCTGCTCACAAACAGCCAACGTGACGAACTTTACTGGTGCGGAGGCGATGTATGGCGCATGAACATCAGCGACACCACTCTACCCGCAACATCGTTCATCGCCGCCGACAACCGCTGGTTCAACGCCATGAGCATCGACCCCGTGCGCGGAGACGTGTATGTTGCAGACGCTCTGGACTTTACGCAGACCGGCGTGGTGTACCGCTATAATAAATCCGGCGCCAAAGTGGACGAATTCCGCGTAGGCATTATCCCTGCCGGATTCTGCTGGAAATAACCCACCGTCATGTGTAAACGCTTAATTTCAAGCGTGTTAATCTGCGCGGCGCTGAGTGGCGTCGCGCAGATTAACACGCTTGATGAGTTTGTGGTGACATCGCGCCGGCCGCTTAAGGACATCGGCCTGACCAAAACCGTGCTGGGCAGTGCGGCGCTCAAGGACAATATTGCGTCGAGCCTCGCCGATGTGCTGGCCTTCAACTCTCCGATATTCGTGAAAAATTCGGGGAGAGCCACACTCAGCACCGTAGCCTTCCGCGGCACCGGACCGGGGCACACGCAGGTAACCTGGAACGGAATGCGCATCAACAACCCGATGATGGGAATGACGGATTTCTCCACTATCCCATCCTACTTTGTGGACGCGGCATCGCTGTTGCACGGCGCAGGCTCGGTTACCGAGACCGGCGGAGGACTGGGCGGCCTGGTGCGTCTGGGCACAATCCCGGACGCCGCACCGGGCTTCAACGCGCAATATATCCAGGGCATAGGATCGTTCTGCACCTTTGACGAATTTCTGCGTCTTACCTACGCCGACGACCACTGGGTAAGCTCAACGCGCGCCGTATATTCATCGTCGCCGAACGAGTTCTCCTACATAAACCATGACAAAAAGGAGAATATCTACGACGACAACCATAACATCATCGGCCAGTATCACCCCAAGGAGAAAAACCGCAGCGGGTCCTTCAAGGACTTCCAGCTGCTGCAGGAGGTGTACTACAACACCGGACACGGCGACCGTATCGGGCTGAATGCCTGGTACATAAACTCAAACCGCGAGCTGCCCGTTACCACCACCGATTACGGCAACCAAAATGCCTTCGACAACCGCCAGCGCGAGCAGACGGTGCGTGCCGTGGCCAGTTGGGGGCACTTCCGCAACACCTGGCGGACGTCGACAAAAGCCGGCTACATGTACACGCACATGGCCTACGACTACAAACGCGAGACGGCGCCCGGCATCTGGGCGCACATGACACATTCGCGCAGCCGCATAAACACCGCGTATGTACAGGCCGACGGCGAGTATAACCCCACCGAAAAATGGTATTTCACGGCAAATGCGTCGGTGCACCGGCAATGGGTGCACAGCGTGGACCGCACAGTCACCACCACCGACGGCGACAAGGCCGGCGTGGGATACGACCGTAGCAGGACCGAAGTGTCGGCGTCGGCGTCGGCAAAATGGCAACCCACACCGAGATTTGGGCTGTCGGCTGTCCTGCGCGAGGACATCTACGGCGGCAAATACAGCCCGATAATCCCGGCGCTGTTCGTGGACGGCATTCTGTGCCAACGGTACAATATCGTGGCGAGAGCCTCTATCTCGCGCAACTACCGGTTTCCTACCCTGAACGACCTGTATTTTCTGCCCGGCGGAAATCCTGACCTCAAAAATGAGTCGGGATTCACCTACGACGCCGGACTGAGCGGAATTATAGCACGCGCTGGGACATACAGCCTGGATGCGGGGGTAACGTGGTTCGACTCCTATATCGACAACTGGATTATCTGGCTGCCCACCACCAAGGGATTCTTCTCGCCCCGCAACATCAAGAAAGTGCACTCGTACGGCATAGAGGGCAAAGTCAATCTGGGGCTGAAACCGGCAAAGGACTGGTTTATAAACGTGCACGGCACATACTCGTGGACCCCGTCCGTAAACTCGGGCAAGGCAATGTCGGCGGCCGATATGTCCATAGGCAAGCAGTTGCCTTACGTTCCGCGGCACTCGGCGACACTCACAGGACGGCTGTCTTGGCGCACATGGTCGTTCATGTACCAGTGGTGTTACTATTCCAAGCGCTATACCATGTCCAGCAACGAGGACGCCCCCGGCGGGTCGCTGCCCACGTACTTCATCAGCAATGCCTCGCTGGGCAAGACGATAAGTCTGCGCCCTCTGGACCTGCAGCTGAAACTGAACGTCAACAACCTTTTCGACCGCGATTACCAGACCGTGCTCTCGCACCCGATGCCGGGCATAAACCTCGAGTTCTTCGTAGGCATCACGCCGCACTGGTAAACACCGCATACCCCACACAAGCAAAACGGGCGCGCCATTGTGGCGCGCCCGTTTCTGTTATGGGAAGGGTTGATTATTCAGCAGGGTCAAGAACGTAAATGCGGTAGTTTTTCTGACCGAATACGTCTTTCAGCAGAGCTTTCACGTCGTCTTTGGTAAGGGCGTTAGCCACTTCTTCGGCGTTGGTGAAAGTGTTGATGCCATTGAGGGCGTAGCCGCCGATACCGCCGAGCCATGCGTTGTTCTTCTCGGCATTCTCCTTAGCGGACTTAACCATAAATTCCTTGATGGGCAGGAATTCCTCGTCGGTGATATTCTCGGCCATGTCGAAAGTCATCTTATGAATTTCGTCAAGTACCTGCTGCTTCAATTCGGGCTTCATGGGGAAGGGAATGTAGAGGAAGAAGTTCTGGTCGTCCATGCGGTCCAGCTGAGCAGCGGCACCGATAGAGTAAACAGCGCCCATTTCCTCGCGGATTTTCTTGAGCAGACGGTTAGAGAGAATCTGACCGGCTACCGATGTGGCCATGCGGTTTTTGGCAGTGTAAGGCACCTTACCGGAGAGAGTGATGTAGACATAAGTCTGCGGGGTCTGCATCTTCATTGACTCGTTGGTGGTTTTCTCGCCGGTGAACGGCTCGAAGTCGGCGGCGGCAGTGGTGGGAACGCCGGCAATACGGGGAGCGGTAAGGTTACCGATGTACTGGTTGCAAAGTGCAGTGAGGGAGTCAACGTTTACATCACCTACGAAAGAGAAGGTGAAGTCGGCGGGGTTGGCATACATAGTGTGTATGAGCGACTGGATTTCCTCGCGGTTGGCGGCCTTGACGGATTCGGCAGTGGGGAGCATGTCGGCACCGCGTTTGTAAAGGCTCTTGGACCATCCCTGCTGGGCTTTGAAGTCGGGTGTTGCCTCCTGGTTTGCGAGAACAGCTTCAAGCTGAGCCTGGAGAGCTGCGAAATCATCCTCGGCGATGCGAACGTCGCGGAAAGACATGTTGATGAGTTCCATCAGCACCTTGAGGTTCTTGGGAGTGGTAGAACCCGAGAGAGTGCGGTCGTTGGCGCTGATACCGAAAGAAGTGTGGGTGTTTTTGCCCTGGAGGTATTTCTGCAGGTCGCTGTAGGAGTATTCGCCCAGTCCGTAGTTTGAGAGCGCGTAACGCAGGATGCTCAAGGTGGCGCCGGAAACGTTCTCGTGGCCGTAACCGCCGCGTGCGGTGGCGTCGAAGAGGATTTCACCGGGCTTGAAGGTGGTGGGCTTGATGATAACTTTTACGCCGTTGGGGTACTGAAGTTCGGTAGCGTCCCAGATGTCGTTGTGCGAAACCTTGGGGGTTGCGGGAGCGTACAGAGCGGGCACGAGGGGATCAGTTCTTACCTCCTCGGTATAGGCCTCGATTTCCTCGCCTTCCACTTTGTTGATGGAAGCTGCGATTTCCTCCTCGGTGGGCTGGTGATAGCCGTCTTTCTCGGGCAGGAGGGCCATGAATACACGGTTGTCCTTATTGTTTACGATTTCGGGGAGCAGTTTATTGAAGGCATCCATGGGAATCATGTTTGCAACTGCTTTTGCCATTTCCAGCTCGAAAAGTGCGCCGGGGATGGGGTCACCCTTGGTGTAATTTGCGGCATATTCGCGGGCGTAAGAAGTGTTGTTGCGTCCGTCGCGCTGCTCGTATGCTTTCTCGTATTTGGAGAGATACTCGGCCTTGGCGCGGTCGAATTCAGATTTGGTGAAACCGCCGCGGCATGCACGGAGCACCTCGCGGTAAGCGGCCTCGAAAGCGGGACGGATGTCGTCGCCTTTACCGATAACCTGCAGTGTGAGAGCGTCTTTGGTTGGAGAAACCATGTAATCGCCGATTTCAATGCTTGCGCCGGCGAAGGGGCAGTCGGGTTTCTGAGACATCTCTTCAAGACGGCTGTTTACCATGGCACCGATCATGTACTTCATGTATTCGATGGGATAGTAAGCCATGGTGCGGCGAGTCTCGTCGTTCAGCAGCTGTTCGGGGAGCTTGAAGAAGAAGTAAGCCACAGCCAGTTTCATTTCCTTGTCAGCGCCGATAGCGTAGATAGTACCCTGGTTATCGGGCACTTGCACTGAGTAACGCGGAGCGAGGTTTTCGGGAACCTTGATGGGGTCGAAGATAGTCTTAATTTTCTGTTCGATAGCGGCGGGGTCAATGTCGCCGACAACGATAATAGCCTGATTGTCGGGGCGGTACCACTTTTCGTAGTAGTCGCGGAGCACCTGGGGCTTAAAGTTGTCGACAACCGACATCAGACCGATAGGCAGACGCTCGCCATATTTGCTGCCGGGGTAGATTTTGGGGAGCAACTGTTCCAGAATACGCATCTGGCCTACGTTGCTGCGGCGCCATTCCTGGTGAATTACACCTCGCTCCTTATCAATCTCTTCGGGGTCAAGGAGAAGACCGTCGGCCCAGTCGTGCAGAATAAGCAGGCAAGAGTCTATAACACCCTCGCGTTTCACGGGAACGGATGAGATGTTATATACAGTTTCGTCGAAACCGGTGTAGGCGTTGAGGTTCTGTCCGAATTTCACGCCTACGGTCTCCAGCCAGTCAATGAGGCCGTTACCGGGGAAATTCTGTGTACCGTTGAAGCACATGTGCTCCAGAAAGTGAGCCAGGCCGCGCTGTTCCTCGTCCTCGAGTACCGAGCCGACCTTCTGTGCGATAAAGAAATCCGCCTGTCCCTTAGGCATTTCGTTGTGACGGATGTAATAGGTGAGGCCATTGGGAAGACGGCCTACCAGAACGGCGCTGTCGGTGGGAACCGGCTGGGGTTCCTGGGCGCCGGCGCTGAATGCCGTGAACAGCAGGGCTATTGCGGCGGCAGCGCGGAAGATAAATTTTTTCATATATATAAATTAATGTGTAAATGTCTGTTGGCTTAGTATTCTGTCGCGGGAAATTATCCCGATAATCGGATGTGATTACGTGTCTTAGACGCAAAAAACGAGAGAAAGTTACATCCGCACGGTTAAATTTTACTAATTTTTTTACGATTATCACTGAATTGCAGCCAGACCACCCTGCGAAGTCTCCTTGTAAATTGAGGGCAAATCATGACCGGTCTGCTTCATTACCTCCACAATTCTGTCGAACTTCACAGAATGCTGGCCGTCCGAGAAGGCGGCGTAAAGGTTTGAGTCCAAGGCACGTGCGGCGGCGTAAGCGTTACGCTCTATGCACGGAATCTGCACAAGGCCGCATACCGGGTCGCAGGTAAGGCCCAGGTGGTGTTCCAGGCCCATCTCGGCCGAATACTCTATCTGTGCCGGTGTGCCACCGAACAGTTGCGAGGCCGCTGCGGCGGCCATGGCGCAAGCAACGCCCACCTCGCCCTGGCAGCCCACCTCGGCACCTGATACAGAGGCATTTGTCTTTACCACATTACCGAAGAGTCCGGCGGTGGCCAACGCACGCAGGATGCGCTGCTCGCTGAAACCTTTCGAGGTGTGCAGATGATACAGCACCGCGGGCATCACGCCGCACGAGCCGCATGTGGGGGCGGTGACAATCTTTCCGCCCGCAGCATTTTCCTCGCTGACAGCCAAGGCGTAAGCATACACCAGGCCGCGGCTTTTCAGCGACTGCGCATAACCGGCGGCATGCACATAATAGCTCACTGCCTTGCGGCGCACACCGAGGCCACCGGGCAACACGCCCTCGGCCTCGATGCCGCGCAGTACAGCTTCTTTCATAACCGTCCACACCTCATGGAGGTAATCCCAGATAGCCGGGCCCTCGCATTCGTCCACGTACTCCCAGTAGCTTTTGCCGGTACGGGCGCACCACTGCAGAATACTTTCGATGGAGGTCATGTCATAGACCTTTACTCCGGCACTGCGTTCCTCGCCGTCCAGCACTATGTCGCCGCCGCCCACGCTGAACCACGTGCGCTGTTCCAGCACATTGCCGTCGGCATCCAGAGCCTTGAAAGTCATGCCATTGGGGTGAAACGGAAGAAAAACATCCGGTTTCCAGACAATCTCCGCGGGGGCCACAGGTGTCAGTACATCCAGGATGGCGCGGTCTGTAAGGTGTCCGCGCCCGGTAGCGGCGAGCGAGCCGTATAACGTTACCTCGAACGATGCCGCGCGTCCGGCGGCGATGTCCACAAAGGCAAGGGCGGCACGCCGGGGACCCATGGTGTGTGAGCTGGACGGCCCGTAGCCGATTTTGAAGAGTTGTCTGAGAGATTCCATATTATCGGGTGGAGTTTATAATTCGGTATTGGCAATTTCCTGAGCGGCGGGATTCGCAAGACCCTTATTACCAAAGGTTTCGCGGATTCCCCATACTGCCAGCGCGCCTAAAGCCAGTAACACGCCCGAGCAGACAAGCATCCACACTGTATTGGGCGCGCCGTTTGCTGCCGGTGCGAACATGTGCAGAATCCATCCGCCGGCAAGTGCGGCTACAATCTGCGGGATGCAAATCGTGCAGTTGAACAGGCCCAAGTATGTGCCTATATGATTGCCGCTCAGGGCATTGGTGAGAATCGTAAACGGCATGGCCAGCATGGCCGCCCAGGCACAGCCCATAAGCGCATAGCTGATAAACAGCATGTACTGGTTGGTGAAGAACGACACCGAGACAAAGCCCACGGCGCCAATCAGCAGACTTATTGAATATGCGGGCTTGCGCTTGCGGAAGCTTGCCAGCACAATTGACCACAGCACTGCGGCGATTGCCTGGATAGCCAGCAATACTCCGTTCCAGTCGCCGGCATCCTGATACTGTTTTGATGCCGAATTCAGCACTACGCTTGTAACAGGCTTGATTTCAGCGGCATTGCCGATTGTGATATCCTCGGTCTGCTCCAGAACTGTCTTACCTGTAGTGCGCTCCTTGGTGGCTATATGCGCCAGTGTGAGGGTGGTGCCATCGGTAACAAGCGACAAAGCCGAGCGGGTAACGGCGTCGGAGGTGAGTGTCACCTCACGGCCGTCAACATTAAGAAGCGCTCCGGCAGTGGCAATGACACCTCCGTCGGGAGCCACTTTCGCATTACCGCTCACATAAACCACCTCGCCATTGGCAATGATTGTGTCGTTGCCCACAGCCACGGTGGCGGGATGCTCGGTAACGCCGTTTATCTCCACAGCGCCGAGGCACAGACGGCCATCGCTGATAACCGGGGTCTCACCGTTATACAGATATTTGTCTTCGTATTTGGCACCGTTGATTTCAATACCCTTGTAGCTTGTGGCGGCAGGAGCGTCAAAAGCGTGGTTTGCAATGGCATCCGTAGAATAAGTCCACATAAACAAGAACGCCGCCCAGCAGAAGAACTGCACCAGACCGACGGTCCAGAACACCTTGGGCGCTTTTCCCAGCAATACAAAGATATTTTCCTTTTTACCTTTTTTCTGATTCTTTTTCTGCTCAGCCTTGTCAACATACTCTATGCCGTGATACGCGGCATACTGACGCGGGGGCATCTCCTTGACTTTCAGCATGGTGTACAGCACGCACAGGGCCAGAACACCCGCTCCGATATAGAACGACCAGGTCACGGTGGCCGGCACCTCGCCGTCGGGCGCGGTGTTGCAGAGGAACATAGCCAGGACTATCGGGCAGACATATCCCACCACAGAGCCGGCATTGCAAAGGAAAGACTGTATGGAATAGGCCAGACCCTTCTGTTTTTCGTTTACAAAGTCGCCCACAAGCATCTTGAACGGTTGCATGGCCATATTAATGGAAGTGTCCAGAAACATGAGCATTATCAGACCGAATATGATTGCGTGGCTGACAGTAAGGTTAAGAGAACCGGCGTTAGGCAACAGGCACATCACGATTATGGCGATGGCGGCGCCGACAAGCAGATAGGGCAGACGGCGGCCGAAGCGGTTCCAGGTATTGTCGCTGGCCGAGCCCACTATAGGTTGAACAATAAGGCCCATGAGGGGCGGGAGAATCCAGAAATAGCTGAGATCGTGCGGGTCTGCGCCGATTGTAGAGAAAATTCGGCTGACCTGTGCGCTCTGAAGCGCATAGGCAATCTGAACTCCGAAAAATCCGAAACTGAGATTCCACAGTTTCCAAAATCCGTAATCAGGTTTGTTTGACATGATAAGAATTTAAGTTTTGAATATTGGTTAATTTGTTTTTTTACAATTGAATTTCTATATTTACTATTTAGCGCGCAAATATAGCATTTTTTTTTGAGATTATGCTTATCGCTTTTTATTTTTAGTTAATTTTGCAATATAAATATAATGCTATGCGATTCAAATACTGTCCGGATTGCGGGTCACTGCTCACCACCCGCGCCCTTGGAGACGAGGGCGAAGTACCCTGGTGCGAGAACTGCGACAAACCTTGGTTCGACATGTTCCCGTGCTGCGTAATATCACTGGTTTACAGCGCCAAAGGCCACGTTTTGCTCCTGCATCAGAACTATATCTCACCGGTTTACATGAACCTTGTGAGCGGATATATCACGCCCGGCGAAACTGCCGAGACTGCCGCCGTAAGGGAAATAAACGAAGAAACCGGGCTGGAGGTTTCGGCCTTGCGGCACGCCGGCACCTGGTGGTTCGGGAAGAAACAGATGCTGATGATCGGATTTTTCGCCGAGGCCGATGATTCTGCCCGGCTGAGACTGTCGTCCGAGGTCGATGCCGCCAAATGGGTTGACGCCGCCAAGGCTCCGGAGCTGGTACATCCCGCCGGAAGTGTTTCCCATTCTCTCGTGGACTTATTCCTGGAATCCCGCAAAAATACAGCAAATCAGGAAGTCTGAATATGTCTCGTGCCCAAGACCCCTGCGTTAACAAATATTGGGGAACGGGGTCTAAGAGCGCGCTCCAAATGAATTACGCTGTCGTTTGAAGTCACGGAAGTTTAGCGATTTCGGCGGCCGGTGCGGTTTCGCCGTGATGCCGCGCGATGGCATACTTGTTTTCTCTGTGGCCTCGGTGTTTACAGGCTCCGGCTCGTTGATTTCGGGTTGCCCGGGCTCAGCTACCGGAGCCGGATCTTCGATGATTTCGTTCTGTTCTTCGGGGATTACAATCGGCTCCTCCTCGGAGGCCGCTTCACGCTCCTCGGCAATACGCTTCTCTTCCTCGATGCGGGCCCGGCGGCGCGCCTCACGGCGCTCACGGGCCTGCTTCAAGCGGTCTATCTCATCGCGAATCCACGAGATTGCAAAGTTGACATATTCATTTTTGGAGAGTTTGCCATAGACCATGTAATCGTAAATGGCCATTACGGTAAGCTGACGCTGTTCGGGATTGAGTTTATCGATACGTTCAATCCAATCTGCTTTGATTGTAAGGTTTAGTGCATTCATAGTTGAATTTTTTCGGTTTTAAAGTTTGACAGCACAAAGGTAATGCATTTATTTGCTGTTTGCAAATTATCTTTACATTTATAACAAACTTTAACTTTTACCACATGTCTAAGTCCCCATTCCCCGAAACCTGGCTGTTCGGAAAAATATCGCAAACCTCTTTAGGTTCAGCAGTTTTTTTAGCAAAACAAACATAAATAATTTTGAACTTTCCGCAAAAACAGCTATATTTGCGAAAGAAAGCCAATTTTTATGACAAACAAGACCTTACGCATAGCTACAGCCGCCCTTGCGCTGGCCTCCACCACCGCCGTGGCTCAACATAAAGACACCCCTGTATGGCTGGAATCGGATTCTGCCGCTGCCATTCAGAACAGAATACGCAGCGATTTTTCCATGTCTCTGGAAGAAGCCCGCGACGCCATTAATAAAAAATACGGGTTGAAACTCACCACCGACTCTATCCGCGAATACGGCCGCCGCCACTACATAGAGATAATGAATGTCGACGGCAAGGAACGCGTGTTCCACAAGTCGGTGCGCAATCTCGCGCTGCTGCATCCCGCCATGAACGGCAACAATCCTCCCCGCGGCGCCCGTGCCTCGGAGATGCGCATCGCATACGTCGACACAATCCTCAATGCCTGCGACAAAGGGCATGGACCCGGTGCCGGACACCGTATAAGATACCGGTTCGCCATAGACGTACCGTACAACGAGGCTCTTGACGGCGACACTCTGCGCGTATGGATGCCCTACCCCATGCAGACCGAGCGTCAGCACAACATCCGCACCATAAGCATGTCTCCGCAAGGCTCCCTGACGCCTACCAACACCGGACATAACTCCATTTACTTTTCCGCTCCCGTAGAGAAGGGCAAAGACGCTCATTTCGAGTATGTTGTGGAATATGACACCTACGGACAGTACTTCAGCCCCGAATACATTCTGAAGAATCTGAGGCCTTACGACAAATCATCTGACCTATACAAACGCTACACCGCTCCCGAGGCTCCGCATATCATCCACGACAGCGGACTGGCCCACAAAATCGTAGGCAACGAGACAAATCCGTATCGCCAGAGCGAGATGGTATATGACTATATCATAAACCGTTATCCCTGGGCCGGAGCGCGCGAGTACAGCACCATCCCCTGCATTCCGCAGTATGTGATTGACGAGAAGCACGGCGATTGCGGCCAGGTTTCGCTATTATACATCTCACTTATGCGCAACCTTGGTGTTCCCGCACGCTGGGAAAGCGGCTGGATGCTGCATCCCGACGAGGTAAATCTGCACGACTGGGCCGAGGTGTACTTTGAGGGCGTGGGATGGGTGCCGGTTGACACCTCTTTCGGCAGATATACCGCCGCAAAAGACCCGCGTGCCCGCAAATTCTACTCCACCGGCATGGACGCCTGGCGTCTCGCCGCAAACAAAACTGTAAGCGGACCGTTTAATCCGGCCAAGAAATATGTGCGCTCCGAGACTGTGGACGCTCAGCTTGGCGAGGTAGAGACGTCCCGCGGAAATCTTTTTTACCCGGCATGGAAGCGCAATTTTACCGTCTTGTCCACCGAGGCACTGGATGCTACCCTCCCCGGCAACTCCTGGGCGCTGCCGCGCGTTTCCGTAGCACATGGCCGCGAGAATCCCTCGCACGCCGCCGAGATGGGCACCCAGATGCTTATGGGTATGCCCCTCCGCATTTTGCAGAAAAAAGGCGACTGGTACCTGGTTGAATCGCCCGAGGGATACCACTCATGGGTAATTGACAATCTGCTCACGGTAAAGACTCCCCAACAGATGGAGGCCTGGCGTAAAGCCCCGCGTCTGATTGTCACCGCGCCATACCAGACCCGCGCTTTCTACACCGCCAAAGGCAATGGGCCGCGCGATGTGGTCACCGACCTGGTTCTCGGCGACATCGTGGAAGGCGAGCTTAAAAACGCCGTAAACGGCCGTGTAAAAATCACACTGCCGGACAATCGCACCGCGTGGGTAAGCACTGCCGATGTCGAGCCCCTCGACAAATGGGCGCAGCAGAATTTCGACGCTCAGAAGATTCTTGACACCGCCTATTCCATGGAAGGCAGCCCCTACTTCTGGGGCGGGACATCCATAAAGAATCTGGACTGTTCGGGCCTCTCCAAGGTCTCGTACCTCTCTAACGGCATAATCCTGCTGCGCAATGCCTCGCAACAGGCCAAAACCGGCACGCGCATCGAGGCTAAAGACTGGCGCACATGCCGGCCCGGCGACCTCCTGTTCTTCGGAAATAAAAAAACGGGAAAAGTGACACATGTTGCCATTTATGACCACGACGGCAACTACATACACTCGTCGGCGAGAGTACGCCGCAACAGCGTGGACCCCGAAAGCCCGGACTATCTCACCACCGATTTCCTCCATGCCGTGCGCATCGACGGCAACGAAGGCACCCCCGGAATAACACGCGTACGCGAGCATCCCTGGTACTTTTAAGACCCCACCCTAATCATCATTTTTCAGAAACCAGTCACACATTTTAATATATGAATCGCAGAAATTTCTTGCGCACCACCGCTCTTGGCGCCGCCATAGCCGTGGCTCCCATATCATTCTCGGCTTTTGGCGAAGCTACAAAAGCAACCGTTAAAGGCGGACGCATGCGCCTGTCCTTTGAACCGTACGAGCTGAAACTCAGACACGCCTTCAATCTTGCACGCAACAAGCGCACCACCACCCCCGGTGTGCAGGTACGCATTGACCTGGACGGATTTACCGGATACGGCGAGGCATCCATGCCGCCATATCTTGGCGAGAACGTGGCCTCTGTCACAGAGTTCCTCAGCAAGGTGGACCTGTCGCAGTTCGCCGACCCCTTCCGGATTAAGGACATCCACGAATACCTGGAAAGAATCGCGCCCAACAACCGCGCGGCAAAGGCATCCGTGGACATTGCCCTGCACGACCTCCTCGGCAAGATTATGGGGCAGCCCTGGTACAAAATATGGGGCCTGAATCCCGATAAAACACCTAATACCTCATACACCATCAGCTGGAACGACGACCCCGCGGAATTGCAGCGCGAGATAGAGGAATGCGCACCATTCAAGGTCATTAAAATCAAAATGGGTGTCGGCCACGACAAGGAGCTGGTTGAGGCCTTCCGACGCTTCAGCGATGTCCCCATCTGCGTGGACGCCAACCAAGGATGGACCGACAAAAATCAGGCCGTGGAGATGTGCAACTGGCTGGCCGAGCGCAACTGTCTGTTTGTGGAACAGCCCATGCCGAAAGAGATGATTGACGAGACAGCATGGGTGCGCGACCGCTCGCCCCTGCCACTTATCGCCGACGAATTCCTGCAGCGCCTGCCCGATGTTCGACGCGCCGCCGGCGCATACGATGGCATAAACATCAAGCTGATGAAGTCCACAGGTATGCACGAGGCGCACCAGATGGCCGAACTGGCCCGCGCTCTGGGCATGAAGGTGATGATTGGCTGCATGACTGAGACATCCTGCGCAGTGACGGCCGCCGCACAGCTGTCGCCCCTTGTAGACTGGGCCGATCTTGACGGCAACCTGCTCATTGCCAATGATATATTTGACGGCATAAAGATTGTGGACGGTAAAGTCACCATCCCGGCCGACCGTCCCGGCATCGGCGTTGTTCCCCTGGGCTGATAATATGACGCAAATTGCCGAGGACAACAACGAACTGCCCATAGAGCGCCATCCCTGGCCTCCTTTTGTGCCCGATGGCGCGAAAATTCTCTTTATGGGCACTTTCCCGCCCGGATGCCATAGGTGGAGCATGGACTTTTACTATCCCAATCCCACAAACGACTTCTGGCGCATTATGGGCCTGCTGTATTTCGGTGACAAAAACGCCTTGTGGATTCCCGATAAGAAGCGCTTTGACCTGCCCGCGATAAAGGAACTGCTCACTGAACACGGTATCGCCATGAACGATACCGCCCGTGCCGTACGGCGCCTGAAAGGGAATGCCTCGGATAAGTTTCTGGAGATTGTGGAACCGGTGGTGCTGGACGACCTTCTGGCGCTGATGCCGGAATGCCGGAACGTTGTCACTACCGGCGAAAAAGCCGCGGGCGTAATGGCTGAACAGACCGGCACACCCATCCCCAAAATGGGAGACAATGTGGTGACTGAAAGCGGGATAACCCTCTGGCGCATGCCGTCCACCTCCCGCGCCTATCCTATGGCCGTGGAAAAGAAAGCCGAGTGGTACCGTAAGGTCCTTGTCGCCGCCGGATGCCTTTAACAGCTTTAAATTACTTATAACCATGAAATTACGCAATTATATCTTCTTCGCCGCCATTTGCGTGGCATCCGTTGCATCGGCAATAAAGACCGCAGACCTTAAATGGGTCGACATGAAGGATTATCCGCTTTATGGAACCGTAGCAAAAGGCCAGTCAGTCAACTATGTACGCATCCCCGACTCCCTTAAGGCCGACATGCGTAAAGACCTTTACAATCTTGCCGACAACACCGCCGGAATGTACATCCGTTTTGCAAGCGACGCATCGGCAATAGGCGCGAAATGGAAGTCCACACGTAAGTTCAACATGAATCACATGACCGCCACCGGTATCCGCGGCATGGACCTTTATACCCTTGACAACGGGAAGTGGACAACGGTCGGCTCGGCCCGCCCCTCCTTCAACAGCCACAATACCACCACAATGGTAATCACCGACATGGAGCCGCGCATGCGCGAGTACATGATGTATCTGCCTCTGTATGACGGCATTGACTCCATTTACGTCGGCGTAGACTCCTTGGCGTCCGTAGTGATGCCGAGGGTTGACTCTCCCAAGGCACAGAAACCCATTGTGATGTACGGCACCTCCATACTGCAGGGCGGTTGCGCCACTCGCCCCGGCATGGCGCACACTTCCATCATCAGCCGAATGCTGGACCGGCAGGTAATAAATCTCGGATTCAGCGGAAATGCCAAACTGGATATGGACATAGCCCGGCTTATCGGACAGACTCCCGCATCAGTAATTGTGGTGGACGCAATGCCTAATGTAAAGCAGGAAGAACTGGAAGAGCGCATGAGGCCTTTTATCGCCGAAATACGTAAGTATCAGCCCGTTACACCAATAATAATGGTTGAAAGTCCGATTTTCCCCTTAATGCGCTTCAACACCGAAACTTTTGCAACAATTACTGCAAAGAACGCAGCCCTGCGCAAAATCTTTGATGAACTCACTGCCGCCGGGGACAAGAACCTCACTTACTATTTTGGCAAAGATGTTCTTGGCGACTGCGTGGAAGGCACTGTAGACAACTATCACTTTACAGACCTGGGATTTACCGTTTTCGCAAATAACCTCGCGCCCGTAATACGCGCCCTCATGGACTAAGACCCCGTTATTAACTGCATTGCGGACCGTCGCGGTCCGCAATGCTTTCATACGAACAAACCCTGTAAATTGGCATCACGCGGGATGGCCGGTTTCACCGCCGCCGTGGCGACAGCGCACATACCGGCAAGTATTGCTGTTGAAACTATTCTTTTAATGGTGCTTTTACTTTAAAGTGAAAGATACGGACGAGCGAATGTCGTCGGAAGCGGCGGCGGCATGTGCGGTGAACTTGCCGGGTTCGGCAATCCACTCATGCTTATCGGCGTCGAAATATGCCAGGTCCTCGGGGCTGACCGAGAAAGTCACATTCTTTGTCTCGCCGGGCTGCAGGAAAACTTTGTCAAAGCCCTTCAGCTCCTTTGCCGGACGCATTACGGACGCCTTATTGTCCGTGATATACAGCTGTACGACCTCTGCACCGGCAATACTTCCGGTGTTTGTTACGGGTACAGTGAACGTCATCTTGCCATCGGCGGTCATATCCTTGCTGTCGGCCGTGATTTTACCGTATTCAAATGTGGTATAGCTGAGACCGTGGCCGAAAGCGAACAACGGTTTTACCTTTTTGGTATCGAACCATCTGTATCCCACCAGCACACCCTCGTCGTAACTCAGGTCCCAGATGTCACTGTCGGCACGCTTTGTTCCGGGATAGGCGCCCATTGCATGTGCGCCCACATCCTCCAGACGGCGCGGGAACGTAAACGGAAGCTTGCCGGAGGGATTTACCTTGCCGGTAAGGACATCTGCGATGGAATTACCGGCCTCGCTGCCCAGGAACCAAGCCTGGACAATTGCACCGACCTTGTCGGCCCAGGGCATAGCCACGGCATTTCCGCTGACATTCACAACAATAAGGTTGGGGTTAACTGCCGCAAGCGCACTTATAACATCATCCTGGCCATAAGGGAGTCCCAGACCTTTACGGTCGCTGTCCTCGCAATCCTGACCGGACTGCTTGTTCAGTCCGCCGACAAAAATAACGTAATCGGCATCCTTGGCGGCCGCAACGGCGTCGGCTATCAGCTTTTCCGCCGGACGGCTTTCCGCGAGATTCTGACCTGTTGTCACGCCATTATACTCGCCGGAGACATCTCCAACATATCCGCGCTGATATTCCACGCGGGCTTTTCCGGCCAATGCAGCGGTGATACCGTCAAGCGGCAAAACTTCGCGCTGGACTTTTAACGATGAAGAGCCACCGCCTACAGTCATCATCTTTATGGCATTCTCGCCGACCACCAGAACCTTGCCGTTGGCGAGATTCCTGAGTGGCAGAAGATTTTTACGGTTCTTAAGCAGGACAATACCGTCAGCGCCGATGCGACGTGCGGCGGCATAGTGCTCCTCGCTGTTCATAGAACCGAATCCGCCCTCGTTATTCATCGCTGTCCGGAAAATGAGACGCAGAATACGGCGGGCTTTATCATCCAGTTCCTTAGTGCCAATCTTACCGGCGGCGATCATGTCCTCGTACGGCTTGGCCATATAGTAATTGTCGTAGGCGTTGCTGGCTCCGGCATGCAGCCCGTTTGTCCAGCTACCCATCTCCAGGTCCAAGCCGTTTGTCACGGCCTCCCCGGTGTTGTGCGTACCGCCCCAGTCACTTATCACTGCACCGTCAAATCCCCACTCACCTTTAAGTATATCGTTGAGCATGCGGGGGTTATGGCACAGATGCTTGTCCTGATACAGACAGTATGCGCCCATTATGGACCATGCGCCGCCCTCGTTTACGGCCGCCTTAAACGCCGGCAGATAAATCTCGTAAAGCGTGCGGTCGTCCACCTTTACATTGGTGTAATGGCGGTTTACCTCGTTGTTATTCAGCGCAAAATGCTTTACACAGGCCGCCACACCGTTTTTTTGCAGCCCCTGTATATAGGGTACCACCATTTTTCCGGCGAGGTAAGGGTCCTCGCCCATATACTCGAAATTTCGGCCATTGAGGGGGGTGCGGTAAATATTCACACCGGGGCCGAGGAGCACGTCCTTACCACGGAAACGGGCCTCTTCACCAAGGCTTTTACCGTACAGATGCGATAAATCCTTGTCCCAGGTGGCAGCCAGACATGTCAGAGCCGGGAATGCCACGCAGGAGTCGTTTGTCCATCCGGCCTGCTTCCACTTGTCCCAGAAAACCTCGGGACGCACTCCGTGCGGGCCGTCAGTACACCACAGCTCGGGAATGCCCAGACGGGGAACGCCGGCCGAAGAAAATTTGGACTGAGCGTGGATGATTCTGATTTTCTCATGCGTGGTCATGCGGCTTAGGGCATCCTCGACGCGCTTCTCCAGCGGCGCCGACGAGTCCAGATAAACCGGCGTGCCGGCAATGGCGGCAGTAGACACCGCCATTGCCGCACTCATTAATATATTACGAACATTCATGATTTACTTTTTTAATATATTACTAACATTCATGATTTACTTTTTTTGAAATACACGTCCGAAGTACGAGGCAAGTTTAGCCTTGACATTGGGAGCACCTGAACCGTCGCGGTCGCCGTCGGCGGCAAGGCCAAAAAAACTCATTGTCTGAAAAGTCTGGGGGCAAAATCAGCAAGATATTTACGCCAGTTTCGCCATATATGGCCGCCGTCGGTTTCCAGATAGGTGTACTTAAACCCATTGTCATCCAGCAATTTGCGATAATCCTTGTTTGCCTGATACAGGAAATCCCTGTCGCCTATCGCAATATAATATAATGCCGGATTTTTGCTGAACTGAGTTTTCAGCTTGCCCTCAAAATTCTGATAGACAGGCGATTTTGCCTCCTGATTAGGCAGAATGGCCGCTGAGAAAAGCCCCACATAATCAAACATGTCAGGGTTCTCCCTGGATATGTGCAACGAGTGGAAACCGCCCATGCTGAGGCCGGCGATGGCCCGATGCTTTTTGTCGGCGAGCGTGCGGTAGTTATCATCGACAAATTTCACCACATCGGGGAATGCCTGCTCGAACGTACCGTCCATTGTATGAGGCAGTTGGGTTGTGGGCTGACGCATGCCGTCGGGATTGTCGCCGGGTGCGGCCTGCATGTCCATGTTTCCGTTGGTCATCACCACAATCATCGGCTTTGTAATGCCTTTAGCAATCTGATTATCAAGAATCTGAGCGGCGCGGCCGAGCTCTGTCCAGGCATTCTCGTCGCCACCCATTCCGTGCAAGAGATAGAACACCGGATACCGCTCCGTACCGGTTTCATATCCGGCGGGAGTGTAAATCGTCATGCGGCGGCGGGTATCGCCTGTGGGATACCAAACTTTTGAGACCGACCCGTGCGGGACATCGCGGACTGCATATAAATCGGCCGGGGCGTTATCGTCTATCAGAAAAACATTTGTTATTGACTGAATATCACGCAATTGATAGACATTTGACGGGTCGTTTATCTTGAGACCGTCCACAATAAAATTATAGATGTACAGTTCGGGCGCCAATGCCGCTGACGTGATTTCCCAAACACCGTCCGCATTTTTGGTGAGCGCGGCGGTACCGGGAGCATCAACCTCGCCGAACGGCGTCTGCAACTTTTGAGTGGGCAAAAAATCGCCTGTCACCTCCACTTTAGTAGCCTCGGGTGCAAAAATCCGGAATGTTACAGTATTATCCTTATTAATCTGTGGAGAAACAATCTGCGAGCCGCTCCACAACGCCTGTTGCGCGCTAAGGCACAGACTGATAAATGTAAAAACAAAAAATATAATTCCCTTCATGTTGATTATAAGGTTTCGCTAAAATTGCTTAAGAACTCCGTAATGAGTACATTTACACTGCAAAGTTAATAAATATCGTACTAACAGAATAAAATGTGGGGCGCAAATTTACAAAATTCAAAAAAAATCGCTAAATTTGCCCGATAAAGCACAAAATTGAGAAAAAATCAAACAATTTCAGTCATGAAAAAAGCTATTGTTTCCCTGCTTCTGGCCGTTGCCGTAATCTGCGGCGCCGCTTTTGCCGGCGTGCCCATCTCCAAAGTTGACAAAGTATCTCCCACCGATGAGATCTTTATGGACATGGCCTATTCTGCGGCATCCAAATCCGCCAACGCCAAAGGCTTACCCTGTGGAGCAGTAATAATTCTCAACAACGCCTTCCGCGCCGCCGGAACCGCTGATGCCAACGCGACCGCCGAACAGAACGCAATCGCCAAGGCCGGTCTTGCAAACCTTGAGAACGCTACAATTTTCACTGTCAACGAGCCCACCACCGAAGCCTATAACGACATCTGCCGTTTTGGTGCCGATGCTGTTATCTTCGTAAACTCACGCGACAAAGTGATTGCTGCCGGCGTCTACCCCGCATCGGCATACGATGATAGCAAAATAGACACAACCGTCACTCAAGTTCCTCTGAAACAGATTAGTTACGCCGACGCCGAAAGACTTCTGAAGTGAGTGGCCATCGCGTCTGTATTCTTACCGGGACCCGCGCCGACTGGGGCATTCTGATGCCGTTGGCCGAGGCCTTGCGTGACCACCCGGACATTGAATTGTCCGTGGTGGCCACAAATATGCACCTGTCGCAGCTCCATGGAATGACGGTAAACGAGATTATCCACGCCGGATTCAGCGTGGATTTCCGCGTTCCCATGCACATTGTTACCGACGACGCGGCCGACCGCGTCGCGGCCATGGGCCAGTGCATGACGGGCATGACACAGGCCTTCAGCAAACTGAAACCCGACGCCGTAATTATCCTCGGCGACCGTTTTGAGATGCTGGCGTCTGCCACCGCGGCCACGATGATGCGTATTCCCATCATACACATCGCCGGAGGAACTGTGTCCTTCGGCGCTGTTGACGATGCTATCCGCCACGCAATCACCAAGTTATCATCGCTACACCTGGTGGAGACCGACGAGCACCGGCACCGCGTGATACAGATGGGCGAGGACCCGTCGCACGTAATAACGGCCGGAGCCCTTGGCGTATGGAACATCATGAACCGCAAGCTGCTGTCTGTGAAAGAGTTGGCCGACTCGCTCGACGGATTCACCATGGACCGCAACAGCACTATTCTGGTAACGTATCATCCTGCCACACTGGACGATACAGCACCTGCCGACAGCTTCCGCGCACTGCTTGACGCCCTGGACGCTTTCCCGGACAGCAAGATTCTGATTTCAGGCGCCAACAACGATGCCGGTGGAATGGCAATCAACGCCATGATAGACGATTACGCCGCATCGAATCCTGAACGCGTCAAGGCGGTAAAATCACTCGGGATGCAGCGCTTCCTGAGCGCCATGAGCCACGCCGCGGTCTTCGTGGGCAATTCGTCCAGCGGAATAGTGGAGGCACCGTCCATGGGTCTCCCTACCGTAGACATCGGCAACCGGCAGAAAGGACGGCAACGCGCCGCGTCCGTCATTCACTGCGAAGGCGACACGGCATCCATAATCCGGGCTATAAAATCGGCGTTTACCCCTGAAGTTCAGGCCATTGCAGCCAAACGTATCAGCCCGTACTATCGTCCGGACACCCGTCAGGTAATGCTTAAGGCGATTCTTGAGTTCCTTAACACTAAACAAGCACCAAAAACATTTAACGATTTAGAATGGCAGTCCTGAATCCACTCATAATAATTCCGGCCCGCGGCGGTAGCAAAGGCATTCCGCACAAAAACATCAAACCACTGTGTGGCAAGCCGTTATTGTTGTATTCCGTTGAGGCCGCACGCGCTGTCTGCACCGACCTGTCACGGATAATTCTCAGCACTGACGACCCGCAAATAGCCGACGTGGCACGCGATGCCGGATTGCCTGTGCCGTATATGCGTCCGGCCGAGCTGGCCACAGACACTGCCGGCTCTCGGGAAATGATGCTTGACGCAATGGAATGGGCTGACAGACAAGGAATTGCATACGACGCTGTTGTGCTCCTTCAGCCCACCTCGCCCTTCCGCACAGCCACACATATTAGTGAGGCGATGCAGCTGTTCCGCCCCGATATAGACATGGTGGTCAGCGTCACGGAGGCCGCGTCAAACCCCTATTATACATGCTTTGAAACCGATGGAAACCCCGACGGATTCCTCCATATCTCAAAAGGTAACGGACTGTACACCAGGCGACAAGACTGCCCCCCGGTGTGGGAATATAACGGTGCCGTATACGTGATAAATCCCGAAAGCCTGCGCAGACAGCCGCTCGGCGCATTTGCACGACGGCTACCCTACCCCATGTCGCGGGAGGATTCCACCGACCTGGACACCCCGCTGGACTGGCTTGTAGCCGAAGCAATTATGTCTAACCGCAACCAAAGTGACCTATGACCGAAACAAACCTACACACCATACCCGCCGATGCCCCGCTGAGCACCGCTCTTGCCATGCTGAACAACCTGTCCGGCGGTGCCATGACGCTGTTTGTACACGACTCTGCCGGCCGTATAACCGGCTCTGTGACAGACGGTGACGTTCGGCGCGCGCTGCTCGCCGGTGTCAGCGTAAACGATTCTGTCTCCTCCGCAATGAATCACGACTTCAGATTCATTGACGGCGATAAAGACTCGGCGGATGCCGTAGTGGAAAAGCTCCGCGACATGCGCCGATGCGGCATAACCCTCGTACCGGTGCTTGACAGCAACGGTAAACTGGTGGAAATCATAGACTTGCATAAGACCAGCAACCGCCTTCCGCTGAATGCCGTCCTTATGGCCGGTGGTAAAGGCGAGCGTCTGCGTCCAATGACGCTGACCACTCCCAAGCCGTTGCTGCAGATAGAGGGCCGGGCAATAATAGACTACAACATCCATGCCATGGCCGCCGCCGGCATCACAAACGTCTCGGTGATAACGCGTTACCTTGCCGACCAGCTGTACGAGCACTTCTGCCGGCCCGTGGCCGGCATCAACGTCCGCTGCCTTACCGAGAGCCTGGTTTTGGGCACTATCGGAGGCGCCGCGCTCGCCCTTTCGCCATCCTCGCCAAACCGTAACACACTGATAATGAACAGCGACTTGCTGACGACTGTCTCTTTCGAGGATATGTACCTGAGGCATATCGCCGAGAAAGCCGATGTCACCGTCGCTGTGATAAACTATACCCTGAGCGTTCCGTACGCTATCCTGTCCACCGACAGCAACGACTGCGTAACCTCCATCGAGGAAAAACCCACATATACATATTATGCTAATGCCGGCATATATATCTTTAAGAATGAGATACTTGAGTCCATGGCTCAGGACACGCGCACAGATGCGACAGACCTCATTGAGGATGTGATCCGACGCGGCGGGAAAGTGGTATGCCACCCCGTCAACGGCACCTGGATAGACATCGGCTCGCCGGCCGATTTCCAGCGCGCCACCGAAATGATGCGCCATCACCGCAACCTCTCGCGCCGCTGATGTGTTTTATATAAATTTAGACCCCGTTCCCCAATATTTGTTAGCGCAGGGGCGGTGTATTTTCGAGGAAATTTC
>SFNC01000059.1 GCA_004554255.1 Bacteroidales bacterium
CGACAATTGGTGAAGATGCTTTTGTAAACTGCCAGTTGGTCACTTCTATCGACTTCAGCAATATCACAATTATTGAAAACGGGGCATTCCAGGGCACGGCCATCACCCATGCCGACTTCTCTAAAGTGGCCTCTTTGGGCGATATGGTGTGTGCCGGATGTATCAGTCTGTCTTCCGTAATGCTTCCATCGTCGCTCACACGGATACCGAATATGATGTTCTATAAGTGCGTAAGCCTGAAAGAAATAACTATACCGGAGCTTGTCACTGAAATAGGGAATGAAGCTTTTATGGGCGCAGGGCTTACTACAGTGACCATCCCCGCCCGAGTACGTACACTGGGAGGAGTGTCGTTTGCAGGATGCGAAAATCTTATGGCAGTTTATTTGCCAACCAGCCTGCGCACCATTGGCGAATATGCATTTGATGGAGATACCGAACTCAAAAATATCAACTGGTATGACTCCGAGGCGTATGAAGATGGGGCAGACAAATCCGGCGTCCGGCACCGCAATGTATCCTCCAGAGCCGCCGCCATCGACCTGACATATCACCTGACGACAATGGGAAGCGGAGCTTTTAGTCGCACCGGTCTGACCTATATCTACATTCCGTCGACCGTAGAGAAAGAAGGCCTGAGCATCGGCGACAATTGCTTTGGCGGTACAGCCATTGCGCGTGTAGATGTTGATGCAACAGATATCCCTTCGCTCGATACATACGGCTTCGATGAGGAGACTTACAATACTGCTTTAATATTCGTGCCTGATGAAGCACTGGAAGCATATAAAGCTGATAAGGTATGGGGTAAATTCAAAGGCTATCCTTCCGACAACTCCTCTCAGATGTATGTCTTCGCCGATGAAGCCGAGACTACCGTATATTATGCGGGCGAGCAGAGCGGCACAGCCAACGGGGCATTTAAGGTGCCAGATAAAGTCACCGATGGCGATAACACCTATGCTGTGGTGGCGGTGTCGGCCTCGGCACTCAGTGGCACTGACGTAACATCGGTTGAGTTGCCTGCTTCAGTGATAAGTTACGGCAACAGCGCTTTTGAAAACTGCGGGCAACTGGAAAGCGTCA
The DNA here is from genome assembly GCA_004554255.1 of Bacteroidales bacterium. Lineage (GTDB taxonomy): Bacteria > Bacteroidota > Bacteroidia > Bacteroidales > Muribaculaceae > CAG-873. The sequence goes on from SFNC01000059.1 coordinate 1,087, forward strand.
GCTTCCGCGCTCAGGATGCTGCAAGAATAGTAAGTCGCGTTCTAAAGTCGCAGATACGTCGTTTCAGTGAAAAAGAGGGCGAAGAAGAAAAGGCGCTTACATCGGCGCTTGGCAAAAATGCTTTCTATGGATGCAAAAATCTTAAGTCGGTAGAGCTTCCCGATGGAATTATAGAAATCCCGGTTAACGCCTTCCGTGGATGTGAATCGTTGACGTCGCTTGATATTCCTTCGGGCATCACTTCGATTGGTGAAGGAGCCTTTCAGGGAAGTGGCTTGCAGAGTGTGACATTCCCCGAAGCTGTGCAGGAGGTTAGTCCGAGAGTGTTCCGCAGCTGCACGAATCTTTCTTCCGTCACACTATCGCCCCAGACCGCTATGATTGGCGCACAGGCCTTTATGGGGTGCACATCGCTGAAGAGTATAGATTTGCCCGCCACGTTGAGTTATGTCGATGCAGAAGCTTTTGCTAATACAGACTTAACTGATGTCACCAGTATGGCTACATATCCTCCCTATTTGGACAATAAGAATGTATTTACCCAAAGCACCTACGACAACGCCAAACTTAGTGTCCCCGAAAGTGCGTTAGATAGCTACAAAACTGATGAGAAGTGGAGCCTTTTTAAAAATATTGGAAACGTAACAACTTCCATCGGCAGCATAAACGAGGACGGCACAACACAAGAACCTGTAGAATATTACAACATTGAGGGTATGCGAGTCAGTCAACCTGCGCCAGACTCAATCTGCATCCGTCGTCAGGGCGTCAATGTCGCAAAAATCTCAGTTAAGTAACCTTTGCACACAATCGCCCCTCCCTGCATCATCATTCGATTTTTTCGACTATACAACGGCAAAAATTTGGATTTTTGCCGTTGTATAGTTTTGGGATGGTAACTTTAAATTTGTGTCATTGTGTTGATATAATGGCAGATACAATGGAAGGTACGAGGATTGTTCGGTGATGGGCTTTTCGGATGGATACGCCTTATCAGGCTATTGGCCTTAGTGGCTGATTGGGGTTGGGGAAAAGAAAAGCTGCGGCAGCCGGGGTGGCTGTCGCAGCAGGTAGTCCATAGGAGAATCGAACTCCTCTTTCAAGAATGAAAATCTTGCGTCCTAACCGATAGACGAATGGACCCTGAGAAATCCACCGGCTTTCGCAAGCGGATGGACTTTTAATATATGCAAATTACGAGAATTCAGAAAGATTATCACGCCGAAGCGTAAGCTTCTTAGCCCAGCTTGTTGATGAAGAGGGCGAGCTTGCTCTTGAGGTTGGAAGCCTTGTTCTTTGAGATGGTGTTCTTCGATGCAAGGCGGTCGAGCATAGCTTCAACCTTTACATAAGCTTCCTTAGCAGCGGCCTTGTCGGTCATAGCGCGAAGGCGACGCACAGCGTTGCGGGCGGTCTTGGCGTAGTAGCGGTTGCGCAGACGACGGCTCTGGGTCTGGCGGATACGTTTTAAAGCAGATTTATGGTTTGCCATTTTTAGTCTTAGCTTTTTCTTTGTTTCGTTTATTAATTGGTAGTCCATAGGAGAATCGAACTCCTCTTTCAAGAATGAAAATCTTGCGTCCTAACCGATAGACGAATGGACCAACTTCGCAACTGCCTTTCTCTGACGGGCTTGCCGCGGCAATGGGGCATTTTGCGACTGCAAAGTTAATACAAATTTCCGACGTGGCAAAATTTTCCCGATATTTTTCCCAAGTTTTTTCTGCGGAGGCGGTGCAAGGCGGCTTTTCGGGGTGAATGAAAGGGGATTTTCGGTCTATTACATTAATATTTCCGAAAAACTATGAAAAATAATGAAATTACGGGCTGTCGATTCCTCGGAAATGCCTATATTTGCACAAAATTCTGCATAAACAAACTTACTATTAAGATGTCTAACACTTATCGCATTTCAGGCATCGCTATGCTCTCAGGAGCTGCTCTGCTGATGCTCTCGGGTTGCGGCAAAAAGCTCAGCCCGTTTCAGGCCGACTACTTCTCCGTCAACCCCAATCCCCTCGAAGTTGTAGGCGACCGCGTGCCCGCTACCGTTAGCGCCCGTATCCCTGCTAAATTCTTCCAGAAAAATGCTCAGGTCACCGTCACTCCCTATCTTTGCTTCGACGGCGGTGAGGTGGCTGCACAGCCTTATGCTTTCCAGGGCGAAAAGGTTCGCGGCAATGCTCCCGTAATCAGCTATGACAATGGCGGTTCGGTGACAATTCCCGTGATGTATAACTACTCTCCGGAGATGCTGCAGTCTACTCTCCAGCTCGCTTTCAATGTCACTCAGGGCAAGAAGCAGTATGTGCTTCCCCGCGTAACGGTGGCTGAGGGCGTAGTGGCAACTGCCGCCCTGGCTTCGGCTGCCGGCGTTGACCCCGCTCTGGCTCCCGACAAATTCCAGCGTATCATCAACGAGAAGTATAATGCCGATATCCACTTCCTGATCAACCAGGCCAACATCCGCGAGGCTCAGGCCAACAGCGTGGAGATGGGCGACCTCAACGACCGCATCCTGGCCACCAAGGGTGATTCCACTCTCCAGCTTGAGGAAATCAACATCGCTTCCTTCGCTTCGCCCGAAGGCGCGCTCGACTTCAACACCAAGCTTGCCGAGAAGCGCGAGGATGCCACCAAGGCTTTCGTGGAGAACCGTCTGAAGAAGGACAAAGTCACCGAGTTCGGCGAACTTACCGCCAACTTCACTCCTGAGGACTGGGATGGTTTCCAGAAGCTCGTGGCTGCCTCCAACATCCAGGACAAGGAACTGATTCTGAGCGTCCTCTCGATGTATAAGGATCCCGAACAGCGCGAGAAGGAAATCCGCAATCTTTCCTCGATTTTCGATCAGCTCGCCGACCAGATTCTGCCCCAGCTGCGCAAGAGCCGCATCACTGCGTCGATCAACGTTATCGGTAAGAGCGACGACCAGATCCGTCAGCTGCTCGCTTCCGACCCCTCCAAGCTGTCGGTCGACGAAATCCTCTACGCCGCTACTCTCTGCGACAACAATGCCGACAAGATGAAGGTCTACAACAAGGCCGCTGAGCTCTATCCGAAGGATTACCGCGTATTCAACGACCTGGGCCTCACACAGTATGTAGCCGGTGACTACGACGCTGCCCGCGCCAACTTCAACCAGGCCGCCCGCCTCAACGCCGCCGCTCCCGAGCCTCAGATGAACCTCGGTCTGATTTCGCTGCTCAACAAGGATTACCGCATCGCCAACCAGAAATTCGGTTCGGCCGCCGGCACACCCGAGCTAAACGATGCTATGGGCACTTATTACCTCCTCACCGGCGACGCTGCTTCGGCCGTGAAGAGCTTCGGCAATGCCAAGACCAACAATGCCGCCCTCGCCCAGATTCTTACCAAGGACTACTCCAAGGCTAAGAGCACTCTCGGCTCGATCAACAATCCCGACGCGATGACCTATTATCTCACCGCTATCCTCGGTGCCCGCACCAACAACGACCGTATGGTTTCCTCCAACCTCCGTCAGGCTGTGAAACTCGACAAGTCGCTCGCTGCCCGTGCTGCCAAGGATCTCGAATTCAAGAACTTCAACCTCAGCGGCGTCCTCTGATTCCGTCTGAACCAGCTATAAAAGGGGTGCGCCTGCGCGTGCCCCTTTTTCATCTTTGAGCCGCGACGCTTCATCGGCTCTATTTCTCAAAAACATTATGGCATATAGTAGAAGAAACACCCGCTCGCGCCGACGCAATTCGCCCGCCGGACGCACCTCAGGAGCGCTCCGCTCGGCCGCCGTGGCCTTCGGCGTAGTGGCCGTAGCCCTGGTATGTTATTTCGTAGTATCGGCCGGAGGATGCAACCGCGCCACCGAAACCCCCGCCGCTGCAGCTTCCTCACCCTCCGCCGACGCCCTTATGGAGGTGAAAGCGCCCCGCCAGCTACCGCAGAAACAGCTGAAATATATGGCGATGGACATCTCATTCAACCCCATCACCCACCAGCCCAACTGGGTAGCCTGGGAGCTGCTCGGCTCGGAGGTGTCGGACGTTGTGGAACGCGACGACAACTTCCTGCCCGACCCCGCTGTGAAAGGATGCGCCACCCCCGATGATTACCGCTACACCGGCTACGACCGCGGCCACATGGCCCCGGCCGGCGATATGAAATGGCACCCACAGGCCATGCGCGAATCATTCTATATGACCAACATCTGCCCCCAGGCACCCGACCTCAACCGCGGCGCCTGGCAACGCCTAGAGAAAAAATGCCGCGAAAGAGCCGTCACCGACAGCGCCCTCATCATCATCTGCGGTCCCATCTTCGACACCCCCGCCACTTCAAACGGCACCGTGGCCGGCCTGGCATCATCCGGCAATCGCGGAGCTTCCTCCCACGGCAAAAACAGCACCCCGGTTGGCGTAGCCTCATTAGGAGAGACCGGCGTAGCCGTGCCGCAACGCTTCTTTAAAGTAATCCTCGCCCCCTATGTCAGCAAACCCTGGGCCATCGGCTTCATAATGCCCAACGGCTACGTAGAAGGCGGCATGCAGAAAGCAGCCGTACCCGTCGACTCCGTCGAACGCGCCACCGGCTACGACTTCTTCTCCGCCCTTCCCGACCCCCTCGAGACCCGCCTCGAGCAGTCCTGCAACTTCAACGCCTTCTCCCACACCCGCCGCCCCTAATTCCCCCACTAATCACAACATCCCACAGAATTATAGCATTCCATGCCGTGAGGTAAGCACGGGATATTATGATTATTAGGTGAGGGCGGGATATAGGCAATCACAAAATAAATTTGTCAATTGGTTTGGTTGTTTTTTTTATTCCGGACTTTATGGGTATCAGCTCGTTGGTTTCTGCCTTCGCCGAGGTATTGAACGCAATTAGGCCGGAGAGTGAAAGGAACGCCCGAGGGTGGACAAACTATGGGCGGGAGTTCGACGTTATAATAGGTAGATATGAGTTTAACGTTTAAGATTCGTCATCTGTCGGCGGTTATGCTGGCGATGGCAGCAACTTTGATTATGTCAGCACAGGAAAGAAAATTGCCGGCGCCTTCGTTCGCAGGAGGTATGCCGATGAATGAGGTAGTTGCCAGCAGGCACAGTATCAGGGAATTTGACCGTTCTCGCGAGATCAGCGACTCCACGCTGGGTCAGTTGCTTTGGATGGCAGTGGGTGTTAACCGCCCCGACGCTGCTCCGGGTCGGTTCGGCGCTCCAGCCAACCGCAGCAATCCTACCGCCCGCAACTGGCAGGAAATCCGCGCATTTGTTTTCGATAAAAACGGTGTATGGGAATATCGCCCTGCATCCCATTCGCTTGAGCTTGTCAAGGAGGGTGACCACCGCAATCTTATTGCCGGCACGAAGGAATTTTCGCAGGAGTTTGTCCTCGACGCCCCTGCTTCAATCCTGTTTGTGGCAGATATGACCGAACTCCCTGAGGGTGAACAAGCCAAGGCGATGGCACTTGTCGACGCCGGCATAGCCTGCGAAAATCTCAACCTGGCCTGCGCCTCAGAGCGTATCGCCACCGTTCCGCGTGCCACAATGGACGTTGCGTCAATCTCTGCACTGCTGGGCCTTACCTCCCGCCAGTTCCCCGTCGTCAACAACCCCATCGGCTACGCCAAGTAGCAACGCGCTACAACCCCTCTGATTTAGCGCAACGGTATCCGCCGTGCATTGGCGCTACAATAGTCGCCGTGCATTACTGCCAAAATTCCATAAGAAATCAAGGGCGTTTTCACGCATTCCTCGCGTGAAAACGCCCTTGATTTTTGAGTATTCGAGGTTAACCTATTTACAATTTTCAATTCATCCGGTAGTATCTAAAGAAGAAAATATTAAAATATTGAATTACAATATATTAATCGCTTTTATTACCAAACATGAGGCTTTTTCCGTTACCAAACTTGAGGCGTTTTCGTTACCGATTTCAGGGTCGGGGGAGGGCGGCGCGGTATTTTGCCAGGGTGCCGGCTTTCTTGATGGCTTTGAAGGTTTTGTGGCCTATTTCTTCTTCGGCGTATTCCCAGAAGGGTTTGATTTTCGATAGTATCTGCGCGTCGCCGCAGAGTGTTTTGGAGTAATGGTCAAGGATATGGTCGTGGAGCCGAAGCATCCGTGCAATGCGTTCGGACACGGGCAACTCGCATCCTGTATCGTATTCCTCATAGAGCGAGGGGCGTGCTAATATGCCTCTTCCCGTCATTACTCCTGCAATGCCGGGGAAGCGGTCTATGACAGCGGCAATTTCGGCCGGGGTGCGTATGTCGCCGTTGAAGATTGCCGGCGCTTCCGATTCGCCGGCAATGCCTTGGAATGCGTCCATATAAAGTTCTCCGGAATATTGCTGTCGCGCCGTGCGTGGATGCACTGCTACAAACTCCAGCCGTATGCGGTTGAGAATCGGGATTATCTGCCGCCATGAAGTGGGATTGTTGAGGCCGAGTCGCATCTTTACGGAGAATTTCAGCTGTGCGAATTCCTCTGCGATGGCAGGCAAGGCCTCGAGGCGTTCGGGATGCTCCAGTATGCCTGCGCCGCGGCATCGGGATGTCTGCAACGGAAAGGGGCAACCCATATTAAGATTTACCGATGTGGCTCCGGCAGCCACAACCTCGCTGAGCAGCAACCGCAGCTCGTCAGCGCCGCTGAATATCACCTGCGGCACCACATTTACGCCTTCATTCAGAGCAGAGGTGTAGTCGCGCAAATCGCGAGCGCGAGGCTCCCCCTTCTCAATGCGTATGAAAGGAGTGAAATATCGATTGTTGCCGCCGTATTCCCGGCTATGCCACATACGCCAAACGGCATCTGTATGTCCCTGCAAAGGAGCGATGTAGTGCATTCAGATTTACTATTTAAGCTTTGACAATTTCGTTGCTTTCTGTCTTTGTAGTAATTCTATTTCCTGTTTACGGTTTCGCGGATGCGGAGGAACTGGCGGCGCGAGACGCTGAGATATGATGCCAGCTCGTTGAATGGCAGGCGGATGATGTCTTCGGGGCAGCGGACAATCAGGTCGCGGTAGCGTTCCGATGGCGTTTTTGAGTAGAAGGCGAGGTAGCGGCGGTAGGCTTCGTCGAGGAGTACCGACGTGGCGGATTCGAATAATGCCTGCTGCGGCGTCATCCCGATTTTCCTGATGTCGGCGAGTGGTATGCGCAGCACGTCGGTGTCTTCGCCGGCAATGATTGACGTGAGGCACGGTTTGCCAAAAAGGAACGAGCGCACGTAGTCGGTGGTTACTTCGCCGGCAAATGAAAATCCGGTGACGCAGAGCGAGCCGTCGGAGGCGACGGTGCAAAAGTTGAAGTAGCCGCTACGAACCACGGCAAACCAACGGCAGACAGCGCCCTGCGCTACAAGACATTCTCCTTTGACATAGCGGTACGGCTCGCCATGTTCCTCACAGTAGCGTTGCAGCGGACCGAAGTCGATGCGGTTGATAAAGTCGTTGAGTCGTGCCATAGTTGTTCTGTCTGCAAATGTAATAATTTTTTTCGACTGTTCGCCACGATGGGACATTTGGCGCTTAAATGTTGACTTTTTTATTGTAGTTTTGCCGTGTAAACATTAAAACATCAACGATATGAGACGCATCATCTGTGGTTTACTATCAATTATCTGCTGCGTAGTCTTTGCAATCGGCGCCAAGGCAGCCCCGAAAGTCTTGGCCGACGTAATGCTCAAAAGCGGCAAGGAATACGATAATGTCGAAATCAAGCTCCCCAAGGGCTGGGACAAGAATCTGAACATTAAGGTCGAGGGTAAGAAGCTTACATTCCCGGCCGACTCTATCGACAGGGTAGTGTTCTGGCACGTGAAGAATCCCGACAACAAGCAACTGCTGTGCTACCACGAATACGCTATCTTCAACGACGAAACCGATGAATATACATCGCCCGACAAGAAGCTGCGCAAGAAAGGTCTCTATCCCAGCCAGTGGTTCACTCTCCATTATGTAGGAGAGGATGTATATATGTGGACAACCTTTGCCTCAATAAAGGCCGGAGACAATTCGGTGACTTATTCCGGCTCGTTGGACAGCCCGTATTTCTTTCACAAGAAGAACGGACGCTTTTTCGTGCATATACCTTTCAATCGAATCCGCCCTGGTATGACCCGCAACTGGCTTATCGCGTTTTTCGCAGACGACGAAGTGCTGTCGGAGACTCTCAAGGACAAGAAAGAGCTGTACGACCGCGACCGCAAAAACTCTATGCGAAACGGAACTGTGTACACGCCTTACAAGTATGAGGATATAGCTGACCAGTATAAGGCCGGACGCAAAAAGTAATCTTGCAATGCGAAGCGTGCTGAGATTTATCTGCGGGGTGGCCTTAATCATTGGGCCTGCGTTGCTTTCTGCGTGCTCTGATGCGAAGGAGGCCGACGAGCCTGCATATCAACCCGATGCCATAGAGATGCTCTCAACTGACATAACGGCGCCTTCGGAGGGCGGCGCCTTGCGGATTGAATTTTCATGCACAGGCGACTGGTCGCTGCAGACCTCCGACGATGTGAGGTTCAACAACGGCCTCTTTGCCAAAACCTCTGGTTCAAATAATGAAACGACGCTGCATTTCACGGCCTTGCCCAACACATCTGCGCAGGATAAAGTCACTAAATTTACATTGCATTGCGGTCGGGCGAGCGTCGAGGTTGAAATCCGGCATCCGGCTATGGAGTGCGAGCTTACCGACGAGGCGACCATAAAGGAAATGCTTCTGAAGCTATATGCCGCTGTCGATGGCGAGCACTCGCGCTTCCGGGGCAACTGGAAAGCCGAACTGCCGCTGTCGCAATGGGGCAACACAGTGAAATACAGCGGCGGTGAGCTTGAGCTATACCTCAATGAGACCAACATAAAGGGCGAAGTGGACCTCGCGGGCTGTACAGCTCTGAAGACGCTGCGTGTGTCAAAAAATCAGCTCACAAAGCTCAATCTAAAGGGGTGTACCCGCCTCGAAACCGTTGATGCCACCTCCAATCAGATTAAGGACATCGACATTGACGGCTGCCTTTCGCTCCGTAGACTTACATGCGGCTATAACGCGCCGCTGAGCCGCATCGACGTGGCGAATTATTATTGTCTTGAACAGCTGTATATCTCCGACTGCAGCCTCCCGGAAATAGACCTCGCGGGTTGCATCTCGCTCCGCACGATTAACGTTGCAAACAACAACCTGACGAAGTTGGCGGTGCCTGAGCGCGCCAAGCTGGAGGATTTGTTCTGCTTCTCCAATAAGATTGAGAAGCTTGACGTGTCAGGCTCGCCGTGGCTCTATCTGCTTAATTGCGGCGATAATGTCCTTACTGACCTCGATATAAGCGGCTGCACCAGGCTCAAGCGGCTGTACTGCTACGAAAATCTGCTTTCGACCCTCGACCTAACCGATCAGCGGGAAATTCTCTTTGAGGTTTACTGCTTCACCAACCGCCTGACCGCCCTCGACATTGCCGGCTACCGCACCCTATCAACCCTGCATTGCTCCGATAACGACCTACGACAGCTCGATGTGTCGGGCTGTAAGTCTCTGACATCGCTCTATGCCTCATACAATTATCTCGAGACGCTGACCGCCTCGGACGATATGTCGCTGGTGACGCTCGACCTGACCCGAAACCGAATGAAGCAGATCCCCTTGGAGCTATGCCATTATGGCGCAAAGGTCTACTGCGCCGGCAACACTGACGTGAACAGCGAAATCCCAGAGCACGCCGACTCATTTGTGGAATTCGAACATGATGCCCGCTATGAATACGGACTTGGAGGTATGTTCACCGACCGTGGCTACGGATGGTGGTATCCGTGCGAACCTCAATCCGGAGCACACAAGCGCCAATGATGAAGGGTCCGCTTTCAATATCTCATTGGGCTGCTCGGCTATTGCAGTGAGAAATTCTCTATCAAATATCGGCTCAAATTATGGGGCATATCATACCACAGAGAACGAATATCTTACACCATTCCGGCAAATACGGGATCTGTAAATCTGATATGAGATTCTTGATTTTGCTAAAAATCAGTCAAATGCTTATCAAGTTTGTCGAAGGGCTCTATTTCGATTTTCTTTCCTGCTTCTATGATTGTATCTTCTTGCTCGGTAGTGATTATCAAGCCTTGTGGTATATTGAACTCTTCCATAGCAAGAAGCAGACCTTTTGTTTCGCGGACGCGGTTTTCAGTTGAAAGTTCGTGGCATACTTGGAGTGCCATAGAGGGGGTAAGATTTTGCGCCACTATAAAATCACATTCTCCCGACTGGTTATTGAAATAGTAAATATCTTTTGTGTGGCGTCGCAAGGCCATATAGACCATATTCTCAAGGTTGTGTCCATCATTTCTTGAGAAACTCGTCCCCGACACGTTCACAATTCCAGTATCAACGCAATAGACTTTGCGCGGCGAAATTGTCCTCGCTTTCGAAGAATATGAAAACTTGCTGACGAAATCAATTAGATAGCATTCATTGAAATATGACAGATACTCGTTCATAGTTGTGACGCTGCCCAGTCCCAGCTGCGCTTTCATTTTGGTAGCAGTCACGATATTGCCGATGTTGCTTAGAAGAATTGCGGCAACTCTTTTCAATGTCTGTGCGTCACGCAATTTATACCTTACCGCTATATCGCGGTAAATCAGGTCGTTCACCAACTCATTGAGAACGGCAGGTTCGTGACTTGAAAGATATGCCGGGAAACCGCCTTTATTCATATATTGTCGTGTTGCATCAGGGGTAGCTTCCAAGCCGACAAAGCCGCAAAACTCACTGTAGCTGAACGGAAACAATTCATAAGTCAGATGTCTGCCGGTGAGTTTTGTGCCGAGCTCCCGGCTCAGCATTGAGGCGTTGGAGCCGGTTACCGTGACTCGATAGCCTTCGTCGAGCTTCCCGCGCACATAGACTTCCCAACCATCGACAGTCTGAACTTCATCCATATATATTGAAGTCACGTTTCGGTCTGTGAGTATGTCATCAACAAGAGCGAAATGATCCA